>JAEWDF010000020.1 GCA_023390245.1 Pseudomonadota bacterium
GCCGGCCGCCAGCGGACGGCCCTGAACCAGTTCGCCCTGGAGGCCCAGGGTCATCGGCCCGGCGTAGGCGCGCTGCACCTCCGGGTTCTCGGCATAGCCCTCGTAGGACCGGCCCCAACGGTCGTCCCGCGGCACCGCCAGCGTCGGACCGAAGGTCCAGTCGGCCCCCGTCACCGCCACCTCCAGCGCCGTCGCCTCCCCGATGCGCCGGATCAGGTCGGGGTCGCGCGCGGCCCCCAGGCCGATGTTGTGCGGAAAGATCGTCGCCCCCGGCACATTGTTGTGCCCGTGCACCGCGTCGATGCCGTAGATCAGCGGGATGAGCGTCCCGCCGCGTCTGGCGTTGGCGTCGCGGAAGGCCCGCGCCAGGTCCAGCCACTTCTGCGCCGACGCCTTGTCGTCGCCCCATGGCCCGGAGCTGCCCCCCGCCAGGATCGAGCCCAGCGGATAGGTCAGCAGGTCCTCCGGCGTGATCGCCGAAATGTCCGCCTGGATCAGCTGGCCGACCTTCTCCTCCACCGTCATCCCATTCAGAAGGTCGGAGACGAACGCCTCCGTCGCCGCGTCGGTGATCGCGTCGGGGGTCGCCGCCGATGGCCACATCTCGGGATGCGCGCGCGCCGCCTCTGGAACCGGCGTCTGCGCCAGGGCCAAGGCCGATGGCGAGGCCGACAGCATCAAGCCCGCCAGATAGATCGCAACCCGCATGACCTTGCCCTCCACGTCATGACAAGCAGGCCGCCGAACGCCTGCGACCCGAATCCCGATCAAATAGCCCTTCATATGACAGCGCTGTCAACAATACCTTTGGCGTCTGCGGATTAGGCGCTGGCGGGACGGCCCGTCGATTCCCGGATGATGAGTGCATAGGGAACCATCGTCGCGGCGTCCGAAGGCGCCTGCTCCTTGAGCGCCGGAATCAGGCTCCGGGCCGCCACAGCCGCCATCTCGGCGACGGGCTGGCGGATGGTGGTCAGGCGCGGCGTGCCGAACGAAGCGCTGGGCGTGTCGTCGAACCCCGCCACCGACAAGTCCCGCGGCACCCTGAGCCCAGCCGCCATCGCCGTCTGCACCACGCCCAGCGCCATGTCGTCGTTCCCCGCGAACACGGCTGTCGGCCTGGGCGTCGCCGCCAGGAGCCGTTCGGCCGCCGCCACGCCGCCCTGGAAGGTGAAGTCTCCCTCGATCAGCCATCGGCTGTCTGGCGTCACGCCATGATCCCGCAGGGCGGCCTCAAATCCTTCCCGTCTCAGCCGGCTGGCCGCATAGGCGGCGGGGCCGCACACATGCGCCAGCCGGACATGCCCCAGGTCGAGAAGGTGCTTGGTGACGTCGTAGGCCGCCTGCCGTTCGTCCATGCGAATGGCGATCCCGCGGTCCAGCTCGATCTCAGATCCTATGCGCGCATAAGCCGCGCCCGCATCCTCCAGCACCTGCAGGACCGCGGGATGGTCGGAAGTGGGCGGCGTCAGCACCAGTCCTTCGGGACGGATGGCCGCCAGCAGGGCCGTGAGATCGCGTTGGAGGGTCGGGGCCTTGTGATCGACCAGTTCGACCATGAGGTAATAGTCGACCTGACGGCATTCCATCAGCAATCCGAGTTCCAGCCGGCTCAGATAGTCGTTGCCGCGCCCGCTGCGCCAATGCTCGATCGTCAGGTCGGCGTCGGCCAGGACCGTGAGGATGGAGGACGACGATCCCGCCAGCGATCGGGCCGACAGGCTCCGACGGTAGCCGAGGCGCCTGACGGCGGCCTCCACCTTTTCCCTGAGTTGCGGGCTGACGTTGGCTTCGCCGTTCAGCACCCGCGACACCGACTTGATCGAGACCCCGGCGCGCGCCGCCACGTCATAGATGGTCACGCCCGCCATGGTTCCTCTCTTTTCGCGTCCGGCTCTCGCATCTGCCGGCTTGGATGGCAACGAGACGGCCGATCAAGATCGCTCGTCGCCAATCGGAGTCGCGGCTTGAAAGGCCACCAAATGCATTGACGGCGCGTATGCATTCTACCATAAGTTGTTATGTGGACGGTGGAGCCAACCTCGACGAGCCAGACGCGCCCCCTCACGCGGCGTCCGTCGAGAGGCGCGGCGCGGCGCGCCCTTTCGCGCGGCGCCGTTCGACGCCGCTCATGGTCGCGATCGGCGGCCTGCTGTGGCTGCTGATCGCGACCGCCGCCTTCCTTCTGGCCCGCGCCCTGGCCTGAGCCTCAGTCGCCGCCCCACCAGCCGAGCGCCACGGGAATCCGAACCCCGTCGACATCGACCCGGCCCGCGACCACCACGGTCTGGTCGCCAAGGTTGCGGCGCGCGGTCGCCAGGGCGCCCGCGTCGAGCCGCCCGGAGAAGCGCACCGTCCGCCCCTCCGCCGTGCGGCCTTCCAGGTTCAGCGCCTGATCGGTGGCGCCGTAGCGGGTCGGCGTCACCGCCGTGCGGCCCTCCGGCCCCTCCAGCGTCAGCAGCAGCGGCGGGTGATCCCGCGATCCCGCCTCCCAGGCCTGGAACGCCGTTTCCTGGCCGATATAGAGGCCGACGACGCGCCAGCGGTCCTCGCGCTGCGGCGACGCGGGGCGATAGTCGCCCGAGACGTCTCCCTCGAAGGCGTGGCGAAAGGTCGGGGCGGGCGGCGCCTCCACTCGCGCGGGCGCCTCGTCCCGCGCGGCGCGCTCGCATCCCGCCAGTGCGGCGAGGGCCAGGACCAGCAGCGCCGCCCCCCGACGCATCAGCGGTCCAGCGCCCGGTCGAGGCGGTGGAACGACTCGATCGCCAGTTCCGCCGCGCTGGTGAAGACCGAGGGCGTGATCCGCTCGAAATCATCGCTCGGGCGGTGATAGTCCGGGTGGTAGTCGACGCCGAAGTACAGGAAGGGCACGCCGGCGTCGTGGAAGGCGGCGTGGTCGGATGCGTCGACCCAGTTGTCTTCCTCCTTGTCCTGCGGCGTGTCCTTGCCGAAGGCCAGCGACACCGCGCCATTGGCGGGGATCGGCTCCAGGATCGGCCGCAGATTGGGGTTCTGGTAGGCGCCCGTGACCCACAGATGACCGTCGGTCTCGGCGCGCGAGACCATGTCGAAGTTGACGTTCACCGACATAGAGGTCAGCGGCACGGGCGGCGCCTTGACGAATTCCTTGGCGCCCAGAAGACCACGCTCCTCCCCGTCCAGGGCCACGATCAGCACGCTGTGCTCCGGCGCCTGGGCCTTCAGCCGGCGCGCCAGCTCCAGCATGGTGGCGACGCCCGAGGCGTTGTCGTCGGCGCCGTTGTAGATCTGGCCGTTGTTGACGCCCACATGGTCGTAGTGCGCCGTGACCACGATGTAGCGGTCCGGAACGCGCGTGCCCGGGATCAGGCCGACGATGTTGGTCCCGTTGAAGGTCTTGGGACCTTCCCGGGTTCGGCCGGTCGCCTCGAAGGGCTGCAGGCGGCCGAACGGCGGCGGCGCGACGCCCATGGCCTCCAGCCGGGACACGATGTAGGCCCGCGCCCGCTCCCCGCCCGGCGCGCCGATGTCGCGGCCTTCCATGTCGTCGGCCGACAGGATCCGCACATCCTCCAGCAACGGACTGTTCGCGGCCGGCGCTTCGACCGGCGCCGGGGCCGCGGCGTCGACCACGGGTTCGGTGGCGCAGGCGGCCAGGACCAGCAGAGGGCCGGCGACCAGAGCGAGGCGGCGGGCGGATCGGATCATGAGCAGCTCCCGGAGGTTCATGGTCGAGGCTTAGCGCGGCGCGGGACGAACGTCAGCATAATGATCTGTCATGCGCCCGCGGCGGGCGGTGATATGAAGACGGCCATGTCCAGCGCGATTCCCGCCTTCGTCCCGGTCAAGCAGCTGACGCCCGAGGCGGCGGAAAGGGAGCTGGCCTGGCTGGCCGCCGAGATGGCGCGCCACGACGCCCTCTACGCCGAGGCCGCGCCGGAGATCTCCGACGCCGACTACGACGCCTTGCGCGCCCGCAACAGTGCGGTCGAGGCCCGTTTTCCCGGCCTGGCGCGGCCCGATTCCCCTTCCGCCAAAGTCGGCGCGGCGGCGTCCAGCCAGTTCGCCGAGGTGCGCCACGGCGTGCCGATGCTGTCGCTCGACAACGCCTTCGACGAAGGCGAAGTCCGCGATTTCGTCGCGCGCATCGCCCGGTTCCTGCGGCTGCCGGCGGACGAGCCGATCGCCTTCGTCGCCGAACCCAAGATCGACGGCCTGTCGGCCAATCTGCTCTATGTGGACGGCCGCCTGGCGCTGGGCGCCACCCGGGGCGACGGCCGCACCGGCGAGGACGTCACCGCCAATCTGAAGACCGTCGGGGATGTCCGCCGATCGCTGGACGGCGACGACTGGCCCGACCGCATCGAGATCCGGGGCGAGGTCTATGCGCCCAACGACGCCTTCGCCGCCTTCAACGCCGCCGCCGAGGCGGAAGGACGGCGCACCTACGCCAATCCGCGCAACTTCGCCGCCGGATCGCTGCGCCAGAAGGATGCAGCGATCACCGCCGGCCGGCCGCTGAACTTCTTCGCCTACGCCTGGGGCGAGCATTCGTCCGCCTTCGCCACGACCCAGTGGGACGCGCTCCAGACGCTGAAGGCCTGGGGTTTCCCGGTGAACGACCGTTCGCGCCGGGTGTTCGGCGCCGAGGGCTTGCTGGAGGTCTATCGGGAACTGGAGCGGGACCGGGCGTCGCTGGGCTACGACATCGACGGCGTGGTCTACAAGGTCGATCGGATCGATTGGCAGCACCGCCTCGGCTATGTCGCGCGCAGCCCGCGCTGGGCCATCGCCCACAAATTTCCGGCCCAGCAGGCGACGACGGTGCTGGAGGGCATCGACATCCAGGTGGGTCGCACCGGCTCGCTGACGCCGGTGGCGCGGCTGCATCCTGTGACGGTCGGCGGCGTGGTGGTGCGCAACGCCACCCTGCACAATGAGGACGAGATCGAGCGGCTGGACGTGCGCATCGGCGACACCGTGCGCCTGCAGCGCGCCGGCGACGTGATCCCGCAGATCCTGGGGATCGTGCCCGAGCTGCGACCGGCCGACGCCCTTCCCTACGTCTTTCCCGACCATTGCCCGGTGTGCGGATCCGAGGCGGTGCGCGAGGGCGACGAGGTCAAGCGCCGCTGCACCGGCGGCCTGATCTGCGACGCCCAGATCGTCGAGCGGCTGAAGCATTTCGTCGGCCGCCGCGCCTTCGACATCGAGGGCTTGGGCGAGAAGCAGTTGATCGCCTTCCATGCGCGCGGCTGGATCCGGGAACCCGCCGACATCTTCCGCCTGGCCCGCGACGAGGCCAAGCTGGCCGAGCTCCAGGCCGAGGACGGCTATGGCGAAACCAGCATCCGCAACCTGGTCGCGGGCATAGAGGCGCGCCGCCGCATCAGCCTGGACCGGTTCCTGTTCGGCCTGGGCGTGCGCGAGATCGGCGAGCAGACATCCCTGGTGCTGGCGCGCGCCTTCGAAAGCTGGGCCGACCTGAAGGCCGCCTGCCTGGAGGCCGCACAGGGCCTGCCAAGCGAGGCGTGGAACGACCTGGCGGCGACGCCCGCCGTGTCGGCCCGCGTACTGGCGCAGATGGCCGACGCGACTTTGGCCGAAGCCGACCCCTGGCCGGAGGCCACGCCTGACATGAAGATCAGCCAGGCCTTCCCCGGCCTGGCGGCGCCGGCCCGGAAGGCGCTGGCGGGGCTGGCGGACGACTGGGCCGGGCTGCGGCGCCTGGCCGAGACGGCGCGGCAGGGTCCCTCGGAGATGCTGAACCAGATCGCCGGCGTCACCGGCGTCGGGCCGGTCGCGGCCGAAGCCCTGGCCCACTTCTTCCACGAACCGCACAACCTGGCGGTCGTCGCGGCGCTGGAGGCGGAACTGACCGAGATCGTCGACGCCGAGCGCCCCAAGGCCGACACGCCCGTGGCCGGCAAGACGGTGGTCTTCACCGGCGCGCTGGAACGGTTCACCCGCGACGAGGCCAAGGCGCGCGCCGAGAGCCTGGGAGCCAAGGTGTCGGGATCGGTGTCGAAGAAGACCGACTATGTCGTCGCCGGCCCCGGCGCCGGCTCGAAGCTGAAGGAGGCGGAGAAGCACGGCGTCGAAGTCCTGACCGAAGACGAATGGCTCACGCTGATCGGCGGCTGAAACTTGACCTAAGGTCCAGTTTTTCCTCAGCTTAGCGGGAATGAGCAGCCTTGCTTCCGACCCAAAGGCGGATCACGCTCGGGGCAAGGGATCGCGCGATCCGAAACAAGGAAACGACCATGACACCTGGCCTCTTCTCCGCCGCGGCTCTGGCCGCCGCCGCTCTCGCCTTCCCGGCCATGGCGGGCGATCCCATCGGCCTGTGGCAGACTCCGACCAACGGCGGCCAGGTCCGCATCAGCCGCTGCGGCCAGGCCCTGTGCGGGACGCTGGTCAACTCCGACCACATCCGCGCCGACGCCAACGCGCGGGATACGCACAATCGCGACGCGGCCCAGCGGAACCGCACCCTGCGCGGCCTGCAGATGCTGTCGGGCTTCACCGGCGGCCCGACGGAATGGACCGGCGGATCGGTGTACAATCCGGCCGACGGCCGCACCTATCGGGGGACCATCACCCTGACCAACGACAACACCCTGCGCCTGCGCGGCTGCGTCGTCGCGCCGCTGTGCAAGACCCAGACCTGGACGCGCATTCCGTAGCAAGAGCCCCTCCACCGCTTCGCGGTCCCCGCGTGAAAGGCGCTTCTGTCTCCTCCCCGCCTTGTGGAGACGCAACTCGGAGCGAAGCGGAGAGACGGAGGCTTGTCCGCCTCAATCCCCCGTGACCGCCAGCGAGTCCTCCGGAGCCCGTCGCCGGCAGGGGCGGCGATGCCCAGCATCCGCGCCAGGAAGGGCTGGACGAGGATGAGCAGAAGACCCGGCATGGCGGGCTCCGGTTGACGACGGCGACATTGCCTAAACTTAATCCGCGACGGCCTGGCGACGGCTTGTGAGATCGCCGTTCGCGCGCCATGCTCCCGGCATGGACACCGTCATCGAAGTCCGCGGCCTGACCAAGACCTACGGGACCGTCAAGGCGCTGGACGGCCTGGACCTGTCGATCCCGCGCGGCGGCGTCTATGGCGTGCTGGGGCCGAACGGGGCCGGCAAGTCGACCCTGTTCCGGACCCTGCTGGGCCTGGTCCGGCCGACCGAGGGCGACGCCACCGTGATGGGCGGTCGCATGGGCGATCCCAGGGCGATGCGGCGGATGGGCTCGATGATCGAGACGCCGCGCTTTCCGCCCTTCCTGACGGCGCGCCAGGTCCTGGAATGGCTGGGCCGCGCCCATGGCGGCGTGGCCAGGACCGACATCGACGCCTGGCTGAACCGTGTCGGCCTGAGCGAGGCGGCCGACCGGCGGGTGCGCGGCTTCTCGGTCGGCATGATGCAGCGGCTGGGCGTGGCGGCGGCGCTGATGACCCGGCCCGACCTGGTCATCCTGGACGAGCCGACCAGCGGCATGGACCCGCCCGGCATCCAGGAGATGCGCGCCCTGATCCGCGACCTGGCCGACCGGGACGGCGTGACCGTGGTGCTGGCCAGCCACCAGTTGCAGGAGGTCCAGCGCGTCTGTGACCGCGTCGCCATCCTGAACCGGGGCCGGGTGGTCGCCGAGGGCCTGGTGTCCGAATTGACGGCCTCCGGCGGCCGGCTGCGGCTGACGGCGACGCCGCTGGCCAAGGCCATGGCGGTGCTGGGCGACCGGGGGGCGCTGGACGGCGACGCGGTGCTGGCCGCGATCGAACGCGCCGAGGCCCCCGCCCTGATCCGCGACCTGGTCAAGGCCGGCGTCGACATCGAGGAGGCGCGCTGGATCGGGATGGACCTGGAGACGGTGTTCATGAGCGAGACCGGCTGGGCCGGCGCGCCGGGAGGCGATCATGCTGGCTGACGCCCTGTGGTCCGAGGTCTATCGCCTGATCCGCAACCGGACGGCCCTGTTCCTGGGCGTCTTCTTCGTGCCGCTGATGTTCGCCGTCGGCGGCGTCGCCTTCCATGTCCTGAGCAAGAGCAAGGGCGACGCCCTGGCGGCCCAGGCGGCCCTGCCCGCCGGCATGGGCGGACAGCCGGTCGATCTGGCCCTCGCCTTCGACATGGGCGCCGGCGGCGGCGCCAATGGCGCGGCCCTGGCCTTCATGCTGATCGCGGCGGCGGTGGTCTACGCCGGCGACTATCGCTGGGAGACCTGGCGGCTGATCAGCGCGCGAAACACCCGGCCCATGCTGCTGATGGGCAAGGTCGGGGTGATGAAGCTGGCGGCCCTGGCGGCGATGGTCGCCTACCTGCTGGCGAGCGTCGTCTTCATCCTGTCCCAGGCCCTGGTGACCGGACGGCCGCTGACGTTCGACGCCGGCTCGGTGGAGCCGGGGCGGTTCCTGCTGGTGTTCCTGCTGTCCTATGTGCGGATCGTCCAGTACGGCCTGGTCGCCCTGCTGGCCGCCGTCCTGACCCGTTCCCTGCTGGCCGCCCTGTTCGTCCCGCTGGTGGTCGGCTTCGTGCAGACCGTCATGGGCGGGCCGCTGATGGGCCTGGTGGGCTGGACGCCGACGATGTGGGCGCCGCAACTGCTGCTGCCCGGCCTGGCCTACGACACCCTGAAGGCGGCGGCGACCGGCGAGGCCGCCCCGGCCGGCGTCGTCTCCAAGGCGATCCTGGGCCTGGCCCTGTGGTGCCTGGTCCCGTTCGGCGCCGCCCTGGCCCGGTTCAGCCGGCAGGACCTGTCGAAGGAATAGGCGGCGGCGGGCTGCGCCGCCCCTCCTCCATCAGCCAGGCGCCGAACGCCTCCACCGCGCGGTCGCGCCGCCCCTGCGGCCGCAGAAAGGCGAAGTAGGAGGGGCGAAGCGCGAAGCCGAACGGCGCGGCCAGGCGTCCGGCCTCCACGTCCGGCGCGACGAAGGCCCAGGGCGCGATGGCCACGCCCAGGCCGCTCACCGCCGCCTCCACCAGCGAATGGTTGTGGGCGAACTCCCGTTCCTCGGCCGGCGGCAGGTCCAGTCCTTGCCGTTCCGCCCACGTCGCCCAGGCGCGCCGGAAGGTCGCCGAGCGCAGGCGTGGCGCCTGCGTCAGGTCCCGCGGCGCCGCAAAGCCCGCCATCAGGCATGGCGCGCCGACCGGCCCCTGGTGCTGGTCCAGGAAACGGACGACCTGCGCGCCCGGCGGCCGCTCCTCCGGCTCCAGGATGCGGATCGCCCCGTCGAAGCGATCGCGGCGGAAATCGACCGGCAGGTGGGATTCCGACATCCTGACCCGCACCTCCGGATGCGCCTCCGCGAAACCGGGCAGGCGCGGGATCAGCCATTTCAAGGCGAAGGTGCCCAGGCAGGAGATCTCGATCTCGCGCGCCGGGCCGTGCCGGACCTGCGCCACCGCCTGGTCGATCAGGCCGAAGCCCTGGGTCAGCCGCTCGGCCAGCTCGGCGCCCGCCTCGGTCAGGACCAGGGCATGGCGCGGTCCCTGGACAAGGGGCGCGCCCAGCGCCGCCTGCAGGGCGGCGATCTGGCGGCTGACGGCGCCGTGGGTGACGCAGAGCTCAGCCGCCGCCCGCGTCATGCTGCGATGGCGGGCGAAGGCCTCGAAGGCGCGCAGGGCGGTCAGCGGCGGCCGCGTCATGTGATCTCCGCTCACAGGAACGCCCCGCATAATCGATTTCGGCGCGCGGCGAAATCCGCTTCAAGCTTGGCGATGCCGCCATTCGACAAACCCCCGCCCCGCCGCACCGCCTGGGACAAGGCCGCCTACGTCCTGTGCATCCTGCTCATATGGACCGGGGCCCTGGCCAGTTGCTGGCAGGCGGGAGCCGCTTCTCCATGAAGACGTCCGCCCGCACATAGGGCGTGGGCCGCGGCGGCAGGCGGACGAAGCCGAAGCTGTCATACAGGGCCAGGGCCGGCGCCAGCGCGCTGTTGGTCTCCAGATAGAGCCGGGCGGCCCCGCCGGCCCGCGCGGCCGTCTCACAGGCCTCCAGCAGCCGCCGCGCCAGGCCGTGGCCGCGCGCCGCCGGCGTCACCGTCATCTTGGAGACCTCGAACCCGTCCTCCAGCCGGATCAGGGCGCAGCATCCGACGGCTTCCCCTTCCCGCTCGGCGATGAAGATACGGCCGCCGGTCTTCAGGAAGACGCCGTCCGGATCGTCGATGGAGCGCCGGTCCTTCGCCTCGATCGCGAAGCCGCCCTCCTCCAGCCAGGCCTCGTTCAGCCGCGCCCAGGCGGCGGCGTGGTCGGGGCGGTAGTCGACGATACGGACTCGGGATTCGGATGACATGGCGGCTTCATGACCCAGCGCCGGACAAAGCAAAAGGGCGACCGGATCGCTCCGGCCGCCCTTTCGGCGTTCGATCCCGAAGGACCGGCTTAGTCTTCGCTGTCGTCCGCGAACGCCTGGACCGGACCGGAGTCCTGGCCCTTGGCGGCCTCGTCGCGGTCGACGAACTCGATCACGGCCATCGGGGCGTTGTCGCCGTGGCGGAAGCCCGCCTTCATGATGCGGATGTATCCGCCGTTGCGCTCCGCGTAGCGGGGGCCCAGCGTCTCGAACAGCTTGCCGACCTGCGGCACGTCGCGCACGGCGCTGATGGCCTGGCGACGGGCGTGGAGGTCGCCGCGCTTGGCCAGAGTCACCAGCTTCTCGACGAACGGACGCAGTTCCTTCGCCTTCGGCAGGGTCGTCGTGATCTGCTCGTGCTTGATCAGCGAGGCGGCCATGTTGGCGAACATGGCCTGGCGGTGGCTGGAGGTACGTCCCAGCTTACGATAGGCGGCGCCGTGGCGCATCGTGGTCTCTCCTACTCAACCCCGGTTTCCAGCCTGCCGGCCGGACCTGGGGCCCTTCATTCTAACCGCTCCGCGGCCGCATGGCCTGGGGCGGAGGGTTGAAACTTAGATCTGGTCGTCGAACTTCTTGGCCAGGTCTTCGATGTTTTCCGGCGGCCAGTTCGGCACGTCCATACCGAGGCTGAGGCCCATGGACGCCAGGACTTCCTTGATCTCGTTCAGCGACTTGCGGCCGAAGTTCGGGGTGCGAAGCATCTCGCCCTCGGTCTTCTGGATCAGGTCGCCGATGTAGACGATGTTGTCGTTCTTCAGGCAGTTGGCCGAACGGACCGACAGCTCCAGCTCGTCCACCTTCTTCAGCAGGGCCGGGTTGAACGGCAGGTCGGGCTTGCCGTCCGCCTGCTCGACCGCCTTGGTCGGCTCCTCGAAGGTGATGAAGATCTGCAGTTGGTCCTGCAGGATGCGCGCGGCGTAGGCCACCGCGTCCACCGGCGAGACGGCGCCGTTGGTTTCCACTTCCAGCAGCAGCTTGTCATAGTCCAGCGACTGGCCCTGGCGGGTCGGCTCGACGCGATAGGCGACGCGCTTGACCGGCGAATACAGGGCATCGACGGCGATCAGGCCGATCGGCGCGTCTTCCGGACGGTTGAACTCGGCCGCGACATAGCCCTTGCCGTTCTGAACGGTCAGTTCCATGCGCACCGAGGCGCCGTCGTCCAGCGTGCAGATGACGTGGTCGGGGTTCAGCACCTCGATGTCGGCCGGCACGTCGATCTGGCCGGCGGTCACCGGGCCGGGGCCCGTGGCGCGCAGGGTCATGCGCTTCGGACCTTCGGCATGCATGCGAAGGGCCAGCTGCTTGATGTTCAGGACGATGTCCACGACGTCTTCCCGCACGCCTTCCAGCGACGAGAATTCGTGGACCACGCCGTCGATCTGGATGGCCGTCACCGCCGCGCCTTGCAGCGAGGACAGCAGGACACGGCGCAGGGCGTTGCCGAGCGTCACGCCGAAGCCGCGTTCCAGGGGCTCGGCCACCAGACGCGCCTTACGCTGGGCGTCGGAACCGGTCTCCACCTGCGGCTTCTCGGGACGGATCAGCTCTTGCCAGTTTCTTTCGATCATTTTGTCCCTCGAACGGGTTTCGTCGGTTCCGGCCTTGTCGACGAGGCCACGATGGAACCGACGGAGATGGGGGTGCTTTCCGTCGTCGTCGCGTGCTTAGACGCGGCGGCGCTTCGGCGGACGGCAGCCGTTGTGCGGCATCGGGGTGACGTCACGGATGGTGGTGATCGTCAGGCCGACGGCCTGCAGGGCGCGCAGGGCCGATTCACGACCCGAACCCGGGCCGGAAACGTTGACTTCCAGCGTCTTCAGGCCGTGCTCCTGCGCCTTCTTGCCCGCGTCCTCGGCGGCCATCTGGGCGGCGTACGGCGTGGACTTGCGCGAGCCCTTGAAGCCCATGTGGCCGGCCGACGACCAGGAAATCGCATTCCCTTGCGCGTCGGTGATGGTCACCATGGTGTTGTTGAAGGAGGCGTTCACATGGGCGACGCCCGAGGTGATGTTCTTGCGCTCGCGCTTCTTAACGCGACCCGGTTCCTTGGCCATCGATCAGCCCTCTCTTACTTCTTCTTGCCGGCGATCGGCTTGGCCGGACCCTTGCGGGTGCGGGCGTTGGTGTGGGTGCGCTGGCCGCGGACCGGCAGGCCCTTGCGGTGACGCAGGCCGCGATAGCAGGCCAGGTCCATCAGGCGCTTGATGTTCATCGACGTCTCGCGGCGCAGGTCGCCCTCGACGGTGTGATCCTTGTCGATCGTCTCGCGGATCTGCAGGACTTCAGCGTCCGTCAGCTGGTTCACGCGGCGCGCCGGCTCGATGCCGACCTTCGCGGTGATGTCCTTGGCGGCGGCGGGGCCGATGCCGTGGATGTACTGAAGCGCGATTTCGACGCGCTTGTTGGTCGGGATGTTGACGCCAGCGATACGGGCCACGAAATTCTCCAGATACGCGCTGATCAGACGCAACAAACGCTCCGGTCAACAGACCAGGAGCGTGGCGCCCTTCGCGGGAAGGCGTCCTTATACAGGCGATTCACATCACGTCAACGTCTGCGTTGCGCAGGACGTGTCCCGACGCCCGCCGGTCGCATCAGCGCGGCCGGCCGAAGTCGACGCCGACCGTCACCCGCTGACCCGATACGGGACGCCCGTCCTCCGTCGGCGGGCGGAAGCGGAAGTAGCCCGCCACCGTCAGGCCCGCCGATCCGAAGCCCAGGCCGGGCGGGTCCTCGGACAGGACACGACACCCTTCCAGCCGCTCGTCCAGGCGGATGAGGCACGACAGCTCGACGCGGCCATAACGGCTGCGCGCGTTGCGCGGGTGGTTGGCCTGGATCTGGCCCAGCGTCGGGCCGGTCAGCAGGCGCGGGCCGGTCGAGCCGGAGCCGGCGCCCGATCCGGACCCCGCCCCGGGCCCGGAGCCCGTCCCCTGCCCGCCCTGGCCGAAGCCCGGCTGGCCCGACGGCTGTGGCGCGGCGCCGACAACGATGGGATCAGGCTCAGGCGCGGGCGTCGGCGGGGCCGGAACCTCCCTGGGCGTCTCCTTCTTGGGCGGCGTCGGCGTGTGCACGCGGGAGGGCGCGGCCGGCGCCCCGCCGCCGGTTTCCGGAGCCGGCGGCTGGTCCGACACGGGCGGCGGCGGATCGTACAGGATAACCTCGAACGGCGGAGGCGGCGCGGCGACGGCCGGCGGCTGGCGGCCCCGGCCCTGTCCGACCAGCAGCAGCAGGCCGACCTCGGCGGCCCCTACCGCCGCAAAGACGGCGAAGGCGCGCCAGCGTTTGCGGGCGCGCCTTGCATGTCCGGGATTGTCCTGGCGATCCGACATCAGGCGGCGTAACGCCCGAACCGGCAATTCAGCCCCAAGTCCGACGCCGTCTTCAGGCCAGGGCCGCGTCGATCGCCTGGGCCACCGATGCGATGTCCCCCATGCCGTCGACCTCGGTCAGCTTCCCCTGCGCCTGATAGTAGGGCAGCAGCGGCGCGGTCTGGCGGTTGTAGACGGCCAGGCGGTCCTTGAAGGTCTCGGGATTGTCGTCCGGACGGCCCTGCTCGGCGAAACGCTTGCCGATCCGTTCGGTCAGGGCGGCGTCGTCGACCTTCAGCCGGACTACGGCGTCGATCCGGGCGCCGCGCTTTTCAAGCATGGCGTCCAGCGCCTCGGCCTGGGCCACGGTGCGCGGGAAGCCGTCGAAGATGGCGCCGCCAGCCGCCTCGGCCTCCGCCAGACGATCCTCGATCAGGGCGATGACGATCTCGTCGGTGACCAGATCGCCGCGCGTCAGCACGTCCTTGACCTTCAGGCCCAATTCCGAGCCGGAGGCGATGGCCGCACGCAGCATGTCGCCGGTGGAGAGCTGGACCATGCCCTTCTCCTCCACCAGCCGCTTGGCCTGGGTGCCCTTGCCCGCCGCCGGCGGTCCGAACAGGATCAGGTTCACGCTTCAGCCCTCCCCGAGCGTCTAATGATTGGCGACTTAGCGGCGGACGACCGTCGGCGTGCGCCCGCCACGGCCGCGCAGCTTCGCCTTCTTGATCAGCCCTTCGTACTGGTGCGCCAGCAGCTGCGACTGGATCTGCGCCACCGTGTCCATGGTCACCGAGACGACGATCAGGATCGAGGTGCCGCCGAAGTACAGGCTGGTGTTGCCCATCTGCGCGACCAGGAACTCCGGCAGCAGGCAGACGGCGGTGATGTACAGGGCGCCGATTACCGTCAGACGGGTCAGGACATAGTCCAGATACTCCGCCGTGCGCTTCCCCGGACGGATGCCTGGCAGGAAGCCGCCGTACTTGCGCAGGTTCTCGGCCGTGTCCTCGGGGTTGAAGGTGATCGAGGTGTAGAAGAAGCAGAAGAAGATGATCAGCAGGCCATACAGCAGCATGAACAGCGGCTGGCCGTGCGTCAGCTGGGCGGTGACCAGCGGCAGCCAGCCCATCCAGCTGGGCAGGTTGGCGTTGGCCGTGATGCTGGCCACCGTCGTCGGCAGCATCAGCAGCGACGAGGCGAAGATCGGCGGGATGACGCCGGCGGTGTTGACCTTCAGCGGCAGGAACGAGCGTTCACCCCCGGCCATCCGGTTGCCTTCCTGGCGCTTCGGATACTGGATCAGAAGTCGGCGCTGGGCGCGCTCCATGAAGACGATGAAGGCCACGACGGCGACCGCCAGCACGGCGATGAACAGCAGCGAGAAGGCCGACATCTGACCCTGCTGGGCCAGGCCCAGCAGGCGCACGATGGTTGAGGGCAGCACGGCCACGATGCCGGCCATGATGATCAGCGAGATGCCGTTGCCGATGCCGCGCGCGGTCATCTGCTCGCCCAGCCACATCAGGAACATGGTGCCGCCGGTCAGGGTCACGACCGTCGAGACGATGAAGAAGACGCCGGGATTGTCGACCAGGCCGGCCTGAGCGTTCAGGCCCGCGGCGATGCCG
The DNA here is from genome assembly GCA_023390245.1 of Pseudomonadota bacterium. Lineage (GTDB taxonomy): Bacteria > Pseudomonadota > Alphaproteobacteria > Caulobacterales > Caulobacteraceae > Brevundimonas. Next base: position 15,278 of record JAEWDF010000020.1, read on the forward strand.
AAGGACTGGGCCAGGGCCAGGATCACCGTCAGGTAGCGGGTGTACTGGTTCAGCTGCTTGCGGCCGGCCTCGCCGCCTTCCTTGCGCAGCTTTTCCCACGGCGGATACACCGTGCCCATCAGCTGCACGATGATCGACGCCGAGATATAGGGCATCACGTTCAGGGCGAAGATGGCCATCCGCTCGACGGCGCCGCCCGAGAACATGTTGAACATGTCCAGGATGCCGCGCTGTCCGCTCGGGTCCTGGAAGAATTGCAGGAAGGCCTGGGAGTTGATCCCCGGGATCGGAACATAGGTGCCGATCCGATAGACCAGCAGGGCGCCCAGGGTGAACAGCAGGCGCTTGTGCAGCTCGGTCGCCTTCGCGAACGAGCCCATGTTCATATTGGCGGCGAGTTGTTCAGCGGCCGAAGCCATTTATGCGTCCCCACGACTGACAGAGTCGTCAGATAGGCGGAAAGCGGCGCTCTTGCGAGGCCGCTTCCGTTCTTTCGTCGTCGCGATGTGCTCAGACCACGGTCGAACGACCGCGACGACCGTTCGATCAGGCCTTGGCGGCCGTGCGCTTGGCGCGGGCCGACACCTTGTTGGCGTCGCCCTTCGGGGCCTTGGCGGCCGGCGCCTTGCCCTTGGCGGCGTTGCGCTTCTCGATGCGCGCGGCGGCCTTGGCTTCGGCTTCGATGCGTTGCTCGGTGATCGAGCCGCCGGCGGCCTCGATGGCCTTCTTGGCGCCCGACGAGGCCGACCAGACGACCAGGTTCAGCTTGGCCTTCAGTTCGCCGGTGCCCAGCACGCGCACGCCGTCCTTGGCGCGGCGGATCACGCCGGCGGCGACCAGGGCCGCGCCGTTGATCTCGGCCTTGGCGTCCAGCTTGCCGGCGTCCACGGCGTCTTGCAGACGCCACAGGTTCACCTCGGCCAGCTTCAGGGCGTTCGGATTGTTGAAGCCGCGCTTGGGCATACGCATGTACAGCGGCATCTGGCCGCCTTCGAAGCCCAGCAGGCTGACGCCCGTACGGGACTTCTGACCCTTGACGCCGCGGCCGGAGGTCTTGCCCTTGCCCGAGCCCGGGCCACGGCCGACGCGCATGCGGCCCTTGTGGGCGCCGTCGTTGTCGCGGATTTCGTTCAGTTTCATGTGCCTGATCCTTTCGGGTGCTAGCGCCCGGATCGTCGATCCGGACTCGGCTGTAAAAATTGAAGGGCCGCTCTTAGGCGACCCTTGTCTTGGAGGCAAGATGCGAAACGCCCTCCCCCGGAGATCCGAAGGAGGGCGAAAGGCTTACTTTTCGACCACTTCCACCAGGTGGTGGACCTTGGCGATCATGCCGCGGACGGAGGGGGTGTCCTCCAGGGTCGCTTCGCGGCCCATGCGGTTTAGGCCCAGACCCACCAGAGTGGCGCGCTGGTCGTTCTTGCGGCGGATCGGCGAACCGATCTGCTTGATGGTGACGGTTTTCTTGGCGGCCATGACTTAGGACTCCACAGCTTCCGGCGCCGAGGCGCCGTCGTTGCGACGGCCCATCAGGTCGGCGACCTTCTTGCCGCGCTTGGAGGCGACCTGACGCGGCGACGACTGGACCTTCAGCGCCTCGAAGGTGGCGCGGATCATGTTGTAGGGGTTCGAAGAGCCGGTCGACTTGCCCACGACGTCCTGGACGCCGAGGGTTTCGAGGACCGCGCGCATCGGACCGCCCGCGATGACGCCGGTCCCGGGAGGGGCCGCGCGCATCATGATCTTGCCGGCGCCCCAACGGCCCGAGCCGTCGTGGTGCAGGGTGCGGTTCTCGCGCAGCGGAACGCGGATCATCGTCTTCTTGGCTTCTTCGGTCGCCTTGCGGATGGCTTCCGGCACTTCGCGCGCCTTGCCGTGACCGAAGCCGACGCGGCCCTTGCCGTCGCCGACGACCATCAGGGCCGCGAACGAGAACCGGCGGCCGCCCTTCACGGTGGCGGCGACGCGGTTGATGTGCACCAGCTTCTCGATGATGTCCGAGTCCGGACCGTCGACGGGAGCGTTGCGGTTGTCGCGACGATTGCGATCGCCGCCGCCGCGTTGGGGTTCACGAGCCATGTTGCCGTTCCCTTAGAAGTTCAGGCCGGCTTCGCGCGCGGCTTCCGCCAGCGCCTTCACCCGTCCGTGATAGATGTACTGGCCGCGGTCGAAGACGACGTCCTTGACGCCCTTCTCGATGGCCCGCTCGGCGATCAGCTTGCCGATCTTGGCGGCCGACGCGACGTCCGAGCCCTTGGCGCCCTTGCCGCCTTCCAGCGACGAGGCCGCCGCGATCGTGACGCCCTGGGCGTCGTCGATGATCTGGGCCGAGATGTTCTTGTCCGAACGATGGACCGACAGACGCAGGCGGCCGGCGGCGACCGACTTCAGGCGACGACGGGTGCGCTCGGCGCGACGCTTGGCTTGTTGTCGAAGAGAGAGAGCCATGACTTACTTCTTCTTGCCTTCCTTGCGGCGCACGGTCTCGCCGGCGTAGCGGATGCCCTTGCCCTTGTAGGGTTCCGGCGGACGCAGCTTGCGGATGACGGCGGCGATCTGGCCGACGGCCTGCTTGTCCGAGCCGTGGATCTTGATCTCGGTCTGCTTCGGCACGGCGAAGGTCACGCCGGTCGGCGGCGCGATGTCCACGTCGTGCGAGAAGCCCAGTTGCAGCGACAGGTTCGAGCCCTTCATGGCGGCGCGGTAGCCCACGCCGACCAGTTCCAGGTTCTTCTCGAAACCGTCGGTCACGCCGGTCACCAGGTTGGAGACCAGGGTGCGCGACAGGCCCCACATGGCGCGAGCGCGCTGGGTGTCCGAACGCGGGGTCAGCGACAGTTCGTCGCCGTCCTGCTTGATTTCGATTTCCTCGGCGACGGTCCAGGCGCTTTCGCCCTTCGGACCCTTCACCGAGATGTTCTGGCCGTTGAGCGTGACGGTCACGCCCTTCGGCACGGTGATGGTTTTCTTGCCAATACGGGACATGTCAGTAGACCCTGCAGAGGACTTCGCCGCCGACATTGGCGTCGCGGGCCGAAGCGTCGGACATCACGCCCTTCGAAGTCGAAAGGATCGAGATGCCCAGGCCGTTCTTGACCGGCTTCAGGTCGCCGATCGCCGAATAGACGCGGCGGCCCGGCTTGGACACGCGGCTGATCTCGGCGATGACCGGCTGGCCGTCGAAGTACTTCAGCTCGATCTCGAACTGCGGGAACTCACCCGGGTTCTGAACCAGGCTGTAGCCGCGGATGTAGCCTTCGTCCTGCAGCACGTCGAGGACGCGCTGGCGCAGACGCGAGGCGGGGGTCAGCACCTTGGAACGCTTGCGGGTCGCCGCGTTCTTGATGCGAGCGATCATGTCGCTCAGGGGATCGTTGATCATCATGTCTGTTCGCTCCCCTTACCAGCTCGACTTCGTCAGGCCGGGGATCTGCCCCAGGTTGCCCAGCTCTCGCAGGGCGACACGGCTCATCTTGAGCTTGCGGTAATAAGCCCGCGGACGACCCGTCACCTCGCAGCGATTGCGGATGCGGTTCGGCGCGGAGTTGCGCGGAAGGGCCGCCAGCTTCAGGCGCGCTTCGAAGCGCTCCTCAAGCGGCAGGCTCTCGTTGTTGGCGACAGCCTTAAGGGCTTCCCGCTTCGCGGCATACTTCGCAACCAGGGCCTTGACGGCTTCGTTGCGGTTTACGGCGCTTTTCTTAGCCATTGTTCTCTTCCCTTCCCGCTCAGTTCACGAACGGGAACTTGAACTCGACCAGGAGAGCCTTGGCTTCCTCGTCGGTCTTGGCCGTGGTGCAGACAACGATGTCCATGCCCCACATCTGGTCGATCTGGTCGTAATTGATCTCCGGGAACACGATGTGCTCCTTCAGACCGGTGGCGTAATTGCCGCGACCGTCAAACGAGGTTCCCTTCAGGCCCCGGAAATCCTTCACGCGCGGCAGGGCCACGGTGATGAACCGGTCCAGGAACTCGTACATCTGGTCGCCGCGCAGCGTGACCTTGCCGCCGATGACCATGCCTTCGCGCAGCTTGAAGCCGGCGATGGAGTTGCGGGCCTTGGTCGGCACGGCCTTCTGGCCGGCGATCTGCGTCAGGTCCTTGAGGGCGGCGTTCGCCTTCTTGGAATCCGCGACCGCTTCGCCGATGCCCATGTTCAGGACGATCTTGTCCAGCTTGGGCACCTGCATCTCGTTCGTATAGCCGAACTTTTCCTTCATCACCTGGCGGATGCGCGCCTGGTATTCGCCCTTGAGGCGAGGCGTGTACTTGGTGTCGGCCATCAGATGACGTCTCCCGTCGTCTTGGCGAAGCGGACCTTCTTGTCGCCGTCGACCTTGAAGCCGACGCGGGTCGCCTTGCCGTTGGCGTCGGCGATCGCGACGTTCGACAGGTGAAGCGACGCTTCCTTGTTCTTGATGCCGCCTTGCGGGTCAGCCTGGCTCGGGCGCGTGTGGCGCTGGACCATGTTGACGCCTTCAACGACGACGCGGTTTTCGGTCGGCAGGACGCGCAGCACGTTGCCCGTGCGGCCCTTGTCCTTGCCGGTCAGGACGACGACGCGGTCGCCCTTCTTGATCTTGGCGGCCATGTTACAGGACCTCCGGAGCCAGCGAGATGATCTTCATGTGGTTCTTGGCGCGCAGTTCGCGGGGAACCGGGCCGAAGATCCGCGTGCCGACCGGCTCGTTCTGCTTGTTGACGATGACGGCGGCCGACTTGTCGAAGCGGATGACCGAGCCGTCCTTGCGCTGGATGTCCTTGGCGGTGCGCACGACGATGGCGCGAACGACGTCGCCCTTCTTCACGCGGCCGCGCGGGATGGCTTCCTTCACGGAGGCGACGATGGTGTCGCCGATCGAGGCGTAGCGGCGCTTGGAGCCGCCCAACACCTTGATGCACATGACCCGGCGGGCGCCCGAGTTGTCGGCCACTTCCAGGTTAGTTTGCATCTGGATCATAAGATCAGATCCTTCTGATTACGAGGCCGAAGCCGGGGAGAGGACTTCCCAGCGCTTCAGCTTGGACTTGGGGGCGCACTCGACGATGCGAGCGATGTCGCCGACCTTCAGGGCGTTGGCTTCGTCGTGCGCGTGATACTTCTTCGAAAGACGCACGGTCTTCTTCAGAACCGGGTGCAGCAGCGTGCGCTCCACCTTCACGACGACGGTCTTGTCGCCCTTGTCGGAGACGACCACGCCTTCAAGAATTCGCTTGGGCATATTCGTTTCCTTACGAAGCGCGCTTCTCACGCAGGAGCGTGGAGATGCGAGCGATGTCCTTGCGCACTTCCGAGACCCGGTGGGTCTTTTCCATCTGGCCGGTGGCGGCCTGGAAGCGCAGGTTGAACTGTTCCTTCTTGAGCTTCAGCAGCTCGTCGGACAGCTGGT
>JAEWDF010000021.1 GCA_023390245.1 Pseudomonadota bacterium
ACCCCGCTCCAGGCCGTGCGCGGCGCGTCGGTCGACTTGCGCCTGGGCGGACGGATCGTGCGGGTCGCCGCGCCCGCCGGCCTGCGCACGGGCGAGCATCTGCGCCTGCGCGGCGGCGCCGAGGACGGCGCGGACCTTTACCTGCCGGTGCTGATCCGTCCGGCCGACGGCCTTTCGGCGATGGGCGACGACCTGTTCATGGACTGGCCGACGCCGCCGCGCCTGCTGGAGGACGGCGGCCGCATCGAGATCGACACCCACGCCGGCCCGCGCTCGGCCTGGGTCACGCCCGGCCTGACCGTCCCGGTCCAGCTTCGCCTGCGCGGCCTGGGCCTGCCGGCGCGCGGCGCCCGCGCGGCCGGTCATCTGTTCGTCGCCCTGAAGCCCAGCGCCGACGCGCCCTCGGCGGCCGAAGACCTGCTGGTCCGCTTCACGAGGGTCTGGACGCCGGAGCGCCTGGCGGCCTGACCTTGCAGGGAGGCATCAAAGAGCGCATCTTCTGATGCGATTTTCGATGCAAGGTGGCCAATGCGAACGACGATTACGATCGACGACGAACTTCTGGCGACGGCCAGGAAATATTCCGGCGTTCAGGACATTCCTTCGCTCGTGCGCGAAGCCCTGAGGGTCATGATCCAGGTCGAGGCCGGTCGCCGGCTCGCGGCCATGGGCGGGACCGATCCGAACGCCACGGCGGCGCCACGGCGCCGCAGCGAGCCCGAATGATTCTGGTCGACACCTCGATCTGGGTCGATCACTTCCGGGTTGAGGATGATCGATTGAGCACGTTGCTCGGAAGCCGGTCCGTGCTGATGCATCCGTGCGTGCTCGGCGAACTCGCACTCGGCGGTCTGCGTGATCGTATGGGCATACTGACCGATCTGGCCAAGTTGCCGCCAGCGTTGGAGGCCTCTCATGAGGAGACGCTCAGGTTGATCGACGCCGCCGTCCTTTACGGAAAGGGCATCGGTTATGTCGACGCCCAGCTTCTCGCCTCCGTCCGCCTGACGCCCGGCGCGCGGCTGTGGACGCGGGATCGTCGTCTGATGGAGGCCGCGCGAACGCTGGACGTCGCCGCCGTACTCGACCATTAGCTTCAGCATGTCGCACAACACCTTCGGCCATCTGTTCCGCGTCACCACCTGGGGCGAAAGCCACGGCCCGGCGATCGGCTGCGTGGTGGACGGCTGCCCGCCGCTGATCCCGCTGACCGAGGCGGACATCCAGCCGTGGCTGGACCAGAGAAAGCCGGGCGGTTCCCGCTTCGTCACCCAGCGCCAGGAAAGCGACACGGCCCAGATCCTGTCGGGCATGTTCGACGACGGCGACGGCCCGGTCACGACCGGCACGCCCATCTCCATCCTGATCCGCAACGAGGACCAGCGGTCCAAGGACTATGGCGAGATCGCCCGCGCCTATCGGCCGGGCCACGCCGACTATCCCTATCAGGCCAAGTACGGGGTGCGCGACCATCGCGGCGGCGGCCGGTCCTCGGCGCGCGAGACCGCCAGCCGCGTCGCCGCCGGAGCCGTGGCGCGACGCATCCTGGGCGACGGCGTGCGCATCCGCGCCGGGGTGGTCCAGATCGGCCCCCACCGGATCGCGCACGAGGCCGTCGATTTCGACGCCGTGCACGACAATCCGCTGTTCGCCGCCTCGGCCGAGGTCGTGCCGGAATGGGAGGCCTATCTGGACGGGGTGCGCAAGGCCGGCTCCTCCATCGGCGCGGTCGTCGCGCTGGAGGTGACGGGCGTTCCCGCCGGCTGGGGCGCGCCGCTCTATGGCAAGCTGGACGCCGAACTGGCCGCCGCCCTTATGTCGATCAACGCCGCCAAGGGGGTCGAGATCGGCGCGGGCTTCGGCGCGGCCGAATTGTCGGGCGAGGAGAACGCCGACGAGATGCGGCTGGACCTGAACAAGCAGCCGGTCTTCCTGTCGAACAAGGCGGGCGGCGTGCTGGGCGGCATCTCGACGGGCCAGCCGGTGACGGCGCGGGTGGCGTTCAAGCCGACCTCCTCCATCCTGACACCGCGCCAGACCATCACCCGCGACGGGACCGAGACCGACCTGCGCACCAAGGGGCGGCACGATCCGTGCGTCGCCCTGCGCGCCGTGCCGGTGGTGGAGGCCATGGCCGCCTGCGTCCTGGCCGACGCCTTCCTGCGGCATCGCGCCCAGGTCGGCTAATGGGCCGCCTTGTTCCCTAGGGCGGGGCGCCGACGAACGGCCGGGCCGGATCGGGCGGACGCTTCGCGCGCCGGGCGATCCGGGGGGCGGCGATCGTCCTGGCGCATCAGCAGCATCAGGCCGGACAGTCCTGTCGTCATCACGATCACGGATCGACTCCTGCAACTGCGAACCGTTTGCAGGTTTGCGCATGCGGAGAGTCGCCGCAAGGCGCCACGCGCGGCGAGGGGACGATCGCGGATCAAGCGTGCGTGAAGTGCGGATGGGTGGGGCGCCCGCTCCTTCGGCGCCATTCCTAGGCGCAAGGCCTAGGCGAGGACCAAGATGGGTGGTGACGCGACCTAGCGGATGTCCACCGACTGGGCGATCCGTTCGGCCAGATCCCGGTCGGCGCCGTCGACGCTGGCGACCCAGACGTGCACCTCGCGCGGGGCGGCGGCGCGCTGGAACAGGTGCTCCATGGCGACGCGGCGCGCGCCCTCCGGAACGATGACGCTGGCGCGCCCGCCGGCCTGGACCATCTGGCCGTCATAGATCGGGAACTGCGACGACGGGCCCGCATAGATCATGGCCAGGGTGCGCCGACCCTGGCGCACGGCGTAGACGGCGGCGTCCGAGCCCTCGTGCGACACGACAAGGTCCACGCCGTCGGGCAGGTCGATCGAGAAGGGCAGGCGCGCCCGCGCCGAGGCGTCGAGCGCGGGGGATTCGGCGGCCGGCGTCGGCCGGGTCGTCTCCGCCGGGCGGGGTCGGGGCGCCGGGGCCGTCGTCGCGGCCGGGTCGGCTGCGGGGGGCGTCACGGTTGCGGGCGCGCCCGTCCGCTGGTCCGGCGTCAGCGGCGCGGAACCGCCGATGGGCGGCAGAGAC
>JAEWDF010000117.1 GCA_023390245.1 Pseudomonadota bacterium
GCGTAGGCCCGCCCCGCCGCCTCCGGCCCCGCCCGCCCGGTCAGGGCGTGCAGGCCGATGCGGAACAGCTGTTCGCGGTGCAGCCGCCGCACCGCGTTCATCGCGCCCTCGAAATCCTCTTCCTCTCCCGCCTCGCGCAGCATCTGCTCGCCCAGGCCGCTGTCGTCCGACAGGTCGGTCAGGAAGCGCGCGTCCAGCACCCCGTCCAGCGCCGCCGGCTGGCGCGCCAGGGTCCGGGCCAGGCGCGGGGCGAAGGCCATCACCCCCACCACCATGCCGAACAGCTTGGGCTGGTTCAGGAACAGCGCCTGCACCTGCACCCCCGCCGCCAGGCCGGAGAAGAAGACGGCGAAGCGTCGGAACCCCTCGTCCGGCGCCCCGGTCCGCGCCAGCGCCTCCAGCAGGCGCGGGGCCAGTCGCGTGAACAGTTCGCGGCCCCGCGCGGTGCGCGTCGCGGGAATGTGGCCGTGGTGCCAGCTGCGGATGGTGTCGGCGACCGACGCGGCCTCCGAAAAACCCATGCGCCGCAGGGTGTCCAACGTCTCCGGATCGTTCTCGACCCCGGTGAACACCAGGCTGCCGTAGTCGGAATCCAGCGCCTCCCCACCCTCGAACAGCTCGCCGTAGCGGCGGTTGACGCCGAACAGCAGGCCTTCGACGCCCGCGTCGAACAGCGCCAGGTCTCCCTCCCCCGCCAGGGCGGCGACGGCGGCGCGCCGTTCGGGGTCCTCCGGCAGGCGGTGCGTCTGCTCGTCGTCCAGCATCTGCACCCGGTGCTCCAGGCCGCGCAGTTCGACATAGGCGGCCGACAGCTCATCGGCGACCGCATCGGGCACATGGCCGGCGCCCGCGAGAGCCCGCAGCGCCTCCAGCGTGCGCGGCGTCCTCAGCGCCGGATCCCGCCCGCCCAGGATCAGCTGCTGGGTCTGGGCGTAGAATTCGATCTCGCGGATGCCGCCGCGCCCCAGCTTCAGATTGGCGCCGGCCGCCGCCAGCCCCTCGCCGGTCTTGTGCACGTGGATCTGGCGCTTGATCGCCTGGATGTCGAGCACGGCGGCGTAGTCCAGGCTGCGCCGCCAGATGAACGGGACCATGCCCTTCAGGAACCGGCCGGCGGTCCTCAGGTCGCCCAGCACCGGCCGCGCCTTGATGAAGGCCGCCCGCTCCCAGTTCTGGCCGACGCTCTCATAGTAGGCCAGGGCTGCCGGCGCCGCGACTACCGGCGGCGTCGACGACGGATCGGGCCGCAGCCTCAGGTCGACGCGGAACACATAGCCGTCGGCCGTCCGCTCGGTCAGCAGGGTCGCCAGCGTCCGGGCCAGCCGGTCGACGAAGCACTGCATCTCCTCGCCCTCCGCCAGAGCCACCGTCAGCAGGCGCGGCTCATAGAAGAGCGAGATGTCGATGTCGGAGGAATAGTTCAGCTCGTTCGCGCCGTGCTTGCCCATGGCCAGGCCGAACAAGCCGGGGACCGGTCCGCGCGAATCGTCGGCCGCCGACAGCAGCCGGCCTTTCTCGCGCGGCTCATGCGCGGCGGCCCGCAGCGCGGCGCGGCAGGCGGCGTCGGCGAATCCGGACAGGGCGCCGGTCACCTGGTCCAGGTCCCAGGCCCCGCCCAGGTCGGACAGGGCCGTCAGAAGGTGCAGGTCGGCCTTCAGCAGGCGCAGCGGCCGCTTCACCGCCTCGGGGCCGCCGGACAGCGCATCAGTTTCCGCGATGATGCGCGCCAGCGCCGCCTCGGGCTCGGCCTCCAGCAGGCGGTGCAGAGAATCCGGCCGCCGCCGCATCAGCCCGGACAGATAGGGCGAGGCCGCAGCCGCCGGCGCCAGCGCCGGCCAGGTCGCCTCCAGCGTCGCCGTCCAGCCGTCGGCCTCCGCCGCCTCGCTCAAGGCCTCGCGCAGCCGCCCGGCGGCGGCCTCATCGACCACCGGCCCAGCGGGCCTCAGGCGTTGAAAAAGGGGGGTAGCCATCAGTCTATTCCGCTCATCCCCGCGAAAGCGGGGACCCAGTGCTTTCACGACACCCTGCGTTGGACCACGATCTCGGCCAACGCCACAAGGCCGCGCGCCCAAAGGGCTGGGTCCCCGCTTTCGCGGGGATGAGCGGAGGAGGAAATCACTGCGAGCCGCTCGCTGGCGGCAGCACCAGCGCGACCCTTAGCCCCGGCCCGAAGCCGCCATAGGCGCCCGGTCCCTCGTCCAGCACCACGCGGCCGGCGTGGGCCTCCGCCACCGCCGTCACCAGCGACAGGCCCAGGCCCGAGCCCGGCTCGGTGCGGCTGTTGTCCAGGCGCACGAAGCGCTGGACCACCCGCTCGCGGTCCTCCTCCGGCACGCCGGGCCCGGTGTCGGTGACCGAATATTCGATCTCGCCCGAGGAGCGCCGCCGCGCCCTCAGCTTCACCGCCCCGCCGGCCGGGGTGTATTTGATGGCGTTGTCGATGATGTTGGCCAGGGCCTGCGCCAGGAAGGGCGGATTGCCCTCGACCATCAGCCCCTTCTCGACCTCGGCGGAGAAGTCGATGTCCTTGTCCTCGGCCGCCGGCTCGTACAGTTCCGCCATGTCGGCGGCCAGGTCGGCGGCGTCGAACACCTTAGGGTCAGGCGCGCCCCCCGCCTGCAGCCGCGCGATGGCCAGGACGGTGTTGAAGGTCTTCAGCAGGTGGTCCGCCTCGTCCAGCGCGATGGTCAGGGCGTCCACGCCGTCGATCTTGCCCGCCTCGGCGTCGATCAGCGCCACCTCCAGCTTGGCCCGCATCCGCGTCAGCGGAGAGCGCAGGTCGTGGGCGATGGCGTCGCCGGCGTGGCGGATCGAGGCCATGGAGGCCTCCAGCCGGTCCAGCATGACGTTCAGCCCCTGGCCCAGTTCGTCCAGTTCGTCGCCGGAGTGGCGCGCCGGGACGCGCTGCTTCAGGTCGCCCTCCTGCACCGCCTGGACCACGCGGTTCAGCCCGGCCATGCCGCGCTCCACCTGCCGGCTGATGTAGAGGCCGCCGGCCAGGCCCAGCAGGATCACCAGCGCCATCGCGCCCCACAACGCCTGGGTCAGCCGCGCCAGATAGTCTTCGATATCGCCGATGTCCTGGCCGACGAACAGATGCTCGCCGCCCGACAGGGTCATGACCACGCCGATCGAGCGGCGCCGCTGCACCCGCCCCTGGTCGTCGGTGTCGGTCAGGCGGAAGGTCTCCCAGTCGCCGCGCCCGGCCGGCGCCTCCGGATCAATGTCGATCGGCGAATCCGAGACATTGCCGGTGATGGTCGTCCCGGCCCGGTCCGTCAGAAGATAGAGATAGGGCCCGCCCCGGATCGAGCGCTCCACCAGCGCCTGGTTCAGCGCGTCGATCCCGCGCGTGCGGTGGATGGCGGTCAGGGCGGTCAGTTCGCTCTCGACATCCTTCTGCGCCCGCGCCTGCGCCTCCGACGCCGAGGCGAAATAGACATAGGCCAGGATCGCCCCCGCCGCCGCCACGAACAGCGCCAGGAACAGCAGCGTCAGCCGAAACGGCGTGCGGCGAAGGAGGGAGGGAAGGCGCAACTATTCTCCCTCCCCTTCATGGGGAGGGTGGTCGCGCAGCGACCGGGTGGGGCGCGCCTGAAGCGTCCTCAGCACATGATCCATCACGTCGCCTACATGATCCCGGATCGCCGCATTGTCGAAACGCAGCGTCAGGAAACCTTCACGGGCCAATACGGCGTCGCGACGCGCATCATGCAGCGCCTGCGCGTCCTCACGGTGTTGCTGGCCATCGACTTCAATCACCAAGCGTCGCTCGAAACAGACGAAATCCAGAAAGTAGCCCCGAAACGGGGCCTGTCGCCGAAAATGATAACCTTCGGACCGCAGGCGTTTCAGGTTGACCCACATCCGTGCCTCCGGCGGCGTGAGCGCCTTTCGCATGGCCCGGGCGCGGACTGTGGCTTCCGACATGGCGCATCCCCCACCCGGTCGCTGCGCGACTACCCTCCCCATGAAGGGGAGGGAGAATTATCACGCCTCCAGCCGATACCCGGCCCCGCGCACCGTCTGCAGCATGGCCTTGTCGAAACCCTTGTCGATCTTGGAGCGCAGGCGGCTGATGTGGACGTCGATGACGTTTGTCTGGGGATCGAAGTGATATTCCCACACCTTCTCCAGCAGCATGGTGCGCGTCACCGACTGGCCGGCGTGGCGCATCAGGAACTCCAGCAGTTGGAACTCGCGCGGCTGCAGGTCGATCTCGGTGTCGCCGCGATGGACCGTGCGGGCGATCAGGTTCATCTCCAGCTCGCCGACCTTCAGCACCGTCTGCACCCCGCCCGTCTCGCGCCGCCGCGCCAGGGCCTCGACCCGCGCGATCAGTTCGGAAAAGGCGTAGGGCTTGACCAGATAGTCGTCGGCGCCGGCCCGCAGCCCCGTCACCCGGTCCTCCACCTCGCCCAGAGCCGAAAGGAACAGCACCGGCGTCTGGTCGCCGCCCTTCCGGACCGTCTCGACCATGCCGACGCCGTCCAGGCGCGGCATCATCCGGTCGACGACATAGACGTCATAGCCGCCCTTCTGCGCCTCCAGGAGGCCGAAGGCGCCGTCCACCGCGTGGGTCACCTCATGGCCGGCCTCAGACAGGCCCCGCACCATGGCCGTCGCCGCCTCGGCGTCGTCCTCGACCACCAGAATCCGCATCGCGCCCTCTCCCGGAATCAAAATCGCCGCCGATGTTAGCGCATCGGCGGCGATTGGGTGAGTTAAGCCTTGTTCAGACTGCGGCTCAGTTCTTGTCCTGCAGCGGCAGCACGATCGGGCGGTTGCCGTCGGCCGTGCGGACCAACAGCAGCACGCCCGGACGGCCCGCCGCCTTCACTGCGTCGACGGCGCCCTTCAGGTCGTTGGCCGAGCCGACGGCCCGACCGTTGGCCTGCACGATCACCATGCCGGGGCGGAAGCCCAGGCGGCCGGCGCGCGACTGGGCGCTGACGTCGGTCACCACCAGGCCGCTGACGCCTGCCGGGATGTCGTAGCGGTCGCGCAGGGCGCCGGTCACGGGGGCGACCGTCAGCCCCTCGACCGCCTCGCCGGCCGCCGCGCCAGGCTTGCCAGGCTGGGGCATGCCGCCGTCCCCGTCAGCCGCCGCGACCTCCAGATCGGCGGGCCGCGTTCCGGCGCGGACGTTCACCGTCTGGCGGCGGCCCTCACGCAGGATGTCCAGCCGCAGGGTGTCGCCCGGCTTGGCCGAGCCGACGGCGCGGGTCAGATCGGTGTTGCTCTCGACCGCATGGCCGTTCAGCGCCACCACGATGTCGCCGGCGCGCAGGCCGGCGTTTTCGCCCGGACCGCCGGGAGTCACGTCGTTGACATAGGCGCCCTTCGTCGAGGCCGGCAGGCCCAGACTGTCCCGGATCTCGTCCGCCAGGGTGGCGATCGTCACGCCCATGTAGCCGCGCTCGATCGACTCGCCGCGCATCAGCCGTTCGGTGATGGACTTGGCGGTGTCCGCCGGAATGGCGAAGCCGATGCCGACCGATCCGCCGCTAGGCGAATAGATGGCCGAGTTCACGCCGATCACCCGGCCGTAGATGTCGAAGGTCGGACCGCCCGAGTTGCCCCGGTTGATGGCCGCGTCGATCTGGATGTAATCGTTGTAGCCGCGCGGATCGATGTCGCGCGCCTTGGCCGAGACGATGCCAGCGGTCGCCGTGCCGCCCAGGCCGAAGGGATTGCCGATGGCGATGACCCAGTCGCCGACGCGCGGCTGGGCCGTTTCCTCGAAGCTGACGTATTTGAAGTTATCGCCCTCGACCTTGATCACCGCCAGGTCGGTGCCCGCGTCACGACCGATCAGCCGGGCCGGCAACTCGCGGCCGTCGGACATCTTCACCTTGATGTCGGTGGCGTCGGCGACGACGTGGTTGTTGGTAACGATATAGCCGTCCTGCGAGATGAAGAAGCCCGAGCCCGCGCCCTGGGTCGTCTGCGGCTCGGCGTCCTGGCCCTGGCCGCCCCGTCCGTTGGGCGGCACGAACTGGAACGGCAGGCCGGGGATCTGGAACATGCCCTGCGGCTGCTCGACCGGCACCGTCACGTCGATCTGCACCACGGCGGGCGCGACCTGTTCGAAGATGGTGGCGAAGCTGTTGGGCGCGCCCGGCGGCGGGGTGAAGTTTTCGCCGTTGGCCGGAACCGGGGTGATCCGGTTGACCGCCTGGGGATCGGCATGCGCGCCCGGCCAGGTGATGACCCCGCCCGCCGTCGCCGCCGCCGCCAGCGTCAGTCCCGCCGCGGCCCCCAGAATGAACTCCTTGCGCTTCAGCATCGTCTTCCTTGCGATCCTCTGTCCGGCGCCGAGCGGGCCCCGGGTTCGCGATGAATATAGACCGAACGCGGCCTTGGCCAATCTTCGGCTGGCGATCGTTGTTCCCGTCTAGCGCCCGCCGTGTGGCGAGGTTGCGTCAGCTTCGCGGCGAAGCCTCTCATTCTCGAGAGTCTCGGCCAGCCGCGCCTCCTCCTCCGGCGACAGAGGCGGAACGTCCGTGCGGCGCCGCCGCGCCCACAAGGCCATGGCCGCGCCGGCCAGAAACACCAGGGCGAACGGCCCGAACCACAGCAGCCAGGTGCCGACCCGCACCGGCGGCCGGAACAGCACATAGTCGCCGAAGCGCCGCACCAGATCGTCGCGCACGGCCCGGTCGTCGGCGCCGGCGGCGATCTCCTCGCGGATCAGGCGGCGCATGTCGCCCGCCACCCCCGCCGGGCTGTCGGCGATGGATTCGTGCTGGCACACGACGCAGCGCACGTCCTTGAACAGGGCCTGGGCGCGCGCCTCCTGCGCCGCGTCGGGCAAGGGGCGGTCCGGCGCGGCGGGCGGCTCGGCCGCCGTTAGCATCACCGCCAGCACCGGCGCGGCCAAGAGGAGCGCCAGGCGCCTCACGCCGCCCGCCTCCGCCGCGCGCCGACGCCCAGCCGCAGCCGCCGGTCCAGCAGCGACAGCAGGCCGCCCAGCGCCATGATCGCCGGCCCCAGGAAGATCAGCCGCGCCCACGGATTCCAGTACAGGCGTACGGTCCAGGCGGGCCGCCCCTCGACCTCGGCCCGCTCGCCCAGCACCACATAGACGTCGTCCAGTCCCCGGAAATCCAGCCCGACCTCGGTCGTCGTCTGCCCCCCGGCGGGAAAGAAGCGCCGCTCGGCCGTCACCGTCTCCGCGCGGCCGCGACCGTCCAGGGGCCGCACGGTCAGCCGCCCCTGCTCGGCCAGATAGTTCGGCCCCTCGACCACCCGCACGTCGTCCAGGGCGACGGTCCACGGCCCGGCCGACACCGCCTGCCCCAGCGAAAGCGCCCGCGCACTCTCGGCCTTGAAGCCCGTCTCGACCACCGCGCCCAGGATGAAGACCCCCAGGCCCAGGTGCGCCAGCGCCATGCCCCAGGCGCCCAGCGGCAGTCCTCGGGCCCGCCGCAGCGTCTCCGCGAGGGGAACGCGGAACAGCCGCACCCGCTCGGCGACCTCGGCCAGCGCCCCGGCGATCAGCCAGGCCCCCAGGGCGACGCCGCCGGCGGCCAGCGCCCTCCTCGGCTCGAACAGGGCGAAGGCGGCCAGCCCTGCGGCCAGCGCCAGCACGGCGGCGGCCCACAGCCGCTGCACCGCGCCCCTCAGGTCGCCCCGCTTCCACGCCAGCAGCGGCCCGGCCGGCAGGATCAGGCAGGCGACGGTCATCAGCGGGACGAAGGTGGCGGCGAAATAGGGCGGCCCGACCGAGATGGTCGCTCCCGAAGCCGCCTCTAGGATCAGCGGATAGAGGGTGCCCAGGAGCACCGTCGCCGCCGCCGCCGTCAGGAACAGGTTGTTCAGCACCAGACCGCCCTCGCGGCTGACCGGCGCGAACAGGCCGCCGCCCTTCAGCTGCGGCGCGCGCCAGGCGAACAGGGCGAAGGCCGCCCCCGCCGTCAGCCCCAGGATCGCCAGCAGCATCATCCCCCGCTTGGGATCGACCGCGAAGGCGTGGACGCTGGTCAGCACGCCCGAGCGCACCAGGAAGGCGCCCAGCATGGAGAAGGTGAAGGCCAGCAGCGCCAGGAACACCGTCCACCCCGCCAGCGCGCCGCGCCGCTCGGTCACGACGGCGCTGTGCAGCAGGGCCGCCCCCGCCAGCCAGGGCATGAAGCTGGCGTTCTCGACCGGGTCCCAGAACCACCAGCCGCCCCAGCCCAGCTCGTAATAGGCCCAGAACGAACCCAGGGTGATGCCGACGGTCAGCAGCGCCCAGCTGGCCAGGGCCCAGGGCCGCACCCAGCGCCCCCAGGCGGGCCAGAAGGCGGTCTGCGCCCGCCCCTCGATCAGCGCCGCGACAGCCAGGGAGAAACAGACGGAAAAGCCGACATATCCGGCGTAGAGCAGCGGCGGATGGAAGGCCAACGCCGGGTCCTGCAGCAGCGGGTTCAGCGACGCCCCCTGGAACGGCGCGGGGTCCAGCCGCACGAACGGGCTGGAGGTGAAGACGGCGAAGGCCAGGAACAGCGCGGCCAGTCCGCCCTGCACCGCCACCGCCGAGGCCTTCAGCCCGAACGGCAGGCCGCGCGCCCGCGCCAGCGCCGCGCCGAACACCGTCAGCACCAGGCACCACAGCAGCAGCGACCCCTCGTGGCTGCCCCAGGCGCCCGCGACCTTGTAGAGCATCGGCTTGTCGGTGTGGCTGTTGGCCGCCACGTTCGACACCGAGAAGTCGCTGGTCACGAAGGCCAGGATCAGCGCCGCGAAGGCCAGGGCGACCGCGCCCGCCGCCGTGATGGCCGCGCCCTGCGCCGCGCCGGCCAGCACCGGGCTGCGCCTGACGCGCCCCGCCGCCGCCATTCCCGCCTGCAGCACCGACAACGCCAGCGCCAGGGCCAGGGCGAAGGCCCCGAACTCCGCCGTCATAGGGAGTCTGTCGCGCGGTCAGCCGTCGCGTCCGGCCGCCATTCGCCCTGTTGCTTCAGGCGGTCGGCGACCTCGCGCGGCATGTAGTTTTCGTCGTGCTTGGCCAGGACCTGGCTGGCGTGGAACACGCGGTCGGGGCCGAACGCCCCCTGCGCCACGATGCCCTGCCCTTCGCGGAACAGGTCCGGCAGGTCGCCGTGATACAGCACCCGCGTCGTCGCGGCGTTGTCGGTGACGACGAAGATCACCGCGCCGTCGGCCGACTTCCGGACGCTGCCCGTCTCGACCAGGCCGCCCAGGCGGATGTTGCGCCCCTCCGGCGCCTTGTCGGCGGTCGCTTCGGACGGCGAATAGAAGAAGGTCACGCTGTCCTGCATGGCCCACAGCGACAGGCCGACGGCCAGCGCCAGCACGGGCGCCACGGCGATCACCACCCACAGGCGCCGCCGCGCCTTCGGCGATTTCGGCAGCCAGCTCATCGCGTCGTCTCCGCCGACATCCGCCGCTCCAGGTCCTGCCGGCGCGGGTCCGCCGGGTCCAGCGCCGCGATCAGCGGGCCCCACATCGCCCGCGTCGTCGCGCCGTCGCCGCGCCTCAGCGCCGCCTCGCCCAGGAAGAAGCGGGCGCCCAGTTGGTCGGGATCGCGCTTCACC
Source organism: Pseudomonadota bacterium (assembly GCA_023390245.1). Lineage (GTDB taxonomy): Bacteria > Pseudomonadota > Alphaproteobacteria > Caulobacterales > Caulobacteraceae > Brevundimonas. Next base: position 9,543 of record JAEWDF010000117.1, read on the forward strand.
GCCTCGCGGAAGGCGGCCTCGGCGTCCGCGCCGATCTGGTTGTCGTTGGCCCGCACCAGGCTTTCGCCCAGCCGCGCCCAGGCCGTGGCGTCGTCCGGCGTCAGCGCCAGCAGCTTGCGGAAGGCGGAGGCGGCGCCCAGCGGGTCGTCCGCCTCGAACCGCGCGACGCCCAGCATGGCCAGGGCCTGGCGGTCGTCCGGCCGCTCCTCGGCGACCCGCGCCGCCACGGCCGCCAGCTGCGGCGGCTCCAGCGTGTCCAGCCGCGTGGCCCAGTCATCGACGCGGCGCTGATAGGGCTGGTCCGGCAGGCC
>JAEWDF010000105.1 GCA_023390245.1 Pseudomonadota bacterium
GACCTGACGGGCGCCCGCCTGCGCATCGTCGGCGCGGCCGATGAGATCACCCAGGCCAACAACGTCGTCCCGGTCCCGGGCCGTGGCCGATAAAGAAGGGAGAAGACGCATGATCACGCGACGCACCACCCTGATGACAAGCCTGGCCGCCGCCGGACTGGCGACGGCCGGCGCCGCGCGGGCGGCCCCGGCGGGCGACCCCCGGGTCCGCACCACGGCCGGCCCGGTCGTCGGCCTGAAGGAGGACGGACTGAACGTCTTCAAGGGCCTGCGCTACGGCGCGCCGACCCGCCGGTTCCAGCCGCCGGAGAAGCCGGCGCCCTGGACCACGCCGGTCCGCGCCGTCGACTACGGCGCGGCCAGCCCCCAGCGCGGGAACGAGCCGAACCAGTCGGAGGACTGCCTGTTCCTGAACGTCTGGACGCCCGGCTTGGACGCCGGGCGGCGGCCGGTCATGGTCTATATCCACGGCGGCGGCTATTCGGGCGGCTCGGGCTCTTCCCCGCTCTACGACGGCAAGCGGCTGGCGCGGCGCGGCGACGTGGTGGTGGTGACGCTGAACCACCGGCTGAACGTGTTCGGTTACGCCTATCTGGCGCGGCTCGCGCCCGGCTTCGAGGATTCGGGCAATGTCGGCCAGCTGGACCTGATCCTGGCGCTGGAGTGGATCCGCGACAACATCGCGGCCTTCGGCGGCGATCCGGGTCGGGTCATGCTGTTCGGCCAGTCGGGCGGCGGGGCCAAGATCGCGACCCTGACGGCGACGCCCAGGGCGCGCGGCCTGTTCCACAGCGCGGCGACCATGAGCGGCCAGCAGGCGACCGTGCAGGGCCCGATCAACGGCACGACGCGGGCCGTCGCCTGGCTGAAGGCCTTGGGCCTGACGCCCGACCGGGCGCGCGAAGTCGTGGACATGCCCGCCCAACGGCTGCTGGAGGCGACGACGACCGAAGACCCGATTCTCGGTTTCGGCGGCCTGTCGTTCGCGCCGACGCTCGATTTCCGCACCATGCCGCGCCACCCCTTCTATCCCGACGCGGCGCCGCAGGGACGGTCGATCCCCATGATCATCGGCAACACTCGCGAAGAGACGCTGGGCTTCATGGGCAACGACCCGGAGAACACGGGCCTGACCTGGGAGACCCTGCCGGCGCGGCTGACGCCCGGCGTCATGCGCATCGACATCACCCCGGAAGCGGTCATCGCCGGCTATCGCCGGATGCACCCGGACTGGACGCCCGACCAGGTGCTGATCGGCGCCACCACGGCCGGCCGCTCCTGGCGCGCGGCGGTGGTCGAGGCGGAGGAACGGGCCAAGGCGGGCGCGCCGGCCTGGGTCTATCAGCTGGATTTCCCCGGCACGATGGCCTCGGGCCGCAGGGGGGCCTTCCACACGGCCGACATCCCCCTGGTGCTCGACAATGTCGAGGCGGAAGGCTCGCGCACGCGCGGCCCTGGCGCGCAACAGGTCTCGGACCTGATGACCGGGGCCTTCATCGCCCTGGCAAGCACGGGCGACCCGAACCACGCGGGCCTGCCGCATTGGGACAAGTACGACCTGCCGCGCCGCCAGACGATGCTGTTCGACGTCGAGCCCCGCATGGCCGACGACCCGCGCGGCGACGAGCGGGAATTCTTCGCCGCGATCCCGTACATCCAGCCGGGGACGTAACGACGTCCGGGGGAAGCGGCCACGGTCGGCTTCCCCTTCACCGGTCCTCCTCCGCCCAACAACCCTTCCGTCGTCCTCGGGCTTGACCCGAGGATCGGACGATCCGCCGCTCGTGCGATGATGCCTGGCGCGCGTATCGCCCCACATCTGATCCTCGGGTCAAGCCCGAGGATGACGGACGGAGGTTCGGAGGCGAAGCGGCTTGGCGCGCGCCTCTCCTCCGCCCCCTACAGCGCGAAATCCAGCCGGGCGGCCCAGGCCCGGACCAGGTCGGGCCACACCTGGGCCGGCCTGCCCTGGATCAGCCGCACGCCGAAACCGTGCCCGCCTTCCTGGAACAGGTGCGCCTCGGCCTTCACCCCGCCGGCCTTGAGCGCCGAAAGCAGATGCAGGCTGTTCTCCACCGGCACGGATGCATCGTCCATCGCGTGGACCAGGAACATCGGCGCGGCGCCGGTCCAGTCCATCTTTTCCAGAGAATAGGCGTCGATCCTGTCCGGCGTCGGATCGGCACCCAGCAGATACTGGCGCGAGCCGGCGTGGACGAACGGATCGGCCATGGTCGCCACCGGATACATCAGCACCGACAAGTCCGGCCGGAGCCCCTGCTGGTCGGCGGCGTCGACCGGCGCATAGACCTCATCCGTCCGCGCGCTGGCCAGTCCCGCCAGGTGCCCGCCGGCCGAGGCGCCCAGCAGGGCCACGCGGTCGGGCCGGATTCCGTATTCCCCGGCGCGGGCGCGGATCAGGCGCAGGGCCCGCTGCACGTCCTGCAGCGGCGCGTCGGGCCCTGCGGCCCAGCCGTCGCCCGGCAGGCGGTTGCGCAGCACGAAGCAGGTCGTCCCGCTGGCGGCGAACACCCGCGCGACGTCGAAGCCTTCCTTGTCGACCACCACCCAGCGATAGCCGCCGCCCGGCGTCAGCAGCATGGCCGAGCCGTTCGGCCGCTCGGGCCGGAACACGGTCATGATCGGGTCGGTCGTGTATTGGGCGTAGCGGTCGTGGTAGGCGGGGTCCGTGGAGCGCTCGGGCACGACGGGCGTGACCGTCACCCCCTCCCCGCCCGGCGCGCCGTTCGGCCACAGGCGGACGGTCTCGGTCGGATCGGGCGGGGCGACGGCGGCCGACTGGGCGCGAACCTCGCCCGCGACGCCGGCCATCGCCGCGCCCCCCGCCAAACCCAGCAGCATCCTGCGTTCGATCTCCATGGACGTCCTCCGGATGGAAAAACGGCCGGGCGATGGGGCGCCCGGCCGTTGCCGTTTCTCGATCAGACCTTGGCCGGCGCGTATTTGGGCGACAGCAGATGGACGACCAGAAGGGCGATCAGATAGGCCGAGGCGGCGACGATGAAGATCGGCGTATAGGTGCCGATCTTGTCCAGGACGAAGCCGGCGTACTTGGCCATGGCCATGCCGCCGATGCCGCCCAGCATGCCGCCGATGCCGACGACCGAGCCCACGGCCGAGCGCGGGAAGACGTCGCCCGGATAGGCGTAGAGGTTGGCCGAGAAGCCCTGGTGGGCCGCCGTGGCCAGGCCGATGATGCCCACCGCCAGCCAGACGTTCGAGGCGAAGGCGGCGAAGGCCACCGGCACGGCGCAAAGGGCGCAGATCAGCATGGTGGTCTTGCGCGCGGCGTTGACGCTCATGCCCCGGTGCATCATGCGCGAGGACATCCAGCCGCCGGCGACCGAACCGACATCGCTGAGTAGATAGATGGCGATCAGCGGCGGGCCGAAGCTCAGCAGGTCCAGGCCATAGCGCTTGCCCAGGAAATCCGGCAGCCAGAACAGGAACATCCACCAGATCGGGTCGATCAGGAACTTGCCCAGCGCATAGGCCCAGGTCTCCTTGACGCCCAGCAGCTTCTTCCAGCCGATCTTCTCGACCGGGTCGGCCGGATCCTGCTCGATATAGGCCAGTTCGGCGGCCGACAGGCGCTTCTGCTCGCGCGGACGGCGATAGACCAGCAGCCAGATCGGCAGCCAGATCAGGCCCAGCAGGCCGGTGACGACGAAGGCCATCTGCCAGCCGAAAGCCAGCACGAGGCCCGGCACCACCAGCGGTGTGACGATGGCGCCGATGTTGGTGCCGGCGTTGAACAGGCCGGTGGCCAGCGCCCGCTCCTTCTTGGGGAACCATTCGGCGACCGCCTTGATGCCGCCGGGGAAGCCGCCGGCCTCGCCGACGCCCAGGGTCACGCGGGCCATGATGAAGTGCGACAGGTCGCGCGCGCCGCCGTGCAGGATGTGGCCGATCTGCCAGATCGCGAAGGCGACGCCGAAGCCCCAGCGCGCCCCGATCCGGTCCATGATTCGGCCCCAGATCAGATAGGCTACGGCGTAGGACGCCTGAAACCAGAAGACGATGTCGGCGTAGTTGGTCTCGGACCAGCCGAACTCTTCCGACAGCATCGGCTTGAGGAAGCCGATCATCTGACGGTCGACGTAGTTGATGACCATGGCCGCGAACAGCAGCCACATGATGACCCAGCGGTATCTGCCGGGCGGCGGCGCCTTCACCTGTAGGGGTGCGGCGGCGGGGACGTCAGTCATGGTTCTCACCCGTTCCTGTTTTCCTCGGCGCGTCCCGTCTCTTCACGACCGCCCTGAACGGCGGACGGGTCGGCGCCCGATGATGCTTAATTGGCCTCGGCCCTCACGACCGAACAATGGAGTTCCGCGATTCCCTTGAAGACGCACACGGCCTCGTCGCCGGCGTGGGCCCGATGGACACCGGTTACCGCGCCGGTCGAGATCAGCATGCCCTTCTTCAGCGGTCGACCCCAGCGCGCGCAATGCTCCAGCAGGAAGCGCACCGATTCCAGGGCGCCGCCCTGGAGCGAACGCGCTCCGCCGGTCCCGACGCTGGCGCCGTTGATGACGGTCTCCACCGCGATGGACTCCAGCGACTCGCGCCAGTCGGCGATCTCGGGCCCGACGATCAGGCCGCCGTTGTTGCCGAAATCGGAGGCGACCACGGTCGGGCCCAGGTCGTTGATGGCGGACAGCGGGCTGCCGGCCAGTTCGACGCCGATGAAGACCTTGTCGACCTGCTCGCGGGCCTCGTCGATGGTCCAGTCGGTCTTGGCCGGATCGGCGTCGGCGGCGATCCGGGCGATGAATTCCGATTCGACGGCGGCGAAACCGCCCTCGATCTCCGGCAGGGGCGTGACCTCGCCGCCCGTGGCGGTCCAGACGTTGCGCGCGAAGATGGCCCCCGCCAGGCGGTGGGCGCCCAGCTGCGCCTGCAGCGCCGGCGCGACGCCGCCGACCTTCCAGCCGACCACCGCATCGGGAAACAGGCCGATGGCGATGTCCTGCACGGCATAGCCCTCGGCCATGGTCCGTGGGATGCGGCCGCCTGGATAGCCGGGCGTGCAGCGCGCCGCCAGGCGCGCATCGACGAAGGCCTTGGCGATGGCGGCGGGCTGAGCGCTGTGGACGGGCTCGGCGGTCATCGACGGCCGCTCGCGATGGAAGTTGTCAAATTCAATGGGGACGCCTCACGAAGAAGCGTCGATAATGGCGGCGTTGGGAAACCGGTGTCAATCCGCTTTGGCGGCCTCCCCATGGCGTGGGACGCGAGTCGGGGCTATGGCAGGGTTGAGACAGGAAGGGAGGAGCCGGCCTTGGCTCATGACGATCCGCGCTCCGGCAAGTCCGGCAAGCGGGCCACCATCAACGATGTCGCGCGGGTCGCACAGGTCTCGAAGAAGACCGTCTCGCGGGTCATCAATCAGTCGCCCTTCGTGCGTGAGGACACGCGCGAACGGGTCAATGCGGTCATCAAGGATCTGGGCTTCAGCCCGGACCCGCAGGCGCGCGGCCTGGCGTTCCGGCGCTCGTTCCTGGTGGGGCTGATCTACGACAACCCCAGCCCGACCTATGTCGTGAATATGCAGCAGGGCGTGCTGGACGCCCTGAAGGGCTCGGGGCTCGAGTTGCTGGTGCACCCGTGCAACCGCAACTCCCCCACCCTGCTGGAGGACATTCGCGGCTTCGTCGAGCGTCAGCGGCTGTTCGGCGTCATCATGCCGCCGTCGGTGTCGGAGGATGACCGCGTCATCGCCCTGCTGCGCGACCTGGACTGCCCCTATGTGCGGATCGCCTCGGTGTCGCTGGACGAGCCGCAGTCCATGGTGGTGACCAACGACTGGATGGGCGCGGCCGAGGCGGCGCGCCACCTGGCCGACCTGGGCCACAGGCGCATCGCCCTGGTGCGCGGCCCCAACCTGTTCCGGTCCTCGGAAGTGCGCGGGCGCGGCTTCAGCGACGCCCTGGCCGAATGCGGCATCCCGCTGGACCCGAAGTACGACTTCACCGGCGGTTACACCTTCGAATCGGGGGTGGAGGCCGGCCATCACCTGCTGGCCCTGCCCGAGCCGCCCACGGCGATCTTCACCCTGAACGACGACATGGCCATCGGCGTGATGCAGGCGGCGCGCGAGCGGAACCTGGAGCTGCCGCGTGATCTGTCGGTGGTCGGCTTCGACGACCTGCCGATGGCGGCGCGGGTGTGGCCGAATCTGACCTCGGTGCGCCTGCCGGTGCGCGACATGGGCCGGATGGCGGCCGAAAAGCTGCTGGCCCCGATGCGCGGCGTCGATCCCGCCAAGCTGGAGCAGCCCGAGGTTCGTCCGGCCCTGGTGGTGCGCAATTCCGCGATCCAGGCAGGCTGAACGGAGATGGAAGTCGGCCGGCGCCCGATCGTCGCGCGCCGGCCGATTTCGTCTTAGGCGGCCTTGGCGAGAACGCCCTTCAGATAGTCGCGAACGCCTTCATCCGTGGCGTTGGCGAAGAAGTATTCCGAGAACCGCTCGCCGGCGATAGCCGCCTTCAGCAGGTTCTGGTCCATCTCCTTCAGGACCGTCAGCAGGTCCTTGCTGGTCGTCGCCTTGAGGTCGCTGAGCACGCCGCGGTTCTTGCGCATGATCTCGGCCCGTTCCTTGGGATAGCCCAGGCCGCGCTCGCCCTCGAACAGCTTGCGATAGCAGTCCTGCAGGTTCAGTTCCGCCGCCCAGCCGAAGCCCTTGGCGTAGGGCATGGAGATGGCGTTTCCGTCATTGATCTGGCCGAACAGGAAGGCGTCGGTCGGATCGATCACCAGGCCGCAGAAGACGCCCGGCATGCTGTTGCACGCCAGCATCGAGCCCATGCCCGTGCCGCAGCCCGTGACGACGAAATCGGCCGCGCCCGAACCCAGCAGGATGCCGGTCAGGATGCCGTTCATCACATAGGTCAGGGACGCCTTGTCCTCGGGCGCGTACATTCCATAGTGGAACACCTGATGGCCCAGAGGCTCCGCGACTGCGGTCAGCGCGGAATGCACCGTCTCGCTTTTGGCGGCCTGGCTGTTTTCGATGATGAGGGCGATCTTCATGGGGGAACTCCTGGAAGCGATTGCGACACGATGCCGGCGTATGGCGGCAATTATGGTCTGAGTGATTGCATCATAATATGACACCGGTTACCTAGTCCACCTGAGGACGGACGCGAAGATCCGTCCCGGCGGCTTGCACAGCGGGCGTCCAGGGAGACCGGCATGTACGACCCCATGTACGACAAAATTTACCAGGCCACCCACCCCGACATGATGGATGGGGCGTCGAATCAGCAGCTGCGCGACCGCTATCTGGTCCAGGGCCTGTTCGTTCCCGGCAAGGTCAGCCTGAACTATTCGCACAACGAGCGGATGATCATCGGCGGCGCGACGCCCGCCGGCGCCCCCCTGTCTCTCCCGACCCATTCGGAGCCGGAATCGCTGGCCGGCAAGCCCTTCCTGCATGCGCGCGAACTGGGCGTCGTCAACACCGGCGGCGCCGGCTCGGTGACGGTGGACGGCGAAACGATCGCCCTGGGCTTCCGCGACGGCCTCTATGTGCCGATGGGCGCCGCCGACGTGGTCTTCGCCTCGGACGACGCGGCCAATCCGGCGAAATTCTATCTGGTCGCGACGCCCGCCCACGCGCGCTACGACCTGACCAAGATCTCGATCGACGAGGCCGTGCCGCTGGAGATGGGCGCGCTGGAGACGTCGAACGAACGCACGATCTACCAGTACATCGTTCCGGCCAAGGTGAAGTCCTGCCAGCTGCTGCTGGGCGTGACCGTGCTGAAGCCGGGCTCGGTGTGGAACACCATGCCGCCGCACCTGCACGATCGCCGCTCGGAGGCCTATCTCTACTTCGACCTGGGCGAGAACGACCGGGTCTTCCATTTCATGGGCGAGCCGGACAAGGCGCGTCACATCATCGCCGCCGACGGCGAGGCCGTCATCTGCCCGCCGTGGTCGATCCACATGGGCGCCGGCACTTCGAACTACACCTTCATCTGGGGCATGGGCGGCGAGAATCTCGACTACACCGACATGCACAAGCTCGATATCTGCCAGCTGAAGTAATCAGGACAAGAGGACGAAATCATGAGCAATCCATTCGACCTGACCGGCAAGGTGGCGCTGGTCACCGGCGGCAACACGGGCCTGGGCCAGGGCATCGCCCTGGCGCTGGCGGAAGCCGGCGCGGACATCGCCTCGGTGGCGCTGCACGATTCCGACGAGACCGTCGAGAAGGTCCAGGCCCTGGGCCGCAAGGCGGTCGGGATCAGCGCCGACCTGACCTCGATCGAGCCGGTTGAGCGGGTGCTGAAGGAGACGCTGGACGCCTTCGGCCGGGTGGACATCCTGGTCAACAACGCCGGCCTGATCCGCCGCGCCGACGCCGTCGACTTCTCCGAAGCCGACTGGGACGTGGTGATGAACATCAACCTGAAGACCGTCTTCTTCATGAGCCAGGCGGTCGCCCGCCAGTTCATCAGCCAGGGCGACGGCGGCAAGATCATCAACATCGCCTCCATGCTGTCCTTCCAGGGCGGCATCCGGGTGCCGTCCTACACCGCTTCCAAGTCGGGCGTGGCGGGCCTGACCAAGCTGATGGCCAACGAATGGGCCAAGCACCGCATCTGCGCCAACGCCATCGCGCCGGGCTATTTCGCCACGGCCAACACCGCCCAGCTGCGCGAGGACGCGGCGCGGTCGGCCGAGATCCTGGGCCGCATCCCGGCCGGCCGCTGGGGCGATCCGTCGGACCTGGGCGGCGCCGCCGTCTTCCTGGCCAGCCGGGCCTCCGACTACGTCAACGGTTCCATCGTCCCCGTCGACGGCGGCTGGCTCGCCCGCTGATCACGCGCTAGCCTTCGGCCCATGACAGACGCCTCCTCCCCCCGCCGGATCCTCTGCTTCGGCGAGATGTTGTTGCGGTTCTCGCCCAACAACAATGAGCTGCTGATGCAGTCCCCCGCCCTGACGATCCGTCCGGCGGGGGCGGAGGCGAACGTCGCCGTGTCCCTGGCCCGCTTCGGCGTTCCAACCCGCATGGCGTCGGTGCTGTCGGACAACGCCCTGGGCCACGGCGCGCGCGACGAGGTGCGCAAGCACGGCGTGGACACGACGCCCATCGTATTCAAGCCGGGCCGCATGGGCCTGTATTTCCTGACGCCCGGCGCCGTCCGCCGCCCGTCCGAGGTGCTGTACGACCGCGCCGGCTCGGCTTTTGTCGAGCATGTCGACAGCGCCTTCGACTGGGACGCCCTGCTGGACGGCGTCGAATGGCTGCACGCCTCGGGCGTCACCCCCGCGACCGGACCCAAGGGTTCGGCGGCCGCCGTCGCCATCGTCGAGGCGGCAGTCCGCAAGGGCGTGAAGGTCTCCTACGACGGCAACTTCCGCGGCAAGCTGTGGGAGCAGTGGGACGGCGATCCGCCGGCCACCCTGGGCCGGATGCTGTCGGGCGCAACGGTCGCCTTCGCCGACGACCGCGACTTCGCCCTGGTGCTGAAGACCCGGTTCGACAGTCCCGATCCGGCCGTGCGCCGGCGCGAGGCCGCCAAGGCGGCCTTCGCCGCCTTCCCGCGGCTCCAGCGCATCGCCTGCACCCTGCGCGTCCAGGAAAGCGTCGACGACCAGGCCCTGTCGGCCGTCATGCTGACGCGCGGCGAGGATGGCGGCGTGGTCGAGACCAGCGCCGAGGCCATCCACATGGCCGGCGTGGTCGACCGCGTCGGCGGCGGCGACGCCTTCGCGTCAGGCGTGCTGTTCGGCCTGTGGAGCGGCTGGTCCGACCAGGAGGCGCTGGACTTCGGCCTGGCGGCGGCGGGCCTCAAGCATTCGGTCCCCGGCGACTTCAACCTGTTCACCGCCGCCGAGGTGCGCGCGGCCATGGGCGACGGCGGTTTCGACATCCGGCGATGAAACGGCGCCGTCTGACGGCATCGTGAGATCAAACTCGGCTACGCTTCGCCGCACCCCCTAGGAAACCGGTGTCATCCATGCTTCAATGGATGCGTCAAACGGTCGCAGAACCGTGCGTGAGAGGCACATCCAGGAGTTTCCGATGCCCATGAAGCCGATGAACCGCCGCGCCGTTCTGGCCGCCGGCGCCGCCGCCACCTTCGTCGCGGCCTCCGCCCCAGCCCTGGCCCAGGCCGTTCCCGGCGCGACGGACGCCGCGACCGTCAAGGCGACGATGAAGAAGGCCGCCCGCTACATGGTCGAGGATGTCGCCGTCGGCGGCGGCTACGTCTGGAACGTCCTGCCCGACCGCTCGCGCCGTTTTGGCGAGATGGAGGCCAATCCGACGATGATCTGGGTCCAGCCGCCCGGCACGGCGACCATGGGCCACCTGTTCCTGGACGCCTATCACGCCACGGGCGACGAATATTACTATGACGCCGCGACGTCCGCCGCCGACGCCCTGGCCGCGGGCCAGCACCCGGCCGGCGGCTGGAACTACGTCATCGACACCGCCGGCGAGGAGTCGCTGAGGCGCTGGTACGAAACGGTCGGCAAGAACGCCTGGCGGCTGGAGGAATTCCAGCACTACTACGGCAACGCCACCTTCGACGACGCCGGCACGGCCGAGGCCAGCCAGCTGATGCTGCGCATCTACATGGAGAAGCGCGACCGCAAGTACAAAGCGCCGCTGGACAAGGCGATCGCCTTCGTCCTGGACAGCCAGTACGACAACGGCGGCTGGCCCCAGCGCTATCCCTTCGTCCAGAACGGCGGCCTGCACGGCCACCAGGACTACACCCCCTACATCACCTTCAACGACGATGTGGCCGGCGAGAACCTGGAGTTCCTGATCTACGCCTACCAGGCGCTGGGCGACCAGAAGCTGCTGGATCCGATCCGTCGCGGCATGGACATCTTCGTCGCCACCCAGCAGCCGGCGCCGCAGGCCGGCTGGGGCCTGCAGCACTTCCCCGACACGCTGAAGCCCGCCGGCGCTCGGACCTATGAGCCCGAGGCCTTCGCCACCCACACCACCGGCGGCAACATCCGCGCGCTGATGAACTTCTACCGCCTGACCGGCGACCGTAAGTACATCGCCCGCATCCCCGAGGCGCTGGACTGGCTGGATTCGGTCGCCTCGCCCGCGAACCTGCGCGGACCGGGGCGGACGCACCCGACCTTCGTCCTGGTCGGCGCCAATACGCCGATCTACATCCACCGCCGCGGCTCGAACATCGTCAACGGCGAGTACTACGCCAATGAGGACCCGAACCGGGTGATCGGCCACTACGGCTCGTTCCGGAATGTGGACACCGCCGCCCTGCGCGCGGAGTATCAGCAGCTCGCGGCCCTGACGCCGGAACAGGCCAGCGCCGGCTCGCCGCTGAAGGCCCGGCCGCGCACCCTGGCCCTGCCGCGCTTCTATACCCTGAAGGACGTGGACGCCTGGGATCTGGGCAAGGACGGCCGCCGCGGCGCCCCGACCGCGCCCAACCGCGTCGCCGAGATCGTCGGCGCCCTGAACGCCCAGGGCTATTGGCCGACGCCGATGACCACGACCAGCAATCCCTACATCGGCGACGGCCCCGCCACGCCGACGCCGGGCGAGTTCCAGAGCACCAACGTCGGCGACATCTACGACACCTCGCCGTACCACACCGACTATCCGGTCGAAGGCATCTCCACCGGCGCCTTCATCCGCAACATGGGCGAGATGATCCAGAGCCTGACGGCCTGATCACCGGCGCAGCAGGCCGGGGAAGTCGGTGAAGACCGCATCGACCCCGGCCTCTTCCAGCGCCCGCGCCTGGCCGGCCATGTCGCCGTGGTCGCCCGGCGCCGCCCCACGGCGTCGCTCCAACGGCAGGAAGACGTTCTCGGCCCTCAGGGTCCAGACCGCGACCTTCAGCCCCGCCGCATGGGCGTGGGCGACGAAGGCCGACGGCGCGCCCGTCCTCCCCTCCCCGTCGCGCGGCAGCACGCGGTCTATCGCCGGCGCGACCCAGCCGGCGTAGCGGGCGACGGCCCCCAGGCCTTCCGGCGTCGCCACGGCGTCATAGGTCAGGTCGGGACGGTCGACCGGCCCGCCCTTCATCTCCAGCAGTTGCGCCAGCGGCGCGCCGATGCGCCGCGACAACCGCTCCAGCGGCCCGACCTCGAAACACTGCACCAGGATCGGCGCATTGGCCTCCGTCAGGCCCAGCCGCTCCAGCGCCGCGACGAAGGCGTCCTCCATCGGCAGGCCGATCCCGGCGAAATGGGACGGATGCTTCAGCTCCGGCGCCACGGCGACGACGCGCCCCGTGCGGGCCGAGGCCTCGCGTGCGATGGCGGCCACCTCCTCAAACGTCAGGATCAAATCGAGGCCGTCGTGGGCGACATTGGCGGGGCGCAGGTCCGGCAGTCGCTCCCGCGCCCGCAGCGTCTTCAACTCCGCCAGGGTGAAGTCTTCGGTGAACCAGCCGGCGACCTCGACGCCGTCGATGACCTTGGTCGTCCGGCGGCCGGCGAATTCGGGATGAGATGCGACATCGGTCGTGCCGCCGATCTCGTTCTCGTGCCGTACGACGAAGGCGCCGTCACGGCTCATCACCAGGTCCGGCTCGATCACGTCGGCGCCCTGTGCGATGGCCAACTCATAGGCGGCGCGCGTGTGCTCCGGCCGTTCGCCGGACGCGCCGCGGTGGGCGATCAGGAGGGGACTCATGACGCCATCATAGCGCTGCGCGGAGGAAAGAACCCCTCCGTCTCTCCGCTGCGCTCCGAGCCACCTCCCCATTGCATGGGGAGGAGACAGATTCATGATCCGTCTCCTCCCCGCTTCGCGGGGAGGGGGACCGCGAAGCGGTGGAGGGGTTCTTCCGCTGTCAGGCGCCCTGCAGCACCTTGCGGAACTGGGGATGCAGGTCGGTGTTGGCGGCGATCAGGGACCCGCCGGTCTTGGGATCGCCGTCCGGTTCGATGGTGGTGACCAGGCCGCCCGCCTCGGTGACGAACAGAATGCCCGCCGCCACGTCCCAAGGCTTCAGGTTGCGCTCGAAATAGGCGTCGTAGCGCCCGGCGGCGACCCAGGCGAAGTCCAGGGCGGCCGAGCCCAGGCGGCGGATGCCCGCGACCCGCTGGCCGACCGCGTGGATGTCCTTGATCGCCTGGGCGTGGCCCGACTTGCCGATGAACGGCAGGCCCGTGGCGACCAGGCTGTCCGCCAGGTCCTTGCGTCCGCCGACGCGGATGCGCTGGTCGTTCAGATAGCAGCCCTTGCCCTTCTCGGCCCAGAACAGCTCGTTCATCACCGGATTGTAGGTGACGCCGGCGACGATCTCGGTCGAGCCGTCGGGGTGACGACGCTCCAGCGCCACGGTGATGGCGAAGTGCGGCAGGGCGTGCATGAAGTTGGTGGTGCCGTCGATCGGGTCGACGATCCAGGTGTGCGACTTGTCGGTGCCCTCGACCATGCCGCGCTCCTCGCCCAAGAAGCCGTAGCCGGGGCGCGCCTTCAGCAGCAGCTCGAACAGCGTCTGCTCGGCCTTCAGGTCGGCGGCGGTGACGAAGTCGCCCGGCCCCTTGCGCGACACCTGCAGCTGCGACACCTCGCCGAAGTCGCGCAGCATCGGCCGCCCGACCTTGCGGACGGCGTCGGTCATGACTTGAAGCAGGGCGGAAGCGAGGGCCATGGGGGAATCTCCTGGTCCGCCGGTCCTTCAAGGCCGCGGCCCGGACAGACGGAGAAGTTCAAAGGTCGACGTCCGAGCGGCGTCGGTGAAAAGTGCTAGTGAGCAAGGGGTGAGCGAACGGTGCGGCCTCGGCTCACCCCTCGCTCACCCTGATAACTCAGTCCGCCCGGCGGACGTATTCGCCGGTCGTGGTGTCGACGACGATCTTTTCGCCGGCCGACATATATGGCGGGATCATGATGCGCACGCCGTTGGAGGCGGTCGCCGGCTTGTAGGAGGACGAGGCGGTCTGGCCCTTCACGGTCGGTTCGGTCTCGGCGACCTCCAGCACGACCTGCTCGGGCAGATCCAGGCCGATCGGGCGACCTTCGTGCGACTCGATCACGACCTTCATGCCTTCCTGCAGGTAGGGGATGCGCTCCTCGCCCACCCAGGCCTTCTGCAGTTCGATCTGTTCGTAGTTTTCGTCGTCCATGAAGACCAGGCTGTCGCCATTGTCGAACAGATAGGAGTAGTCGCGCTGTTCCAACGTGACGCGCTCGACCTTGTCTTCCGAGCGGAAACGTTCGTTCAGCTTGTTGCCGGTCTCGAGGTTCTTGGCCTCGACGTTGGCGAAGGCGCCGCCCTTGCCGGGCTTGACGTGGCTGGCCTTGGTGACGACCCACAGGCCGCCATTGTGCTGCAGGACCATGCCGGGCTTGATGGTGTTGCCGTTGATCTTCATGGATTCACATTGGGAAAGAGCGGGCCGCGCGGCCGGGGCGGTGGCGCGGCAAATCGGGCGCGATCCCTAGAGGAAGCCCCGGCAAAGGGCAAGACGGACGCTTCAGTGCAGGGTGCGCTCGTGCGTCGCCTGGTCCGCCTTCCGGTGCAGGAAGTTGCCGATCCGCACCCCCGCGCCGGTGGGCGCGGCGATCTTGCCGGCCCCTTCGTCCAGCTTGCGCGCCTCGTGGGCGAAGGCGGCGGCCAGACCGGCCGACGACATGGCCGCGATCACCTGATTGCGCATGGTCGAGGGGCGCAAGCCCAGCCAGACGGCGTTCACCGTCTGGGCCGCGGCCCACAGGATCATGGCCGTGGTCCGCTCGCGCCGGGGCGGGGCGTTCCACACCCGAACCGCCGACAGGGTGGTGGCGGAGAAGACGGCCGGCAGGATCAGGCTCATCGCGCCCCTGGGCTTCTCGGTGATCGGATGGTCCCGGTCGCGCACCTGCTTCAGCGTGCGCCGGGGCCGCAGGATGCCTGAGGCCACGCCGGTGGCCAGGAGCGCGAACCCCGCCGTCAGGACGACGCCCAGGGTCACATGCCCGATGCTGCGGCCCTCGCTGTTGAGAAAGCCCGTCGCGGCGTCGCGCACGTCGTCGATATCGGTCATGGTCCGCTCCCAGCCTGTCGTCCTGCTAGGCTAACAGCGGAAGCGGACCCCGGTTCCGTCAGTTTCCGGTGGCGCTCTTGTCGGGGCTGATCTCGGTCATGGCCGACTGCAGGTAGTTCTGCTCGCCCAGCTGGGCGATCAGCAGGTGCTGGGTCTCCAGGAAGTCGATGTGCTCTTCCGTATCGGCCAGGATGCGCATCAGCAGGTCGCGGCTGACGTAGTCCTTGGCCTCCTCGCACTGGGTCACGGCGTTGCGGGTCGTCTCGCGGCTGCCGACCTCCAGCTTCAGGTCGGCGCCCAGGCATTCAACGGCGTTCTCGCCGATCGACAGCTTGTGCAGGTCCTGCAGGTTGGGCAGGCCGTCAAGGAACAGGATTCGCTTGATCAGCATGTCGGCGTGACGCATCTCGCCGATCGATTCGTCATAGATGACCTGGCCGAGGTGCTTCAGGCCCCAGCTCTCGAACATGCGGGCGTGCAGGAAGTACTGGTTGACCGCCGTCAGTTCGTTGGTCAGCACCGCATTGAGGGTGCGGATGATTGCGGGGTCGCCCTTCATGGCCCTGTTCCTTGCTTGCGGCGGCCGACGCCGCCCTTCTCGGAACCGTCCATACCACGGCGAAACGCGCGTTGTTTATTTGCGAGTACTTATCACTACATTGATAGTGCGAGTGATTTTCGGACGCGACGAAGAAATGACTACTCGGCGGCCAGGGCGAAGGCTTCGCGGCTGTCTTGAATCATCTGGCGCATGTCGCAGACGCACTTGGCGCACTGGGCCTGGCACTGGTGGCTGGCGAAGATGTCGCGCGGCCGGGCGGCGCCGGCTTCGATGGCCTGGGCCACGTCGCGCTGGCGAAGGCCGTTGCAGTTGCAGACGTACACGGGAGGATCACGCCGGTCGATGAGACTGATAATGGTTCTCTATAGCGTGAGCCGAGCGATTGCAAGTCGTTCTCACGCCCTGCCCGTTGACGCGCGCGGCCCGGCGACGGATGGGAAGCCATGGCCCGCCCCACGCAGATTCCCGCTCGCCCGCCCTGTCGGCTCTACCTGATCACGCCGCCGGCGATTCCGGACCTGGAGGCCTTCGCCGCCAGCCTGGAGGCGGCCCTGTCGGCCGGCGACGTCGCCGCCGTGCAGATCCGGGTCAAGCCGGCCGATGACGCTGCGGTGCGCCGCGCGGTCGAGCGGCTGGCCCCGATCGCCCGCGCCCACGGCGTCGCGGTGATCCTGAACGACCGGCCCGACCTGGCCCGGGCGACCGGCTGCGACGGCGTCCACATCGGCCAGGACGACATGGGCCTGGCCGAGGCGCGGCGGCTGATGGGCCCCGACGCCATGATCGGCGTGACCTGCCACGACGACCGCGACCTGGCCTGGGAAGCGGCCGAGGCGGGCGCCGACTATGTCGCCTTCGGCGCCTTCTATCCGACCGGAACCAAGGTCACGGTCCACCGCCCGCCGCTCTCCCTGCTGACCGAGTGGCAGGAGACCGTGGAGGTCCCTTGCGTCGCCATCGGCGGGATCACCGCCGACAACGCCACAGAGGTCGCCGGCGCCGGCGCCGACTTCGTCGCGGTGAGCGCGGGCGTGTGGGCGCATCCGGACGGGCCGGCGGCCGGCGTGGCGGCCATCAACCGGGCGTTGAAAGCCTAGTTTCAGGGGATATTAGGAACCCTGTGGTTGATTGCGGGCCGATACTGGCCGAGACCCGCCATGACCATGAGCCCTGCGCTCGACACTTCCGTTCCCTCCCCTTCGGCGCGTCCGGCGCAGGAGGTTCCGACTCGCGTCGCGAGCGAGGGGGGCTTCGCCCTGTTCAATCATCCGGTCACCCCCATCCTGACGGGACTGGTGGTCACGGTGCTGGTGGCGACGGCGATCGCCTTCATGCGCTCTTCCGGCCTGATGGCCGGCCTCTGGGGGGCCGGCGGCGTGGCCGTGGCGGTGTGGCTGCGAACCGGGCGCGGCGCGCGGCACGACCTGGCCTTCGCCGGCGTGATGGCCGGCAGCATCCTGATCGGCGAGGTTCTGGCGGGCAATCCGCCCTGGCTGTCGTTCGTGTTCACCGTCGCCAACATGATGGAGATCGTCGGCGCGGTCCTGCTGGCGCGCCGTTTCGCGCCGACGCTGAACCTGTCCAGTCTGACCGGGGCGGCGCGCTTCCTGATCGCCGCCGCCGTGCTGGCGCCGATTCCCGCCGGACTGGCCATGTCGGGCGTGCTGGCCCTGGCGCGCGGGGACGACTTCGTCGCCGGCTTCCAGACCTGGTGGTTCGGCCACGCCCTGGGCCTGGCGGTGCTGGGCAGTCTGGGTCTGGCGGTGACGCCGACGACGGTGCGGCGGCTGACGCGGCCGTGGAAGGCGCTCGAGGCCGCCGCCCTCCTGGCCGCGATCGTCCTGGTCTATCTGATGATCTATCGCGGTGACCTGACGTTCGGCTTCATCCTGCTGCCGCTCCTGATGCTGACGGCGGTGCGGTTGCGGGTGCTCGGCGCCGCCGCCAGCCTGCTGATCGTGGCCGTGCTGGCGGTCGGCTCGGCGATGATGGGCCACGGCCCCTATCTGAAGACCGGTCCGGTGCAGGACCAGGTGCTGGCGGCCCAGTTGCTGGTGCTGGTGGGCTATATGCCGATGATCCTGCTGGCCGCCCTGCTGGAGGAACGGGACCTGTTCTCCGAGCGCGCGCGCCAGGGGCAGCTGCGGGCCGAGAGCGCCTCGGCCGCCAAGTCCCGTTTGCTGGCCAACGTCGCCCACGAGATCAAGAGCCCGATCGGCGGCGTCATCGGCATCGGCGGCCTGTGGCGCGCCGGCCAGCTTGGCCCCGTCACTCCGCAGCAGGTCGAGATGGCCGAGATGCTGGTCAAGACGGCCCGCCAGGTCGAGGCGCTGGCCCACGACCTGCTCGACGTGGCCCGGGCGGAGTCCGGCGCGGTCAAGGTGGATTGCCGCCCGACCGACGTGCGCGGCCTGCTGGAGGACATCCGCCGCTCCGCCGCGCTGCGGCCGGAAGCGCGCGCTGTCTCCATCGACCTGCTGTGCGAGGGCGACGGCCTGATCGCCCTGGCGGATTCCCAGCGCCTGGCGCAGGTGCTGGACAACCTGGCCACCAACGCCCTGAAGTACGGCGCGGGCGGTGGCCGGATCGTGCTCCATGCGATGCGCGTGGACGAGGATGTCTGCATCGAGGTGACCGACTTCGGCCCCGGCCTGACCCTCGAGAAGCAGGAACAGCTGTTCGAGCCCTTCAATCGCCTGGGCCTGGAGCGGTCGTCGATCGAGGGCCACGGCGTCGGCCTGGCCCTGGCCAAGCGGCTGGTGGAGCTGCAGGGCGGCGGCATCGGCGTGCGGTCGGTCCTGGGCGAGGGATCGACC
>JAEWDF010000111.1 GCA_023390245.1 Pseudomonadota bacterium
GCCATGCGGCGGGCGCGGTCCGGATCCTCGCCGGCGTCGGCCGGCGCGGGCGAGGCCGCAGACGCCGGGGTCGGCGCGGGCTCGGGAGCGCGGGCGGGACCGCGCGCGATCAGCTGCTCCAGCTGCCCCTTCAGTTCCCGGGCCTTCAGGATGCGGTCGTGCAGCAGGTCGGTCTCCTGGCCGGCCGCGCGCAGGGCGGCCAGGGCGGATTCCGCGCGGCCGGCGGCCTGGTTCAGTTCTCCGACGGCGGAAGCGAAGGCGACCTGGCCCTCGCGCAGGGTCTTCAGCTTGCGCTCCAGCTTCACGCCGTAGGCCACCGCCAGGACCAGCAGGGCCATCAGCATGGCGTCCATGATCATGCCGGCCATCACAAACTCCCTCTGGCGACGCGCGAGGCGGCCTCGACGCTGATCGGACCCTCGACCCGAATGGCGATGTGCTGGCCCTTGCGGCCCATGCGGCCGGTGGTCAGGGGCACCGAGCCGGCGCGGATCGAGACCTCTGACTCGGGCGTGGCGTTCAGCATCAGGGTGTCGCCGACCTTCATCTCCAGCACCTGCGACAACGGCGCCGACTGCTCGTCCAGGACGGCGCGGACCTCGGTTTCGGTGGTCCAGAGCTCGGTCGCGAGGTGGCTTTCCCAGATGTTGTCGCGGCCGAACTTCTCGCCCATGAACTGCTGCAGCAGCATCTTGCGGATCGGCTCCAGCGTGGCGTAGGGCAGCAGCAGTTCGATGCGGCCGCCGCGGTCCTCCATGTCGATGCGCAGCTTGATCAGGATCGCCGCATTGGCCGGCCGGGCGATGGCGGCGAAGCGGGGATTGGTCTCAAGCCGGTCCAGGGTGAAGTGAACCGGGGTCAGCGGCTCGAACGCCTGGCGCGCGTCGTTCAGCACCACCTCGACCATCCGCTGCACCAGCACCCGCTCGATGGTGGTGTAGGGCCGGCCCTCGATGCGCAGCGCCGCCGTGCCGCGCCGGCCGCCCAGCAGCACGTCGACGATCGAATAGATCAGGTTGGAATCGACCGTCAGCAGGCCGTAGTTGTCCAGCTCCTCCGCCTGGAACACCGCCAGGATGGCGGGCAGGGGAATGGAGTTCAGATAGTCGCCGAACCGGATCGAGGAGATGTTGTCCAGCGACACCTCGACGTTGTCGGAGGTGAAGTTGCGCAAGCTGGTCGTCATCAGCCGCACCAGGCGGTCGAAGACGATCTCCAGCATCGGCAGGCGCTCGTAGCTGACGAGCGCGGAGTTGATGATGGCGCGGATGCCGGACCGTTCGGAGCCATCGTCGCCGCCCAGGTCGAAACCCAGCAGGCTGTCGATTTCGTCCTGGTTCAGGACGCGCTCGGTCAGGCCGTCGCCGCCGTCGTCCAGTCCCTGCACGCCGGGGCCGCCGAAGGGGTCCAGTTCGGCCGTCTCGCTCATGGCCTATTGCACCAGCATTTCTTCGATCAGCACGGCGTCCGCCTTGCCCGGCGCGGCGATCAGGTTCACGCGACGCAGGATCTCGGCGCGCAACTGATAGGTCCCGGCCGAGCCGCTCAGATCCTCGGGCCGCAGTTCGCGCAGGAAGCCGGTGAACATGTCCTGCAGGCGCGGCATCTCCGACTGCAGCTTCGTCGCCGTGGCGGCGTCGCGCATCTCCAGCGTCAGGCTCAGCTTCAGATAGGCGGGGCGGCCGTCGGGCGACTGGATGTTCACCACCATGTCCGGCAGGGTGAAGAAGGTCACGCCGTCCGGACCGGGCGCGATCTTGCCCAGGGCCGGATCGACCGCGCCGTCGCCGCCGCCCTTCTTGGCGCCGTGCCCGCCGCCCTCGGCCGGCGGCGCGTGACCCTCGGCCGCCTCGGCGTGGGCCGCCGGGGAGGGCTTCATCATCAGGAAGAAGGCGGCCGCGCCGCCCGCGCCCAGCACCAGGACGGCGGCGGGAATGACGATCAGCAGCAGGGGCGGCTTCTTCCGGGCGGGCGGGGCTTCGCCCTCGGCGCCTTCGACGACGGCGGGCGGGCCGGCGTTCGCGTCGCCCTTCTTCTTGCCCAGCTTCAGCATGCGTCGACCGCCCCGGAGAATCTCATGGGGAAGATCGGCCAGGTTTGGTTAACGGGACGTTTAGAACCGGCAGGATTTGCCGGGCGTCACAGGCCCGCTCTAGGCTGAAACCCCGATTTCACGGGCGTTAACCCTGTTGGCACGGCCGTTGCGTGGCAAGGGGCGTAAGGAGCCCGTCTCGTGGAAAACGCCGCCTACATCGGATTGTCCCGGCAGATGACGCTGCGCCGCGAACTCGACATCGTGGCCAACAACATCGCCAACGCCGACACCACCGGATTCAAGGTCGAGCAACTGATGCTGTCGACCGAGATCGGCCCGCGCGCCCGCAACGACGCCATCCGCCCCTCGGCCAGCTTCGTGCTGGACAACGGCGTCGGCCGCGACTTCGGCCAGGGGTCGATGCAGGCGACGGGCCGCACCCTGGACTTCGCCATCGACGGGCAGGGCGCCTTCTTCGCGGTCCAGGACGGCGCGGGCGAGGCCTACACCCGCGACGGCGCCTTCACCATGGACCCGGAGGGCCGGCTGACGACCAAGCAGGGCGCCGCGGTCCTGGGCGACGGCGCCGAGATCGTGCTGGACCCCGAGCTGGGGACGCCCTCGGTGGGCCCGGACGGGACCATCACCCAGAACGGCCAGGTCACCGGCCGGCTGTCGGTGGTGCGGTTCGACACCTTGGGCGTGTTGGAGAAGGGCGGCGACGGCCTCTATCGCAACGCCTCCAACGTCCAGCCGGTCGAGGCGGCCGACGCCCGCATCCGCCAGGGCATGCTGGAGGCGTCCAACGTCAATCCGCTGACCGAGATCACCAATCTGGTCGAGATTTCCCGCGCCTACGAAAGCGTGACGCGGATGATCGAAAACACCAACGACCTGAGCCGCCGCGCCGTCGAGCGCCTCGGCAAGGCCGCCTAGGGAGGAGCCGGAACATGCGCGCTCTCAGAACAGCCGCCTCGGGCATGGCCGCCCAGCAGCTGAACGTGGAGGTCATCTCCAACAACATCGCCAACATGAACACGGTCGGCTTCAAGAAGCAGCGGGCCGAGTTCCAGGACCTGCTGTACCAGAACGTGGAGCGGATGGGCGCGCAGTCGTCCAGCCAGGGCACCGTCGTCCCGACCGGCATCCAGATCGGCGCGGGCGTCAAGGCCGGCGCGGTCTACCGCATCACCGAACAGGGTACGCCGCAGCACACCGGCAACCCCTACGACATGGCCATCGACGGGCGCGGCTATTTCCAGATCACCCTCCCGTCGGGCGAGATCGGCTACACCCGGGCCGGCAACCTGCAGGTCAGCCCGGAAGGCCAGATCGTCACCGACGACGGCTATCCGCTGGAGCCGCAGATCACCATTCCGCAGGACGCCACCGACGTCACCATCTCCAAGACCGGCCTGGTGCAGGTGACCACCGCCGGCCAGACGGAGCCGACCACGGTCGGGCAGATCGAACTGGCGACCTTCTTCAACGAGGCGGGGCTGGAGGCGGTCGGCGACAATCTGCTGCTGGAGACGGCCGCTTCGGGGCCGCCGATCGTCGGCGTGCCCGGCGACGTGGGCTATGGGCAGATCCTGCAGGCCTATACGGAGGCGTCGAACGTCGACGCGGTCAGTGAGATCAGTTCCCTGATCGTGGCCCAGCGGGCCTATGAGATGAACTCCAAGGTCATCAGCACCGCCGACGACATGCTGCAGGTCGCGGCCCAGGTGAAGAGCTGAGCCATGATGCTGATCCGACGCGCCTCCCTTCTCGCCCTTGTCCTGGCCAGCGCCGCCGGCGCCGCCCTGGCCGACCCGGTCACCCTGAAGGCCAATCCCGTCGACGACGACGGCCGGGTGACGCTGGGCGACATCTTCGACGGCGCCGGCGCGGCCGCCGACGTGGTGGTCGCCAACCGCACGGGGCCTTCGGTCGTGCTGGAGGCCGGCCAGCTCCAGGCCCAGGCCCGGCAGGCTGGCCTGGACTGGTCCAATCCCGACGGGTTGCGCCGGGTCGCGGTGCGC
>JAEWDF010000009.1 GCA_023390245.1 Pseudomonadota bacterium
GCGCTGGACCTATGGCTACCCGGCCGTTCTGGCCTTGATCGTCGCCATCTGCATCGGCCTTTACGTCACCTTCAAGCGGTCGAAGTGGCTGTGAGTCATCCTGCCCCTGCGCGCGCCCGCGCATAGGCCAGCCGGGCGGACTGCGGCAGTTTCTCCAGGGCCTCGTCGCGCACGTCGTTCAAGCAGCGGATGCGGGCGACGCCGCCGTATCTATGGCAAAGGCGACGGGCGGCGCGCGTCACATCGCGGTCGAAGGCTGCTGCGCCCTCCGGCGAAGCCAGGTTGCGGATGTCGATGGCGTGGCGGCTGTCCGCCGAGGCGGCGCCTGCGGACGCCAAAAGAACGGCGGCTGAACAAATGATCCTGAGCATGGGCTTCCCCCCTTTTTAAGGTCGCGCTGCGGCGACGACGGGTGGGAGATCACGCGGCGTTTCAAGCGGAACAGAGTTCGTTCAACGGCGGATTTGCGACGCTGGGATAAGAATGGGTCACCTTACCTGCGCGTCATATGAGGGCCGCAAGGCCGCCTTGGTCTCAGCCGCTGTTCCTGAGCCCCGCCGCCACGCCGTTGATGGCCAGAAGGATGCCGTTGCTGACGCGCGGGTCGTCGTCGCCCGCCCGGCGGCGGCGGATCAGCTCGATCTGCACATGATTCAGCGGCTCGACATAGGGCATCCGCTGGCGGATCAGCCGATCCAGTTCGGGCTGGCCGCCCAGCAGGGCGTCCTGGCCGGTGATCGACAGGACGGCGGCGACGGTGCGGTCCCATTCGGCGCGGATCGCGTCATAGATGCGTTCGGCCAGCGCCGCATCGGGGACCAGCCCGGCGTAGCGGCGGGCGATGGCCATGTCGGCCTTGGCCATCACCATCTCCATGTTCTGCACCACGGTGCGGAAAAAGGGCCAGGTCTCGGCCATGGCGCGCAGTTCGGCGGGGTCTTCGCCCTGAACCGCCGAGCCGAAGCCGAACCAGCCGGGCAGCATGACCCGGCTCTGCGACCAGCTGAAGACCCAGGGAATGGCGCGCAGGTCCTCGATGCGGGTCGAGGCGGTACGCGACGACGGGCGCGAGCCGATCTTCAGGTCGGCGATCTCGGCGATCGGGGTTGCGGCGCGGTAGTAGTCGACGAAGCCGTCGGTCTCGTAGACCAGCTTGCGATAGGCGGCCATGGAGGCGGCCGACAGGTCCGACAGCGTCCGCCCGTGCTCGGCGGTGAAGGCCTGGTCGCGGCCCTGGCCCAGCGAGGCCAGCACCGCGCCGCAGGTCAGGGCGTCCAGGTTGCGGTGCGCGATCTCCGGCTCGCCGTATTTGTTGGCGATGACCTCGCCCTGTTCGGTGGTGCGGATGCGGCCCTGCACCGTGCCTTCCGGCTGGGCCAGGACGCCGGCGAAGCTGGAGCCGCCGCCGCGCCCGACCGTGCCGCCCCGGCCGTGGAACAGCTGCAGCTTCAGCCCATGAGCCTGCGTCACCCCGACCAGGGCGCGCGACGCCTCGTGCAGCTCCCAGCCCGAGGTCAGGTAGGAGCCGTCCTTGTTGGAATCGGAATAGCCGATCATGACTTCCTGAACCCCGCGCGCCTTGGCGACGGCGAGGGCCGAGGGCTCCTCCAGCAGCCGCTCCAGCGTCGGCCGGGCGGCGCGCAGGTCCTCGATGGTCTCGAACAGGGGCGCGGCCTGGATCGGGCAGCCGCCGGGCGCCTCGGGCCGGTACAGGCCGACCTCCTTCAGCAGCAGATAGACTTCCAGAAGATCGGACGCCGCGTCGGTCTTGGAGACGATATGGGTGCGGATCGCCTGCGGGCCGTAGGTGCCGAGCGCCTCGGCGGCGGCCTCCAGAATGGCCCGCTCCTTCAGGGTTTCGGGCGCATAGTCCGCATACGGAGAGAACAACGGCCGCGCCGAGGCCAGTTCCCGCGCCAGCACCGTCAGGCGCCCCTCTTCGTCGAGCGCCGAATAATCCTCGCAGACGCCGGCGACCTTTAGCAGGTCGGCGACGACCCGCTCGTGCACGTCGGAGTTCTGGCGCAAGTCCAGGGTCGCCATGTGGAAGCCGAAGATCTCGACCGCCGTGATCAGGTCGCCCAGCCGGTCGTCGACGAAGGCGCGGCCGTGATGGCGCACCAGGCTGTCGTGCATCACCTTCAGGTCCGCCTCGAAGGCGGCGGGGCCGGCGTAGGGTTCGGCCTCCACGGCCGGGCGCCGCGCCGGAGTCGCCCCGGTCAGGCCCGTCAGGGTGGCGGCCAGGCGGGCGTAGATGCCGGTCAGGGCGCGGCGATAGGGTTCGTCGGCGCGCTGGGGCGACGGATCGTTGGACGCCTCGGCCAGGGCCGCCAGTTCCGGCGTCACCTCGGCCAGTTCGGCCGCCAGGCTCAGCTCGGCGCCCAGGGCGTGGACCTCCTCCAGATAGAAGCGCAGCACCGCCTTGGCCTGGGAATGGAAGGCGGCCTTCAGCACCGTGGCGTCGACGTTGGGATTGCCGTCGCGGTCGCCGCCGACCCAGGTGCCGATGCGCAGGAAGGGCTGAAGTTCGGGCGCCTCCAGCAGCCGGCGCCAGTCGGCCAGCTGGCGCGGCGCCACGCGCAGGAAGATGCGGTCCAGGAAGGAGACGATGGTGTCGATCTCGTCCTGCACCACCAGGCCCTGGCTGCGCACCAGCCGCGTGGCCCACAGGATGGTGATCTGGCGGCGCAGCGGCTGGTCGATGATCTCCGGCGAGCAGGCGCCGCCCGCCCTGTCGCAGGCGTCCAGCATCTCGCTGACGGCGGCGGTGCGGTCGATCACGCTCTTGCGCCGCACCTCGGACGGGTGGGCTGTCAGGACCGGAGAGATCAGCGCCTCGTCCAGCAGGGCGCGCACGGCCGCGCGGTCCACGCCCTGGTCGGCCAGCCGCTTCAGCGCGCCCTCGGGCGTGTCGGCGCGCATCCCGGCCTCGGCCTGGTCCTGCGCGCGCCGGCGGGTCGCGCGGTCCTCGGCGATGTTGGCCAGGAGGGAGAACAGGGCGAAGCCGTGGGCCAGGCCGGCGGCCTCGTCCACCGACAGTTCGCCCAGCAGCCGCTCCAGCCGCTTGGCGGGGTGCGAGGCGGGATCGCGGTGATAGGCGATGGAGGCCTGGCGCACCGCCTCGACGCGGTCGAACAGCGCCTGGCCGCCCTCGTCTCGGATGACCTCGCCGAGCAGGCCGCCCAGCAGTCGGACTTCGTCGCGCAGGGCGTCGTCGGCGGCGGGGCTCATCATCGGCGTATCCTTGAAGGCGTCGGGGAGGGCGGCATGTGAAAGGCCCTCGCCCGCCTTCGTCAACGCCCAATGGCGAATTCAGGCCGCCAGCACCTTCGGGGCCTCGGCCGTTTCGCCCCGTCCCAGCAGGCCGCTCTCGAAATCCATGAAGATGTCGATCAGTTCCTCGACCCCCACCGCCGGCGCCGCCGGCGCGAAGCGGAACCGCCAGTAGCTGACGATATGCTGGATGGCGCCGAGCTGGTCGCCCAGCCGGCTGAACATCGACGGCGCGTCCAGCAGGAAGTCGCGGAAGGCGACCGGACGCCCCGCCCGCGTCAGGTTGGCGTAGGCCTCGTCATAGACGCGCAGGGTGCGGCTGACCTCTTCGCAGGTCTTCATGATCCGCGCACGGAGGACATCGCGGCCGCGGTCCAGGTATTCCCGCGCCGCAGGATCGACCTTGCCCACCGGCCGGACGGCGCGGACGCCTTCCGCCACCACGCCGACCTCGCCCAGCAGATTGGCCAGGCACCATTTGTAATAGAGGAAGCCCTTCCAGCAGAAGACGCCTTCCTCGTACTGCTCGGGCGCCAGGCGCAAGGTCTCGCGCAGGGCGTCCAGCTGTTCCCCGGGGGCCTGGGACAGAATCTTGGCGGCCAAGCGGCTGGCTGAATCGTCGGCGACGGCGACGGTGTCGCCCAGGCTCAGCGTCACCAGGGGCTCGATCTCCGCGCGCACGAAGGCCGCCATGCGCAGCAGGTCGCCGTCGCTGATGGCGAAATAGCACGGCGCGGGGTCCAGGCCGCCCCGGCGCAGCTGCTCGCGCAGCAGGAAGGGGTCCAGCGACGGCAGCCGGTCGATCAGGCGCAACGTCTCAAGGTCGGGATGGTCGCCGGTGAGGCCGAACGCCTCGGTCATGGCCCTCTCGAAGCCGACCTGGTTGACGAACACATAGCGCCCGCCAGTCTTCAGGTCGTCGCCGTCGATCGGGATCACGATCTTGGTCGCCACCTGCCGGCGCCCCGTGAACAGGTCGAATTCGTTGCGCCGCAGCCGATGCTTGATGATCAGGGCGCGATTCAGCGCCGGATTGCGGAAGATCGGACGCGCGGCCCATTCGGGATTGCGGATCGCGCCGTCGGCGCGGCTGTCGCCGTTCTCCTCCCAGACCCGCAACAGGTTCAGCACCCGGGCCGTCGAGGCCGAGCCGCGGAGGTGTTCGAGATTGCGCACGGCGCGGTCGGTCATTCGGCGTCCCCAGGGAGGCCTCACCCTGCGCCCGCAATGGTGACCAATGGCTTAGCTCGCGCCGGAATTCTCCGCCTCCCCCGCTCTGGCGCGCGGCCCCGACCGGGCCTAGAAGACGGCCATGCAGCTGTTCGACATCCTGATCCTGGTCGCGCTGGCGGCGGTGACCGTCACCCTGGGCTTCGGCCTCTATTCGCTGTTCCGCGGCGGCGACTTCGCCCGCTCCCATTCCAACCGGCTGATGCGGCTGCGCGTGGGCCTTCAGGCGGTCGCCGTCCTGCTGCTGACCCTGGGCATGCTGTTCAAGGCCTCGCGCGGCGGCTGATCCTGGGGGGCAAACCCAGGCCCCGTCACGAAATTACCTCTTTACATGACGGGCCGATGACCTCATATCGCGCGCTCCGGCGGACCCCGTAGGTCTTTCAAGCTGCGCCGCTAACGCCGGTCTGGGTTAACAATCAACAGGGGGTTACGTGAATTGCGCACGTACCAGCTTCCCCTGGACCTGGTCCGTGAGCGGTCCCCTGAGCGTCCCGTCGCCCTCGTGCGGCCGCGCTCGGTTTCCGTAGCGGCGCGCTGGTTCCAGGACAATCTGAAAGCCGACGTCTTCTATGCGGTGAAGGCGAACCCGTCGCGCTGGGTCGTGGAGACCCTGGTCGAGGCCGGCGTTCGCGGCTTCGACGTGGCGTCGCTGGCCGAGATCGAACTGGTGCGTTCGGTCAGCGCCGACGCGCGCCTGGCCTTCATGCACCCGGTCAAGAGCCGTTCGGCCATCACCCGGGCCTATTTCGACCATGGCGTCCGCACCTTCGCGCTCGACTGCGTCGATGAACTGAACAAGATTCTCGACGCCACCGGCGGCGCGGACGACCTGAACCTGATCGTGCGTATGGCGGTTTCGGCCGACGGCGCCGCCTACACCCTGTCGGGCAAGTTCGGCGTCTCGCCGGACCAGGCCCCGGCCCTGCTGCTGGCCACCCGCCAGGCGGTGAAGGACGGCCTGATGGGCGTCAGCTTCCACGTCGGTTCGCAGTGCATGCGTCCGACCGCCTACCAGGCCGCCATGGCCCAGGTCGGCCGCTCGATCAGCCGCGCGGGCGTGATCGTCGACATCGTCGATGTCGGCGGCGGCTTCCCGTCGGTCTATCCGGGCATGGTTCCGCCGGACATGAGCGAATACGCCGACGCCATCCATCGCGGCTTCAACGAGATGCCGGTGTCGGAAACGACCGAGCTGTGGTGCGAGCCCGGCCGGGCGCTGGTCGCCGAAAGCTCCTCGGTGCTGGCCCGCGTGGACCTGCGCAAGGGCGACGCCCTGTACCTGAACGACGGCTCCTACGGTTCGCTGTTCGACGCCACCCACTCGCGCTGGCCCTTCCCGACCAAGCTGGTGCGGGACGGAGAATCCTCGTCGGAGCTCAAGGCGTTCCAGTTCTACGGCCCGACCTGCGACTCCATCGACCACATGCCCGGCCCGTTCTGGCTGCCGGCCGACGTGCGCGAAGGCGACTTCGTCGAGATCGGCATGCTGGGCGCCTATGGCGTGGCCATGACCACCGGCTTCAACGGCTATGGCGAGCACGACGTCGCCGCGGTCGAGGACGCTCCGATGGCCTCGCTCTACGGCCTGGCCCCGCGCTCCATCCCCACCGTGCGCACCACGGCGGAGGAAGCCGCCCGCAAGGTCGTGCGCCTGTCGCGTCCGAAGGGTAAGGCCGGTCAGCGCAGGCGCCGGAAGTAACGTAATCTGCGTCACCCTCGGGCTTGTCCCGAGGGCCCACGGCTCGGCGATCCTGCTGTCAGGATCGTGCGACGGACAGGTGGGCCCTCGGAACAAGTCCGAGGGTGACGGTCTAATAAAGGGTCATCGGTCGCTCCGTCCCGATCCCCTTCACGTTCATGACGGGCGCTCAAATCAAAGGGAAACCTCCGAAATGAACGCTCCCGTTCAAGCCAACACCAAGGCCGAACTGCTCCAGAACGTCGTCGAGCATGTCGACATCACCAGCTTCGACGCTCGTCCCATCATCGACTCGATGCGCAAGATGTCGTTCTCGTCGCGCGACACCGCCCGCGCCGCCGACATCTTCAACATGGCGCTGGAGGACAAGGACTGCTCGCCGTGGCTGATCCTGGCCGGCTCCACCTCGGCCGGCGGCTGCATGCACGTGTACCGCGACATGGTGAAGTTCGGCATGGTCGACGCCATCGTCGCCACCGGCGCCTCGATCGTCGACATGGATTTCTTCGAGGCCCTGGGCTTCAAACACTACCAGGCCGCCGGCCCGGTGGACGACAACGTCCTGCGCGACAACTACATCGACCGCATCTACGACACCTATATCGACGAGGAAGAGCTCCAGGCCTGCGACCACACCATCCTGGAGATCGCCAACCGCCTGGAGCCGCGCGGCTATTCCTCGCGCGAGTTCATCTGGGAGATGGGCAAGTGGCTGTCCGAGGGCAACGCCAAGAAGGAAGGCAGCCTGATCCAGACCGCCTATGAGCAGGGCGTGCCGATCTTCTGCCCGGCCTTCGTCGATAGCTCGGCCGGCTTCGGCCTGGTCAAGCACCAGAAGGAGCGCGCCGCCGCCGGCCAGCCCTATATGATGCTCGACGCCATCGCCGACTTCCGCGAACTGACCGACATCAAGATCGCCGCCGGCGTGACCGGCCTGTTCATGGTCGGCGGCGGCGTGCCCAAGAACTTCGCCCAGGACACCGTCGTCTGCGCCGAGATCCTGGGCGTCGAGGCCGAGATGCACCGCTATGCGGTCCAGATCACCGTCGCCGACGTGCGCGATGGCGCCTGCTCGTCCTCCACGCTGAAGGAGGCCGCGTCCTGGGGCAAGGTCCAGACCACGCATGAGCAGATGGTGTTCGCCGAGGCCACCACGGTCGTGCCGCTGATCGGCTCGGACGCCTATCATCGCGGCGCCTGGAAGGCCCGCGAGCCGCGCCGCTGGCAAAAGCTGTTCGAAAAGGCCTGACGGCCCGATCGACCCAAAAGGAAAGGCCGGCGCTGGAGACAGCGCCGGCCTTTTTCCTAATTCCGCCGAAAGCAGGTCGGGACTGCGCCAACCCGGAGAACCGCAGTCCCGCCTCCTGCAAACCCGCCGGCCGCTTGCGCGGGCCGGCGAGAGGACGGCTGCTCCTGACGGAGCATTCCTTGGCGCTGCGTTCGCGACGCGGTCGCTCACGACTTGAGCGCGGTTCGCGCGAAGCGCGGTAGCGCCCTTAAATATACCGGCGCAGGCTGCGGGCCAGGTCGCTGGCGCCGTCCTTGCCGCGCTTGACCTGGGGCTGGTAGGCGACCCGGGCGTGCTCGACGCAATAGACGCCTTCCGAGGCGCGGCGGCCGCAGAAGCTGAACTCGCGCGAGGACGGATCGCCGATCGGCCATTTGCACATGTGCGCGCCCAGGGTCATCACCGTCGCCGTGCCCGGCAGATCCGGAATCGGCGCAGGCGACGGAGCGGCGGACGGGACGGGCTTGGGTTGCACCGCCTCAAGGCGACGCGGCGCCGAGGGCTGGGCCGTCGGGGCCGGCGCGGCCGGGCGCGGCCGGCTGGGCCGGTAGCTGGTCGCCGCGC
Source organism: Pseudomonadota bacterium (assembly GCA_023390245.1). Taxonomy (GTDB): domain Bacteria; phylum Pseudomonadota; class Alphaproteobacteria; order Caulobacterales; family Caulobacteraceae; genus Brevundimonas. Next base: position 8,058 of record JAEWDF010000009.1, read on the forward strand.
GGGCGGGTTGCGACGGGGCGGCCCGGCCCGACAGGCCCAGGCGGTGCACCTTGCCGATCACGGCGTTGCGGGTCACGCCGCCTCCCAGGGCCTTGGCGATCTGGCTGGCCGACTGGCCCTCCAGCCACAGCTTCTTCAACGCCCCTACGCGATCCTCGGTCCAGCCTGCGGTCATGGCGCCCTCCGGCGATTGAGATTCAACATCTTGTAGATCGGCCCCCTCTTCGAGGCTCGACCCACTACTAATCGTAAACCAGCCGTTAAGAGGCGCAATATGTGCGAATCATGCTGTCCACAGAAACTAGATGTTGAACCCTGAGTCGGCCGAGGGACTCGCGACACGGGAGCGGCGGCGCGCCCCTTGCGCCTCCCGGTCCCAGGGCGCATCTGCCCGCGCATGACCGAAGCGACGCCTGACCTGATCTCCACCCGCCCCTCCGGCCTGCCCCAGCCAAGGCGCTATCCGGGCGTCAACTGGATCGGGGTGCGCACCCTGTACCTGCGCGAGGTGCGCCGCTTCTGGAAGGTGGGCGCCCAGACGGTGGCGGCGCCGGTGGTGACGACCCTGCTCTACATGCTGGTGTTCGTGGTCGCGCTGCAGAACGCCCGTCCGCCGCTGCACGGCACGCCCTTCGCCGAGTTCGTGGCGCCGGGCCTGATCATGATGGCGATGCTGAACAACGCCTTCGCCAACGCCTCCTCCAGCCTGATCCAAGCCAAGATCATGGGTACGGCGACCGACTTCCTGACGCCGCCGCTCAGCCCGCTGGAGCTGACGCTGGGCTTCACCCTGGGCGCGGCGACGCGCGGCCTGGCGGTCGGCCTGGTCACGGCGCTGTGCGTCCTGCCCTTCGCCCACCTGGGCGTCGCCAACCTCCTCGCCATCGTCTGGTTCGGCCTGGCCGCCTCGCTCATCATGGGTATGACCGGCGTGCTGGCGGGCCTGTGGAGCGAGAAGTTCGACCACCTGGCGGCGGTCCAGAACTTCGTCGTCATGCCGATGACCTTCCTCAGCGGCACCTTCTATCTGATCGACAACCTGCCGGTCCCGTTCCAGATCGCCAGCCGCTTCAACCCCTTCTTCTATCTGATCGACGGCTTCCGCTACGGCTTCATCGGCCACGCCGAGAGCAACCTGGCCGTCGGCGCCGTCGGGGCGGCGGTTCTGATCGTCGCCATGGCCGCCGCCTGCTGGCTGGTGTTCCGCTCGGGCTGGCGGCTGAAGAGCTGACCCGACGCCCCGCCCGGTGTTGACTAAGCCGGGCGCGGAGCCGACAACCCCTGCATCTTGAAATCCGGCTCCGTCGCGCCCGCGACGGGGCCGTCTCGCTTTAGGAGGTCCGTTCCGTGTCCACCGAACATCTGATGGGTGTCTACAACCGCGCGCCGCTGGAAGTGGATCGCGGTCGCGGCGCGCGTCTTTGGTCGACCGACGGGACCGAATACCTGGATTGCGTCGCCGGCATCTCCACCAACGGCCTGGGCCACGCCCATCCCGAACTGGTCCAGACGCTGAAGGACCAGGCCGAGAAGCTGTGGCACGTGTCCAACATCTTCCGCATCCCCGGCCAGGAAGCCCTGGCCGACGCCCTGTGCGACGCCAGCTTCGCCGACGTGGTCTTCTTCGCCAACTCGGGCACCGAAGCCGTCGAATGCGCGCTGAAGACGGCGCGCAAGTACCACGTCGCCAACGGCAACCCCGAACGCATCGACATCTATGGCTTCGACGGCTCGTTCCACGGCCGCACCTACGGCGCCATCAACGCCGCCGCCAACCCCAGCTATACCGAGGGCTTCGGCCCCCGAATGGAAGGCTTCCACCAGCTGAAGTGGGGCGACAAGGACGCATTGAAGGCCGCCTTCGAGAACCCGGCGACGGCCGCGATTATCCTGGAGCCCGTCCAGGGCGAGGGCGGCTGCCGCGAGACGCCGGTCGAGGACCTGCGCTGGATGCGCCAGATGGCCGACGACAACGGCGTGCTGATCATCTTCGACGAGGTCCAGTGCGGCATGGGCCGCACCGGCAAGCTGTGGGCCCACGAATGGGCCGGCATGACGCCGGACATCATGGCGGTGGCCAAGGCCCTGGGCGGCGGCTTCCCCGTCGGCGCCTGCCTGGCCACGACCGAGGCGGCCAAGGGCATGACCGTCGGCGTGCACGGCACCACCTTCGGCGGCAATCCCCTGGCCATGGCGGTGGGGCTGAAGGCCCTGTCGCTGATCAACACGCCCGAGACGCTGAACAACGTCGCCGAGATCGCCGGCTATCTGAAGCAGCAGCTGGTCGGCCTGCAGGAACAATATCCGGACGTCATCGTCGACGTGCGCGGCAAGGGCCTGCTGGTCGGCGTCAAGCTGATCCCGAACAATCGCGAGTTCATGGCCCTGGCGCGCGACACGCAGCAGCTGCTGGTCGCCGGCGGCGGCGACAACTGCGTGCGCCTGCTGCCGCCGCTGAACCTGACGCTGGAAGAGGCCCGCGAGGCCATCGAACGGTTCGAGGGCGCCTGCAAGATCGCGCGCGAGAAACTCGCCGCCTGATTTTCATTTCCGCCCTTCCCCGCGAAGGCGGGGACCCAGTCCTTGTACGCGAAGGACCGGGATCATTGGATCGACACCCATCCGGCGCTCGAGCGCCCAAATCACTGGGTCCCCGCCTTCGCGGGGATGAGCGGAGTAGAGAATGACCCGCCACTTCCTCGACATCCACCGGCTGGACGCGGCCGAGCTGCGCGCCATCCTGGACGACGCCCACGCCCGCAAGCGCGCGCGCAAAGGCTGGCCCCAGGGCCGGCCCGACGCCGACGCGCCGGCCAGGGACCGCGTGCTTGCGATGATCTTCGAGAAGAACTCGACCCGCACCCGCTTCAGCTTCGACGCGGCCATCCGCCAGCTGGGCGGATCCTCGATCATCGCCACCGCCTCGGACATGCAGCTGGGCCGGGGCGAACCGGTCGAGGACACCGCCAGGGTGCTGTCGCGCATGGTCGACGCCGTGATGATCCGCGCCAACGATCACGAGGACGTCGAGCGCTTCGCCCGCGTCTCGACCGTGCCGGTGATCAACGGCCTGACCGACCGCAGCCATCCGTGCCAGATCCTGGCCGACCTCTTGACCATCGAGGAGCATCGCGGGCCGGTCGCCGGCCAGACCATCGCCTGGATCGGCGACGGCAACAACGTCTGCCACAGCTTCATGCACGCGGCGCCGAAGTTCGGCTTCCACCTGAACGTGGCCTGCCCCGCCGAATATCATCCGGACCTGATGGACCTGGCCAAGGGCGGAAACGCCGTGACCCTGACCGCCGACCCGCGCGAGGCGGTCAAGGGCGCCGACGTGGTGGTCACCGACACCTGGGTGTCGATGGGCGACCAGGACTATGAGGCCCGTCTGGCCGCCTTCGAATCCTATACGGTGGACGAGGCCCTGATGGCCCAGGCGGAGCCTGACGCCGTCTTCCTGCACTGCCTGCCCGCCCACCGCGGCGAGGAGGTGACCGACGCCGTCATCGACGGCCCCCGCTCCCTGGTCTGGGACGAGGCCGAGAACCGCATCCACGCCCAGAAGGCCGTGCTGGCGTGGTGCTTCGCGGGCTGAGGCGCGCGGGAGGCAGGGCCTAGGAACGTCGAGCCTGGCGGCCGACAGAGACGCGCCCGAAGCCTTGGATTGGGACCTATATTTCGCGCCAGGGCCCGACCCGGAATATTCGGTTCCGCTCGGCGGCTTGGCCATATGGACGCGCGCGCCGCTCATGCTACGTAGGCACGAGGGGGCTTATAGCATGACGCGAATTCTGGCCGCGGTCGCGACCGCGTGGGCGATACTGTCGGGCGCGCCTGCGCTGGCGCAGGAGGTGGAGCGCGCGCCGGCCCCGGCCTGGGTCGCGCCGCAGGCGCGGGAACCCCTCCCAGCGACGGCCGACGACGCCCCCGTTCGCGTGCTGGCCATCGACGACCAGGTGCGTTTGGACGCCGAAGGCGTGCACGCCTACTATTCCCGCCGGATCCAGGTTCAGAACCGCCAGGGCCTGCCCTACGTCAGCACCGTCAGCGCCGTCTGGAGTCCGCCGCGGGAGACGCTCCAGGTGCACGCCGTCCGAATCCTCCGCGGCGACCAGGTGATCGACGTCCTGGCGGAGCAGGACTTTCAGGTTCTCCGGCGCGAGAACAACCTGGAATCCTCGATGCTGGACGGCCAGCTGACGGCCACACTCCAGCCGCGGGACCTCCGCGTCGGCGACATCCTGGAGACGGCCTTCACCGTTCACGACACGGGCGGCGTCCTGGCGCCGCACCGGGAGCATTTCGCCAGCCTCTCCTCGGGCTTCGTGGTCGACCGCTATCGGCTGCGGGCGAGCTGGCCGTCGAGCCAGGCCCTGAACGTCAAGGCCACGGCGCCCTGGTCCGACGTGCGCCCGCGACGCGCCGGCGACGACTGGACGTTCGAGATCGACGCCCGCCAACTCGCGCCCGAGCGACGGCCGGACAACCTGCCCGGCCGCTTCCTCCTCACCCGCATGGTCCAGTTCACCGATTTCGCCGAGTGGAGCGCCGCCTCCGCCCTGATGGCGCCGCTCTACGAGCAGGCGGCGCTGCTGGAGCCGGACTCGCCGCTTCGGGACAGGATCGAGCAGATCCGCACCGCCTACGCCACGGATGCGGAACGGGCCGCCGCCGCGCTGCGGCTCGTCCAGGACGAGGTCCGCTACCTGTCCCTCGCCATGGGCGAGGGCGGCTATGTCCCGACGGCCGCCGACGAGGTCTGGCGCAGCCGATACGGCGACTGCAAGGGCAAGACCGTCCTACTGCTGGCGCTGCTTCATGGCCTGGGCCTCGAGGCGGAAGCCGCCCTGGTCAGCACCTCCAACGGCGACGGCCTTCCGGAGCGGGCGCCGGCCGTGGGCTGGTTCGACCACGTCCTGGTGCGGGCCGTGATCGACGGCGAGACCTACTGGATGGACGGCGCCGCCGTCGGCGACCGGAGCCTGGAGACCCTGGCTCCGCCGCCCTATCGCTGGGCGCTTCCGATCCGGCCCGACGGCGCGGCGCTCGAGGCGATCGAACAGCCGCCGGCGCGGACGCCGACCTTCGAGATGCTGACGGAGGCCGACGCCTCCGCCGGGCTCGACGCCGAGGCCGGCCTGCTGCTCGACATCGTCTATCACGGCGACATGGCCATCCAGATGCGCCAGCAGATCAGCTCCATTCCGCGCGATCAGCTCCAGACGATGATGGATGCGGCGATGGAGAAGGGCGCGGAGTCGGTGCGGCTGGAGGCCATCGACACCCGCTACGACGATGACGCCAACGCCTTCCACCTGACCCTGCGCGGCAAGGCCCGGATGAGCTGGGTCAGCAACACCGGCGGGCGGATGATGGCGATGCCCGAGGTCGCGGTCTCCATTCCGTACCAGGACGAGCGCACGGGTCTTCTCGCCGGCTACAAGGACCTGCCCTACGTCCTCGCCCACCCCCTTCTGACCCGATCGACCGTCCGCATCGTGCTGCCAGGCGGCGGCGAGGGTTTCCGCCTGGAAGGCGGCGACCAGACCGTGGAGGCCGGCGGCTATCGCATCGAGCGGCGCGCGACTCTGCGCGACGGCGTGGTCGAAGCCGTCCTGACCACGACCAGCCTGGCGTCGGAGATCTCCGCCGCGGACATGGCGCAGGCGCGCGCCCGGGCCAAGACCCTGGTCGACGGCGTCCTCAGGGTGCGGGCGCCGGCGGGCTATGCGGCGACACCGGCCGACCTCGCCCGCCTCGATCCCGGCGATGACGAGGTCGCCGGCCTGATCGAGCGCGCCGAGCGTCTGCGCGACACCGGCGACACGGAGGGCGCCCTGGCCCTGCTCGATGCGGCGTTGCTATCGGAACCCGACAGCGCCGAGGCCCTGCGCGCCCGCGGCGACGCCCGACTGGCGGCCAGGGACTACGAAGGCGCCCGCGCCGACTTCGACCACGCCGTCGACCTGGACCCGGCGGATGTGAAGGCCGCCGTCGGCCAGGGCCGGGCGGCCATGGCCGATGGACGGTATGCGGACGCCGTCGTCAGCTTCTCGGTCGCCCTGCGCCTCGATCCCGGCCAGGCCACGGCCCTGTCCGCCCGGGGCGCGTCCTACCATCAGATCCGGCGCTGGGACCGGGCCCTGGCGGACTATCGCGCGCTGAAGACCGCCGCGCCGTCGTCCGACGCGGGACTGTACGGGGAATTGCGCGCCCTGGCCCGTCTCGGCCGCGCCGACGAAGCGCGGACGATTATCGCCACCAAGCTCGCCGCCGCGCCCGAGCACTATGTGGCGCTTCAGCAGCTTCTGGCGCTGGGTCGGAGCGACGGCCGCATCGCCGAGGCCCTGACGGCGCTCGACGCGGGCCTCGCCGCGTCGCCCGACGATTTCAGCCTCTACATGCTGAGGGGCGAGGCGCGGGCGCTCGGAGGCGACGAGGCCGGCGCGCGCGCCGACTTCGACGCCATGCGGCGGCTCGCCGGCGGCGACCCGCTGTTGCTGAACGATGTCTGCTGGGGCCAGGCGATCAGCGGCTTCGACCTGGAGCAGGCGCTGGCAGACTGCGATGTGGCCGTCGGTGCGGGCGAGGCCGCCGTGATCGACAGCCGCGCCATGGTCCTGCTGCAGCTGGGCCGATACGAGGAGGCCAAGGCCGACTACGACCAGGCCCTGTCGGCCGCGCCCCGCCAGGCGGCGTCCCTCTACGGCAGGGGCCTGGCGCGCCTGGCGCTCGGCGATGCCGGCGGCGAGGACGATCTGGACCGGGCCTGGTCGCTGAACATCGACGTGGCCGAAGACTTCGCCGTCTTCGAAGCCCGTCGGGCTGAGCACCGGCGATGAATCGGCCTTCGGCCCGGCGGCCGACCGATTGAAGACAGCCGCAGAATAAAGCCTGCCGCTTTCCAGACGGATGGCCGATGTGAGAGACGGCCTGAGGTCGCTTGCGCATCGGACGTCCGGCCCATCCTCTTCGAAGGACGGGTCGGACATCGCTTCACGTCAGGAACGGCGCCGCAATCGCTGGCGGCCCACGCAGCGTGAGAATCGCCAGGCCTCGGACCATTCCGGCGACAGCGGCGGACAGACGTTTGCCCCTGGGGCAGGGCCGTCCGCTATCGGTTGGTTCACTTGGAGAAGATGGTGGACGCGACAGGGATTGAACCTGTGACCCCTACGATGTCAACGTAGTGCTCTCCCGCTGAGCTACGCGTCCGCCTTGGCGGTCCGCCGGCGACGCCGGGGACGGGAGGGCGGTCCTATAGCGGCAGGCGCCGGGGACTTCAAGCGCCATCTCGCGACTTCGGACACGCCTTTCGCCAGGCGCCCGGTCGTCAGGCGGCGACCATGCGCTCGACCTCGTTGACCAGGTCGCGCAGGTGCACCGGCTTGGACAGGACCTTGGCCTGGGGCGAGGCCTGGGCGGCGGTCAGGGCCACGGCGGCGAAGCCGGTGATGAACATGATGCGCAGGCCCGGCTGGCGGGCGGCGGCGACGCGCGCCACCTCGATCCCGTCAGCGCCCGGCATGACGATGTCGGTCAGCAGCAGGTCGTAGGGACCGTGCTCCAGCGCGTCGATGGCGTCATCGCCATTCTCGCAGTCGATGACCTGGTGCCCCGCGCGCTCGAGCGCGCGCGTCAGGAAGCCGCGAAGCGAGCCGTCGTCTTCGGCCAGGAGGATGCGCGCCATTTCGGAAAACGTCCCTTTGGATTTCTGCGGCGACGCTAGGCCGGCAACCGTAAACCGGCCATGAAATTCACCGCTCAGCCGACTTCCTTCCCGGTGGAAACCCTTTATGCGGAAGACATGACGGGGGAAGACGCCAGCTTTTCGATCATCGCGCCTCCGCCAGACGCGCCGACGACGCCGCTGGTGTTCGCCTCGCCCCATTCGGGCGTCCTCTATCCGGCGGACATGGCGCCGGCGGCCGGCCTGGGCGACCGCAGCCTGCGCAGCGCCGAGGACGCCCTGGTGGACCGGCTGGTCGAGGCGGGTCCGGCGCACGGCGCGCCCCTGATCGCGGGCCGCATCGGCCGCGCCTATGTCGACCTGAACCGCGACCCGGACGAACTGGACCCCCGGCTGATCGCCGGGATCGACGGCCCGGCCGGTCCGAAGACGGCGGCGGGCTATGGCGTATTGCCGCGGCTGGCCGGGGACGGCGCCCCGCTCTACGATCGCCGTCTGACGCCGGAGGAGGCCGAGCGCCGACTGGCGACGGCGCATCGGCCCTATCACGCCGCCCTGGCGGGGCTGATGGAGACGGCGAGGACGCGCTTCGGCCGGGCGGTCCTGGTGGACTGGCATTCGATGCCCCGCCGCGCGGCCGACGCCGACGTGGTGCTGGGCAACCGGCACGGGGCCAGTTGCCGGGGCGAGGCGACACGCCGGCTAACGTCCCTGTTCGAGGCCGAGGGCTGGCGCGTGGCGCTGAACCAGCCTTACGCCGGCGGCTGGTCGACCCAGCGCTGGGGACAGCCCGACGAGGGGTTCGAGGCCGTGCAGGTGGAACTGAACCGGCGGCTCTACTTCGACGAGGAGGCCCGGGCCCCCAGCGCAACCTTCACCGCCGCCCGCCGCGCCCTGACGCGCGTGATCGCCGCCCTGTGCGCCGCGCCCTGGCCCGCCGTCCGGCGATAAAAAAAGCCGCGCCCGAGGGCGCGGCATGAAAAGTCTATAGGGAGGAAACGCCCAGGAAGGGCAGACGCCCGAAGGCGTCGAGGGAGAAGTTAGGGTGCGATGCACAATAGGTCAACCCCAAAGCGCGCCCCAAGGGTCACGGTGTGTTACGGAAATGCGGCATTGATAGCGGTATCAGGGCCGATATGTGTCGAAAGCAGGCGCAGGCCATTTCGCAAGTGCGAAATAAACGCCGATCAGGCGTCGAGCAGCCGGCGGGCCTTACGCAGCGCTCGCGCCGCGGGCGAGGCCTCCTGGCGATAAAGCAGCAGGCCGAAGGCCGACGCCACACCCAAGGCCAGCCACAGGGGGCCGAACAGCCAAGCGGCGGCGGCCAGGGCGAAATAATAGCCCCGGACCCCTTGGCTGAAGGCGGTCAGGGCCGGGTTCAGCAATTGCGCGGCGGCGTCGCTGAAGGCCTTGCGGTCGGTCTTGTGGTGAAGCTCCGGCGCCGCGCCGATCAGCGCCAGGGTGTAGTTCAGCTGGCGCAGCGCCCAGATGAAGTCGAGAAAGCCCCGCGCCAGACACACCAGCACCAGGGCCAGCTTCGCCTCCAGCAGCCGAGTCGGCACGTTCTCGGCCCCCACCGCGGCGAAGCCCTTCAGCGCCGCCTCGCCGCCGAACAGGATGCCCGCGACGGCGGCGATCAGCAGCAGGTTGGTCGAGGCGAAGAAGGAGGCGGAGTTGATCGAATGCCCCAGGAGCTGGCTGTCCACCAGCTTCAGCTCGCGATGGCTCATGGCCTTCATCCACACCTGGCGGATATGGATCATGTCGTCGTTCAGCGACCCGCCCTTGCGCGTGATCAGCCCGAGCAACGGCGCATAGCCGAGCCAGCAGACGAAGAAGAGGGCGAGCGCCGCCCAGTCGAACCAGGTCATGCCCCCAGCTTTCGGCCAAGCGGCCGCCCGGTTCAAGACCACGCGGAGGCCGGCGCCGCTTGCCGAGGCGGGCCGACAGGCCTATCACCCTTCGCCTTCCCGATTTCGCAGTTGCAAAAGCAGATCCCCCATGAACCTCGACGCCATTCCCGTCGGCCCGAACGCCCCTTGGGACATCAACGTCGTCATCGAGATTCCGCAGGGCGGCCTGCCGGTGAAATACGAGATGGACAAGGAATCCGGCGCCCTGTTCGTCGACCGCTTCCTGCACACGGCCATGTACTATCCGGGCAATTACGGTTTCGTGCCGCACACCCTCTCGGACGACGGCGACCCCTGCGACGTGATGGTGCTGAACCCGACGCCGGTGGTGCCGGGCTGCGTCATCCGCTCGCGCCCGATCGGCGTGCTGAAGATGGTGGACGAGGCCGGCGGCGACGAGAAGATCCTGGCCGTGCCGGTCGACAAGCTGAACCCGTACTACACCGAGATCGCCAGCTATCGTCAGCTGCCGACCATCCTGGTCGAGCAGATCGAGCACTTCTTCACCCGCTACAAGGACCTGGAGAAGGGCAAGTCGGTCACGGTCAAGGGCTGGGGCGACGCCGGAGAGGCGGCCGAACTGATCGCCAAGGGCATCCAGGCCCACCAGGATAAGCTGGCCCAGAAGAAGAAGGCCGCCAACGCCGCCTGAGGCGGCGGCGACGCCAAGGCGTTCAGGCGTCCCCCGGTCCGGGGGACGCCTTTTTGCTGCATTCCGTCTCCTCCCCACGCAGTGGGGAGGGGGACCGCGAAGCGGTGGAGGGGCTCTTGAAGCGGCTCCGGCGCTTGGTGTGGGCGGCAAGAACCCCTCCGGCTCTCCGCTTCGCTCCGAGCCACCTCCCCACTGCGTGGGGAGGAGACAGGGGCGAACCCCCTCCCGCTGCGGTTCGCGACGCCCTATCTGAGCGGCATGACCGACCTCTCTCCCCGCGAAATCGTCTCCGAACTCGACCGCTTCATCGTCGGCCAGGACGACGCCAAGCGCGCCGTCGCCGTGGCCCTGAGGAACCGCTGGCGTCGGAAGCGCGTGCCCGAGGACCTGCGCGACGAGGTGACGCCCAAGAATATCCTGATGATCGGCCCCACCGGCGTGGGCAAGACCGAGATCGCCCGGCGCCTGGCCCGGCTGGCCGGCTCACCCTTCCTGAAGGTCGAGGCCACCAAGTTCACCGAGGTCGGCTATGTCGGCCGCGACGTCGACCAGATCATGCGCGACCTGGTCGAGAGCGCCCTGGTCATGGTGCGCGACCGCCGGCGCGGCGAGGTGCGGGCGCGGGCCGAAGGCGCGGCCGAGGACCGCGTCCTGGACGCCCTGGTCGGCCCCGGCGCGGGCCCCTCCACCCGCGAGAGCTTCAGGAAGAAGCTGCGCGCCGGCGAACTGGACGACAAGGAGATCGAGGTGTCCCTGGTTGACGCATCGTCCCCGATCCAGGGCCTTGACCTGCCGGGCGGCGGCAATGTCGGCCTGCTGAACCTGTCGGAGATGCTGGGCAAGATGGGCGGCGGGCGCACCAAGACCGTCAAGCTGACGGTGCGCGACGCCGTCGCGCCGCTGATCGCCGAGGAGGGCGACAAGCTGCTGGACCAGGAGAGCCTGACCAAGGAGGCGCTGCTGCTGGCCGAGAACGAGGGCATCGTCTTCCTGGACGAGATCGACAAGGTCGCCGCCCGGTCCGAGGCGCGCGGCGCCGACGTGTCGCGCGAGGGGGTCCAGCGCGACCTGCTGCCCCTGATCGAAGGAACCGCCGTCTCAACCAAGTACGGGCCGGTGAAGACCGACCACGTCCTGTTCATCGCCTCGGGCGCCTTCCATGTCGCCAAGCCCAGCGACCTGCTGCCCGAGCTTCAGGGCCGTCTGCCGATCCGCGTCGAGCTGAAGGCCCTGACGCGCGACGACTTCCGGCGCATCCTGACCGAGCCGGAAGCCAATCTGATCCGCCAGAACCAGGCCTTGCTGGCGACCGAAGACGTGACCCTGACCTTCACCGACGACGCGATAGAGGCTCTGGCCGACGCCGCGGTGGCGGCGAATTCGGCGGTCGAGAACATCGGCGCGCGGCGGCTTCAGACCGTGCTGGAGCGGGTGCTGGAGGAGACCAGCTTCAAGGCCTCGGACCTGTCGGGCCAGACCGTCGTTTTCGACGGCGACGCGGTGCGCGACAAGATCGGCGACCTGGCGCGGAACGCCGACCTCAGCCGCTTCATCCTCTAGGGCCGTTTTCCGGATCGGCCTTGGCCCGCCGCCGCGTCAGGCGGTCGGCGACCGCCTCGGCGTGGCGCTGGGTGAAGGCCAGGGCCGCGCTTGTGCCGCGGCGGGCGCCGATGGTGTCGGCCACCGTCGCGCCGCGCTCTCCGATCGGCATGGGCTTGCCGGTGGTGGTGTCGACAGCGGTCTGGTGCTCGATCTCGGCGTTCAGCTCGGCCCCCATCAGGATCACCTGCACCGACAGCCAGGTCCACAGCAGGAAACCCATGATCGCCGCCAGCGGCCCGTAGCTGTCGGTCCGCACGAAGTTGCCCAGGTACCAGCTGAACAGCAGCGAAAGGCTCAGGCCGATCACGCCGGCGAAGATCGCGCCGGGCGTCAGCCAGCGCCAGCGGGCGCGCTGGCGGCAGGGCCCATAGCGATAGATCAGCGTCAACGCCGCGACATAGCCGACGAACAGCATCGGCCAGCGCAGCCAGGCGATGTAGCGCCATTCGTCCTGCAGGCCGAACAGGCCCAGCACCACCGGCACGCCGACGACGATGGAGGAGGTCAGCAGCACCGCCACGATCGCCCCCATGGTGAAGCCCATGCACAGAAGATTGTACTTGATGAAGTTGCGCTTCTCGACCTGATGGTAGGCGATGTTCAGCCCGTAGAAGAGCACCTTCACCGCGCCGTTGGCGGTCCACAGCGACAGCAGCAGCGTCCAGGCCAGGGTGAAGGTCAGTTCGCCGGAGGAATTCTCCGCCAGCCGCTGCATCTGGGTCCCCAGGAATTCGGCGATGGGCCCGGGCAGGAAGTCATAGAGGAACTCCAGTCGCTCCCAGGCCTTGGCCGGGTCGGCGAACAGGCCGTACAGGGTCACGAAGGACCCCAGCAGTGGGAACAGCGACAGCAGGGTGAAGAAGGTCACGCCGCCGGCGACGAAGCCGACCCGGTCGCCGAAATAGGAGGCGCCGGTTCGCCACAGGATGTCGATCCACCCCTTGCGCGGAATATGCTCCGGCCGATGCGCCAGGCGGCCGCGACCCGGCTCCTTGACGTCATAGTCCTCCGGCGTCGGCGGCCTGGGCGGCAGTGGCTCCGGCCGTTCGGGCCGCAGTTCGACGCCGACCTTGTGGCCCTGGGTGTAGAGGATATGCGCCGCCCCGGCGCCCGCGGCCAGTCCTCCGGCCGCCGCAGCGACCAGCCTCCACATCCGCCCGGCGCCGCCCGACGGCGGGCGGCGGGACAGGCGACGGGACAGGCGGCGGGCCAGGCTGGAAACGACGGCGGAGACGGAAGGGGTCGAGGAGGCCATGACATCGCGAACGGCGAAGCTGCCGCGCCGTTCCAGCCGTCGCGCTTGAAATCCGCCGCGCAAACCCCCAATCACCCGCCATGACCGCGTCTCTCAGTCCCAAGCCGGCCGACGGCTCCCCGACCCTGCTGACCGTGTGGAAGGCCGCCCAGGCCCGGCTGAAGGATGGCCGTATCGACAGCCCGGCCATCGACGCCCGGCTGCTGCTGGAGGCCGCCGCCGGCGCCAGCCGCCTGGACATCCTGACCGATCCCTATCGCGCCGTCTCCGACGGCCAGCGCCAGGCCTATGAGGCCATGATCGAGCGCCGCCTGCGCCGCGAGCCGGTGTCGCGCATCCTGGGCCGCAAGGGCTTCTGGAAGATCATGCTGAACGTCACGCCCGACGTGCTCAGCCCCCGTCCGGACACCGAGACACTGCTGGACGTCGCCCTGCTGGCCTTCGCCCCCCACGAGCGGTTCAGCATGATCGACCTGGGCACCGGCTCGGGCGCCATCCTGCTGGCCCTGCTGACCGAGCGGCCGGCGGCGACCGGGGTCGGCTCCGACATCTCCAGCGAGGCCCTGGCCGTGGCGCGCGAGAACGCCGCCAATCTGGACCTGGACGCCCGCGCGACCTTCCTGCGCACCGAATGGGCGGCAGGCTTCGCCGACCACAGCTTCGACCTGGTCGTGTCCAATCCGCCCTATATCCCGAGCGGCCACATCGCCGGGCTGGAGCCGGAGGTGCGCGACCACGACCCGCATCTGGCTCTGGACGGCGGCCCCGACGGCCTCCAGGCCTATCGCGACCTGGCGCCCGAAGTGATGCGCATCCTGAAGCCGGGCGGGACCTTCGCCGTCGAGATCGGCTGGGACCAGGGCCCGCAGGTCAAGGCGCTGTTCGAGGCGGCGGGCTTCCCCGAGGTGAAGGTGGTCAAGGACCTCGCCGACCGCGACCGCGTCGTCACCAACGGCCCGGACCCGCGGACCAATCCCGTCCCGCAGCCGGCGTGAGGCCCGCCGCCTGACGGCGCGGTCAGTGCGCCTCGTCCCAGTTCGGCGCGGCGCGGGCCTCGACCTCCAGGGGCACGGTCAGGGCGACCGCCGGTTCGGCGGCCGTCTCCATCACCCGGCGGATGACGGCGATGGCCGCCTCGGCCTCGGCTTCGGGCGTCTCGAAGACCAGTTCATCGTGCACCTGGAGCAGCATGCGGGTCGCCAGGCCGGCGTCCGCTAGGGCCCCCGGCATGCGGATCATCGCCCGCCGGATGATGTCGGCGGCGGCCCCCTGGATCGGCGCATTGATGGCCGCGCGTTCGCCGAACTGGCGCTCGGCCCCGGACTTGGACTGGATGGCCGGGATGTGGATGCGGCGGCCGAAGACGGTCGAGACGAAGCCGTCCTGGCGCACCTGGGCCTTGGTCCGGTCCATGTAGTCGCGGATGCCGGGGAAGCGCTCGAAATAGGTCTTGATGTAGGCCCCGGCCTCGCCCTGGTCGATGCCGAGCTGGTTGGCCAGGCCGAAGGCGGAGATGCCGTAGATGATGCCGAAGTTGATGGCCTTGGCGCGCCGCCGGGTCTCGGAGGGCATGCCCTCGACCGGGACGCCGAACATCTCCGAGGCGGTGGCCGCGTGAATGTCCAGCCCGGCCTTGAAGGCGCGCTTCAGCTCCGCGATGTCGCCGATGTGGGCCAGGAGGCGCAGCTCGATCTGGCTGTAGTCGGCGCTGATCAGCACATGGCCGGGGGCGGCGATGAAGGCCTGGCGGATCTCGCGGCCCGTCTCGGTGCGGATCGGGATGTTCTGCAGATTGGGGTCGGAGCTGGCCAGCCGCCCGGTCGTCGCGGCCGCCAGCTGGTAGGAGGTATGCACCCGGTCCGTCGCCGGATCGGCCGCCGCCACCAGGGCGTCGGTGTAGGTGCCCTTCAGCTTGGACAGCTGGCGCCAGTCCAGGATGGTCCGCGGCAGGTCGTGGGTCAGGGCCAGTTCTTCCAGCACGCTGGCGTCGGTGCCCCACTGGCCGCTGGCCGTCTTCTTGCCGCCGGGCAGGTTCAGCTCCCCGAACAGGATCTCGCCGATCTGGCGCGGCGAACCGACGTTGAACGGCCGGCCGGCGATCTCGTGCGCGCGGGCCTCCAGCTCGGCCATGCGAAGGCCGAAGTCGGACGACAGGCGGCGCAGCTTGCCCGGATCGATCCGCACCCCGGCCAGCTCCATGCCGGCCAGCACGGTCGGCATCGGCCGCTCCAGCGTCTCATAGACGGTCGACAGGCCCTCGCGCGCCAGGCGCGGCTTCAGGATGCGCCATAGCCGCAGCGTCACGTCCGCGTCCTCCGCGGCGTAGCAGGTGGCGGGCTTCAGCTCGACATGCTTGAAGGACTTCTGGCTCTTGCCCGTCCCGGCCACCGACTTGAAGGCGATCGGCTCGTGGCCCAGGTGCTGGCGCGCCAGTTCGTCCATGCCATGGCCGTGCAGTCCGCCCTCCAGCACATAGGACAGCAGCATGGTGTCGTCGTAGGGGGCGACGCGGACGCCGCGCCGGGCGAAGACGGCGATGTCGTACTTGGCGTTCTGAAGCACCTTGAGGACCGACGGATCCTCCAGCAGCGCCTTCAGCTTCGCGAGCGTCGTCGGCTTGTCCAGCTGGACCAGCGGCTCGCGCGTGTCCGCCTCGCCGCCGAAATCCAGGCCCCCTTCGCCGGCCATCGGCGCGTGCTCGTGCGTCAGGGGAATGTAGCAGGCGTCGTTCGGCCCGACCGCCAGCGACACGCCGCACAGGCCGGCGTGGGTCGCCGACAGCGCGTCCGTCTCGGTATCCACCCCGACGACGCCCGCCTCGCGCGCGCGTTCGATCCAGCGATCCAGCGCCGCCTCGGTCTGCACGCATTCATAGGCGTCGAGGTTGAAGACGTGCGGCTCGCTGGGGACGGCGACATCCCTGGGCGCATAGCGCGGGCTGGCGACGGGCGCGGTCAGGTT
This sequence comes from Pseudomonadota bacterium, assembly GCA_023390245.1. Taxonomy (GTDB): domain Bacteria; phylum Pseudomonadota; class Alphaproteobacteria; order Caulobacterales; family Caulobacteraceae; genus Brevundimonas. Next base: position 24,134 of record JAEWDF010000009.1, read on the forward strand.
CGGCGCGCGCTTGGGCGCGAAGGCGGAGGCGCCGTTCTCCGGCGCCTTGCCGTCGCCGACGCGACGCGCCAGCGACCGGAACTCCATCTTCTCCAGGAAGGCCGACAGGGTCTCCGGATCGGGGTCCTTGACGACGAAGTCGTCGATCGGCTCGGGCGCAGGGGCGTCGCAGGTCAGCCGCACCAGTTCGCGCGACAGGCGGATCTGGTCGGCGAAGGCGATCAGGGTCTCGCGCCGCTTGGGCTGCTTGATCTCGCCGGCGCGGGCCAGAAGCGCATCCAGGTCGCCGTATTCGTCCAGCAGCTGGGCCGCCGTCTTCGGCCCGATGCCCGGCGCGCCCGGCACATTGTCGACGCTGTCGCCGATCAGGGCCTGCAGGTCGACCATCTTCTCGGGGCCGACGCCGAACTTCTCGAACACCGCCTCCTCGGCCAGGCGGCGATCCTTCATCGGGTCCCACATGACTACGCCGCCGCCGATCAGCTGCATCAGGTCCTTGTCGGAGGAGACGATCACCGCCTCCCCGCCCGCGTCGCGCGCCTTGCAGGCGTAGGTGGCGATCAGGTCGTCGGCCTCGTACCCCGGCAGTTCGACGCAGTGGACGCCGAAGGCGGCCGTCGCCTCGCGCACCAGCGGGAACTGCGGGATCAGGTCCTCCGGCGGCGGCGGGCGGTGGGCCTTGTACTGGTCGTAGAGGTCGTTGCGGAACGTCTTGTCCGAATGGTCGAAGATGGCGACCAGGTGCGTCGGGCCGTCGGCGCCCTTCATGTCCTTCAACAGCTTCCAGAGCATGTTGCAGTAGCCTTGGATCGCGCCCACCGGCAGGCCGTCCGACTTGCGCGTCAGGGGCGGCAGGGCGTGATAGGCGCGAAAGATGTAGGCGCTGGCGTCGATCATCCACAGCCGCAGCGCCGGCCCGTCCTGGGTCAGCTCCCGTTCCTGCGGGAGGTCGGCCTGCTCGATGACGGGAGGCGTGTCTGCGGTGTCGGTCATGGCCGGAACATAGGGCGGCGAAGCGCCCGCGTCAGCCGGGAAACCGGATCAGAATTCGGTCCAGCTGGAGCCGGGGTCGCGCTGGCCGGGCTGGGCCTGCTGCTGGCCCCAGGTGATCATCATCATCGCCTTGTGGCTGCGGATCCGGTAGGCGCCGATCATCGGCACCAGGGCGCCCAGCGGCGCGCCGGTCTTGGCCTCGTAGAGGAAGGCCGAGAATTCGGCGACGCCCACCCGGTCCCGGCGGCTGTACACCGACAGCTCCGGCAGGGAGACGACGTTGAAGGTGTCGTTGATCGGGATGCGCATTTCGGGAATGCCGAAGATGCGCCGCATCTGCTCCAGCCCCAGGGCGCCGGCCCGGATCTCGAACACCGCGTCGGCGCTGTCCTTGCTGCGCGCCAGGCGGAAGCCTGCGTCGGAGATGGCGGCGCGCACCGCGCTGACGGCGTAGCGCGTGCCCTCGCCCTGGAAGTAGGCGTCGTCGACGAAGATGGAGGCGCCGGCCGGAAGCGGCAGGGTCAGCCCCTCCACCGCCCGGTCGGACGCGCGGGCCAGCAGCAGCTGCTCGGTGGCGGTGCGGGCCGGATTGGTCTCCGTCGTCGAGGCGCAAGCCGACAGCAGCAGCGCCGCCGCCAACGACGGCAAGGCGATCCGGCGCATCACCATGTCCCGGTGTTGGGCATGGAGGCCCAGGGCTCGGCCGGCGCCAGGGGATCGCCCTCCTGCAACAGCTCGATGGAGATGCCGTCGGGCGAACGGACGAAGGCCATGTTGCCGTCGCGCGGCGGCCGGTTGATGGTGACGCCGCCGTCCATCAGCCGCTGGCAGGCGGCGTAGACGTCATCGACCTTATAGGCCAGGTGGCCGAAGTTGCGGCCGCCCTGATAATCCTCCGGGTCCCAGTTGAAGGTCAGCTCGACCTCGGGGCAGCGCTCGGCCCTGGATTGCTCCAGGTTCTTGGGCGCGGCCAGGAAGACCAGGGTGAAGCGGCCCTTCTCGTTCTCGGTGCGGCGCACCTCCTGCAGGCCCAGCAGGTCGCAATAGAAGTGCAGCGAGGCGTCGAGGTCCTTCACCCGGACCATGGTGTGCAGATAGCGCAAGACGATCTCCGTGTCGGGGAGGCGCGGAACAGCCTCCCATATAGCGGGCTCGTGGCGAAAGCGCGACCGTGCGGCGTCAGTGCGCCTCGGGCGCGCGGGCGGCCGGGCTCAGATATTCGTTCTCGTCCTTCGGATGGGCCGACAGGACGAAGCGGCGGTCGCAATAACCGCATTCGATGAAGTCGTCCTCACCCATGTCCATATAGACCAGCGGGTGGCCCAGGGCCCCGCCGCCGCCGTCGCAGGCGACGCGCTTGGTCGAGACGACGATCTCTTCGGGCGCCGGAACGGCGACATCGGGGTGGCGGGGCGGCATTTTCGGCTCTTGAACTTGGCGGGAGGGCGTCGCGCGCATACCTATGCGGCCCGTCCGGCGGCGTCAAACCGCCGTATGACCCGAATCCCACGACCGAAGCGCCCATGACCACCGACCCGACGACCCTGCCCGACAACGCCATCGAGGTGCGGGGCCTGAAGAAGACCTACGCCGGATCGAAGAAGGCGGCGCCCAAGACGGCCCTGCGCGGCGTGGACCTGATCATTCCGCGCGGCTCCATGTTCGGCCTGCTGGGCCCGAACGGCGCGGGCAAGTCGACGCTGATCAACATTCTGGCCGGGGTGGTGAAGAAGTCCGAAGGTTCGGTGCGCATATGGGGCCGCGACATCGACAAGGAGCCGCGCGACGCCGCCGCCGCCATCGGCGTGGTGCCGCAGGAGATTGTCGCCGACGTCTTCTTCACTCCGCGCGAGTCGCTGGAGGTCCAGGCCGGCTTCTACGGCGTGCCGGCCAACGAGCGCCGCTCGGACGAGCTGCTGGCGGCCCTGGGCCTGTCGGACAAGGCCAACGCCTATGTGCGCGCCCTGTCAGGCGGCATGAAGCGCCGCCTGATGGTGGCCAAGGCCCTGGTGCACAATCCGCCGATCCTGATCCTGGACGAGCCGACCGCCGGGGTGGACGTCGAACTGCGCCGCCAGCTGTGGGAGTACGTCCGGCGCATCAACGCCGAGGGCGTGACCATCGTCCTGACCACCCACTATCTGGAAGAGGCGCAGGAGCTCTGCGACACCATCGCCATCGTCAACCGGGGCGAGGTGGTGGCCTGCGAGCCGACGCCGCAGCTGCTGCGCCGGCTTGATACGCGCAACGTCGTGGTGTCGCCCGAGAGCCCCCTGGCTGTGCCGCCCGTGCTGAAGGGCTTCGACGTGGTCGCGCGGCCGAACGGCGCCTTCGCCGTGGCCTACAAGAAGGGTCAGTCGTCGGTGGAGCAGGTCATCGCCGCCGTGCGCAAGGCCGGCGTCACCATCGCCGACATCTCCACCGAAGACCCGGACCTGGAAGACGTCTTCCTGGCCCTGACCTACGGCGACGCCTCGAAGGTCGACCCCACGCGCGACTGAGCCGCGCGCCTATTGCGGGAACAGCGGGCTGGAGGCGGCGCGCTGGCTCTCCAGGCTGCGCTTCAACTCCAGCATCTGGTCGTGGCCGGCCTTGACCCGCTCATAGGCCCGCCGGACGGTTTCGCGCGTGGTGGCGGAGATGTCGCCGTCGTGCAGCGCCCGCTCGAACTTGCCGGTGATGAACTGCTCGCCGCTCTCCACCGTGCCGACGACGGAATCGTCATCACGAAGCAGGGCGTGCTTCAGGTCCAGGAAGGCGCGATGGGCCTTGGCCAGGATGGAGCCGCGCGCGCCCGGATCACCGCCCAGGCTGCGCACGGCCGCCTGCAATTCCTCGACCGCCAGGCGGCGCTCGTCGGCGCGGCGCTCGAACAGGGTGCGATAATGCGGGTCCGTCGTCTCCTCGGCGGCCTCGCGATAGCCTTCCGCGCTGTCCAGCGTGGTTTCGATCAGGCCGTTCAGGATCCGGATGTCGTGGTCGTTGGGCGTGCTCATCTCGATCGCTCCTTGCGGTCGAGGATGAAACCCCCGCGCGGCGCCGGCGGTTGCCGCCCCGCGACATCAAAGTTTGGTGCGCAGCGACCAAAGCTCGGGAAAGCAGCGCCGCGCCAGGGTCGCCGCCAGATAGGCCACGCCCTCAGTCCCGCCGGTGCCCCGCCGGCGGCCGATGATGCGCTCCACCGTGACGACGTGCTTGTGCCGCCAGGTCAGCAGGGCGTCGTCCAGGTCCACCAGCTTCTCCGCCAGCTGGTACAACGGCCACCATCGCTCGGTGTCGCGATAGACTTCCAGCCAGGCGGCCTCGACGGCCTCGGACGGCTGGTAGGGCTGGGTCACGTCGCGATTCAGCACCTCGACCGGGACCGGCAAGCCGGCGACCGCCAGCTGGGCCAGGGCGTCGTCGTAGAGACTGGGTTCGGCCAGGGCCGCGCTGAGCGCCGCGTGGGCGTGCGGCCGACCCTCGTGATATTTCAGGAAGGACGCGTCCTTCAGGCCCAGCATGGCCTCGAACCGGCGGAACTGATCGCTCTGGAAGCCGGAGGAGGACCCCAGCACGCCCCGGAACTTCAGATAGTCGGCCGGGGTCATGGTCGACAGGATGTCCCAGCTCTGGGTCATCACCGCCTGGATGCGGCTGACGCGGGCCAGGCTCTTGTAGGCGGGAACGAGGTCGCCGGCGCGGATCAGCCCCTGGGCCAGCGCCACCTCGTGCAGCATCTGCTTGAGCCACAGTTCCTTGGTCTGGTGGATGACGACGAACAGCATCTCGTCGTGCTGGTCGGACAGGGGATGCTGGGCGGCCAGCAGATCGTCCAGCGCCAGATAGCCGGCGTAGGTCATGTCGGAAGGCTGGGTCATGGCCCGTCTCATCGCCCGCCGGAGCGCCCCGCGCAAGCCGCGCCCTCAGCGCGGGCCGCGCTCGACCCGGCGATAGGGATAGGCGTCGCGGATGTTCGGGCCGAAGAAGCGGCCCTTCGACCGGGCGGCGCGGAAGTCGGCGACGACTTCCGGCGGCACCTGGTCGTAGTCATAGACGTCGCCGGAGACGAAGGTCACCCGCAGGCGGCGCTGCGCCTCGTCGTAGCTGAAGCGGCGGATGACGCTGGAAGGCACGACCGCCGCTCCATCGTCGTCAGTCGCGCAGCGAGGCCGGAACCTGGCCGCCGTTCTCGGCCAGTTTTCGCCAGACGGCCTTGGACAGGGCGATGTTCTGTTCGGCCGAGCCGTGCGGGCCGGCGTGGACGTTCAGCTCCTCAGCCAGCGACTTGCGGGCCTCCAGGCTGGAATCGAGGTCCAGCAGCTTCAGCAGGTCCACGATCGAGGTGCGCCAGTTGCCGCCCCCGCCCTTGGACGCCGCCAAATCGCTCAACACCGCCTCGACATCGACCGTCTGCGCGGCCGGCGCGGGCGAGGCCGGGGTCACGGGCGACGGAGCCGGCTGCACGGGCGCCGTGCTGGGCGCCGCCTTCGGCTTGTGGCCCGTGATCTTGTTCCAGATTGAAGAGAAGACGCCCATGGCTCGAACTCCGATGAAAACCGACTCCCTAAATGCCGCGGACCGGCGAAGGTTCAGGGGCGCGCCGGGATCTCCAGCCCGCGCTGCACCGCCGGCCGCGCCAGGCCGCGCTCCAGCCAGGCGGCGACGCGCGGGAAATCCTTGAACCCGACCAGATCGCCCGCCTCGTAGAAGCCGATCAGGTTGCGCACCCAGCCCAGGGTGGCGATGTCCGCGATGGAATAGTCGCCGACGATCCAGTCCCGGCCCTCGAGCCGGGCCTCCAGCACGCCCAGCAGGCGGCGGCTTTCAGCCGCGTAGCGGTCGCGGGGACGCTTGTCCTCGTAATCCTTGCCGGCGAAGCGGTGGAAGAAGCCGACCTGGCCGAACATCGGCCCGATCGCCGCCATCTGGAACATCAGCCACTGGATCGTCTCGTAGCGCATCGCCGGGTCGGGCGAGAGGAACTGGCCGGACTTTTCCGCCAGGTAGATCAGGATGGCGCCGGATTCGAACAGCGCCAGCGGCTTTCCGCCCGGCCCGTCGGGGTCGAGGATGGCGGGGATCTTGCCGTTGGGGTTCAGCGACAGATACTCCGGCTCCCAGCTCTCGTTCCTGGTGATGTCGACCAGGTGCGGCTCATAGGCCAGGCCCGTCTCCTCCAGCATGATCGACGCCTTCACTCCGTTGGGCGTGTTCAGCGAATAGAGCTGGATGCGGTCCGGATGGGCGGCGGGCCAGCGGCGGGTGATCGGGAAGGCGGACAGGTCGGTCATGCGGAAATTCCTTCGACGTGTCCCTCCTATGTGGCGCGGCCGGACCGTTCCGCAACCGCATCGGTTGCGGCCGCTCGCAAGCTTGTGTCTGGCGCCGGACACGGCGGCGCCGCAGCTTGGCCGTGGCCCGTGTCGGGCCGCGCAATCGGAGACAGAACCCCCATGGCCCACAAGTTCGAGGTCTATCAGGACAAGGCCGGCGAATATCGCGTGCGCTTCAAGTACAATTCCGAGATTATATTCTCGACCGAAGGCTATTCGGACAAGTCGGGCGCCAAGCGCGCGATCGAGTCGATCAAGAAATACGTCGCCGACGCGCCCGTCGAAGAGGCTTGATCGACCTCAGCCCGGTTCGCGCTCGCCGACCTCGTTCGGGCGGATCGCCCTCAGCCAGCCGTCGGCGGGCCGGACCTCCGGCACCGCCTCGCGCGTGAAGGGGAGATACCAGGTCGGGCCGCCCTCTGCCGGGATGATCTCCAGCATGTCCGAGGCGCCGAAGTTCTGCACCGTCTTCACCGTGCCGATCACGGCGTCGGACGCGTCGCGGGCCTCCAGGCCGACCAGGTCGGTCAGATAGAATTCGTCCTCGTCCTCCGGCGCCGGAAAGCGGTCGCGCGGGACGTGCAGTTTCAGGCCGCGCATGGCGTCGGCCTCCTCCTTGGTGGCGACCTCCCTGGCCCGGCCCACCACGCCGTTCTTGTCCGGCCGCGCCGAGGTCAGCGTCAGGCCGACCGAGCCGTCGGCGCGCAGCAGCGGGCCATACTGCGTCAAGGCCATCGGATCGGCGGTGAAGGCGGTGATCCGCACCTCGCCCCGTACGCCGAAGCCGCCGCCGACCTGGCCGACAAGGATCAATCTGCTGTCGTTGCTCATGGCGTCCCCAAGGATTGCGAGCCGGTGATAGCGGCAAAGCCGCCGTTCCGCACAAAAGAAAAGCAGCGCCCGCGAAGGCGCTGCTTTCCAAAACCGGAGCGGCGAAGGGCTTAGCCTTCGGCCTTTTCCTCGGTCGCTTCGGCGGCCGGAGCCTCCTCGGCGGGCGCTTCGGCGGCGGGGGCTTCCTCAGCCGGCGCTTCCTCGGCGGCCGGAGCGTTCTTGGCGGCTTCCGCCTCGGCCTTGGCGGTCGCAGCGGCTTCAGCGGCTTCGGCCTTGGCGGCGGCTTCGGCTTCCAGGCGGTCGGCTTCGCGCTGGGCGCGCTCGGCGGCGCGTTCCTGCGCCTTCTTGCCCGGCTCGGCCTTCTGCGGGTTGTTGCTCTGCGTCCACTTCACCTTCTGGCCCAGCGTCTCGTCCTGCGACAGGAAGCGAGCGACGCGGTCGGTCGGCTGGGCGCCCTTGGCCAGCCATTCCGAGATGCGTTCGACCTTCAGGGTGACGCGCGGCTGGGCGCCGTCCTTGGGCAGCATCGGGTTGTAGGCACCGACCTTCTCGATGAACTTGCCGTCGCGCGGCGAGTGCGAGTCGGCGATCACGATGTGGTAGTAGGGGCGCTTCTTGGCGCCGCCGCGGGCCAGACGAATCTTCAGCATTTCAGATCTCTTTCTAGGAAGTCGTTATTTCTTGGGAGGGAAGCCCGGCAGGCCTGGAAGGCCTCCCGGAAGTTGTCCGCCGCCCAGGCCGGCAAGCCGCTCCTGGACCGCTTTCAGTTCGTCGGCGCTGGGTTCCGGCATCTTGCCGCCGCCCAGGGCCTTCAGACGCGCCATGTCCGGCCCGCCCATTCCACCGCCGCCGAGACCGCCCAGCATGGCGGCCATCTGCTGCATCTTCTTGGGTCCGCCGCGCGCCATCGACTTGACCACGTCGGCCATCTGGCGGTGCTGCTTCAGGACCCGGTTGACGTCCTGGACCTCGACGCCGGCGCCGGCGGCGATGCGCTTCTTGCGGCTGGCGTTCAGCAGGTCCGGCTTCTTGCGCTCGGCCTTGGTCATCGAGGAGATGATGGCTTCCTGGCGCAGGATCATGCGGTCGTCGATGCCGCTGTCGGCCATCTGCGACTTCATCTTGGCCACGCCGGGCAGCATGCCCATGATGCCCTGCAGACCGCCCATCCGCTTCATCTGCTGAAGCTGGCCGGCCAGGTCGTCCAGGTCGAACTGGCCCTTGGCCAGCTTGCGGGCCATCTTCTCGGCCTTGGCTTGGTCCAGATCCTGGCTGGCCTTCTCGACCAGGGCGACGATGTCCCCCTGACCCAGGATGCGGCCGGCGACGCGGCGGGCGTCGAACACGTCCAGCGCATCGACCTTCTCGCCCGAACCCAGATATTTGATCGGCAGGCCGGTGACGGCGCGCATCGACAGCATGGCGCCGCCGCGCCCGTCGCCGTCGGCGCGGGTCAGGACCAGGCCCGTCAGCGGCAGGCGCTCATGGAAGGCCTTGGCGGTGCGCACCGCATCCTGGCCGGTCAGGCTGTCGGCGACCAGCAGGGTCTCGACCGGCTTGGCGATGTCGGCGACCTCGGCCACCTCCGCCATCAGGGCCTCGTCCAGCGTGATGCGCCCGGCGGTGTCCAGGATCAGGACGTCAAAGCCCTGGAGCTTGGCCGATTGCAGCGCCCGGCGGGTGATCTGGACCGCGCTCTCGCCCTGGACGATCGGCAGGGTGGCGACCTCGATCTGCTTGCCCAGCGTGGCCAGCTGTTCCATCGCGGCCGGACGGCGCGTGTCCAGCGAGGCCATCATGACCTTCTTGCGATCGAACTTGGTCAGGCGCAGCGCCAGTTTGGCCGAGGTCGTGGTCTTGCCCGAGCCTTGCAGGCCGGCCATCAGCACCACGGCGGGCGGATTGGCGTTGGTGTTGAGCGGGACCGGCTCTTCGCCGCCCAGCATCTCGATCAGGCCGTCGTAGACGATCTTGACTACCTGATCGGCCGGCTTGACCGAACGGATGACCTCTTCACCGGTGGCGCGCTCGGTGGCGAAGCTGATGAAGTCCTTGACGACCGGCAGGGCGACGTCGGCCTCGAGCAGGGCCACGCGCACCTCGCGCATCGCCTCGGCCACGTCCTTTTCGGACAGGGCGCCGCGCCCGGTGATCCGGTCGAAGACGCCTGTCAGCCGCTCGTTCAGAGCCTCGAACATTCACTACCTCATGTGGCGCAGGTGAAACGGCTCCATACGACAACGGCCCCTGTGGACGATCACGTCGACAGGGGGTTCTCGCCGGGCTCGTCCATCAAGAAGATGGGGTCGTCCCGGTGGAGACGCGAGGTTCACTTGCGTCGGAAGCGGCGGCTTATGGCGGAAAAGCGGGGGAAAGGCAACCGGAGTCGCGGCCAGAGCCTTTCCACCGCCCGCGACGCGTCAGACCGAAATATCAACCAGGATCGCCTGGGTCTTGCCGTTTGAAGAGGCGTCCTCAACCGCCGTCTGCACGGCCTCCTGAAGCTTTTGCTCGATCAGCTTCTGAATCTCGGCTTCGAAGGAGTTACGCACGTCCGTCGGCATGGCGGCGAGGTCGCTCTCCCGAAGCTTCTTGTCGGACAGAATTTCATCCCGAAGCCGAGCTTTCAACTTCTCCAACTGCTGCTCGTGCGCCCAGGCGCGCAGCCCCTTCTCCCGGATTCCATCCAGATCGCTTTGCAGCATCGAGGCCGGCTTATTTTGCCGAGGGGCGGAAGAGAATCCCGTCAGGGTCGAGGCGCCGAGTAAGTTGCTAACCGACGAAATCGACATGACAAAAGCCTCCAAACGAGCCGATCAGAGCGGCCGGTTCGGTAAAGCCGTGCAAGTCATGGGCCTGACGCCGTCCCTCAGAGCAGCGCCGAAATCGCCGCCCGCGCCGCGCCGCCCAGGTCGGGACGCTTCAGCGCCAGCGCCACATTGGCGCGCAGCAGGCCGATCTTGTCGCCGCAGTCGTGGGTGACGCCCGAATATTCGAAGGCGGTGAAGCTCTGGTCGGCCATCAGCCGGGCCATGGCGTCGGTCAGCTGGATCTCTCCGCCCGCGCCCTTCTCCTGCGTCTCCAGCAGGTCGAAGATCTCCGGCTGCAGGATGTAGCGGCCCGAGATGGACAGGTTCGACGGCGCCGTGCCCTTGGCCGGCTTCTCCACCATGCCCTTCATGGCGATGCGGTCGCCGGCGCGCTCCACCGGATCGACGATGCCGTACTTGTGGGTCTGGTCCTCGGGCACAGCCTCGACGCCGATGACGTTGCCGCCGACCTCGGCGTAGACGTCGGCCAGCTGCTTCAGCGCGCCCGGCTGGGAGTCGACGATGACGTCCGGCAGGATGACGGCGAACGGCTCGTGGCCGATGATGTCGCGGGCGCACCAGACGGCGTGGCCCAGGCCCTTGGGCTGCATCTGGCGGGTGAAGCTCATCTCGCCGGGGCGCGCCAGTTCGGCGTTCATGACCGTCAGGATGTCGGTCTTGCCCTTGGCCTCCAGCTGGGCCTCCAGCTCGATCTGGTGGTCGAAATAGTCCTCGATGGCCTGTTTCGAGCGGCCGGTGACGAAGACGATATGCTCGATGCCGGCCTCGCGCGCCTCTTCCACGATGTAGGAGAGGATCGGGCGGTCGACGACGTTCAGCAGTTCCTTGGGGGTAGTCTTGGTGCCGGGAAGGACCCGGGTGCCGAGGCCCGCGACGGGCAGGACGGCCTTGCGCAGACGCGCGGGTTGGGTGGTCATGATGATCCTGACAGCTATGCCGCCCCCTTCTAGCCGGGGCTGGCCCGGCGTGGAAAGGGGCGGCGCGGCCGTCGGTTCCCGGCCTACTTGGCCGGGCGCTGCATCGGAGTCATGGCCTGGGCTGCGGCGCGCTGGGCGGCCAGATCGGCTTCCGGCAGCGGGATCAGGCCGCGGTCCTGCAGATAGCCCCCGCGACCGGCCGAGCCTTCGGACAGGAACTCCTGGACGAACTGGGCCAGGCCCGGCGTCACGCCGATGTGGGCCTTCTTCACATAGATGTAGAGGCTGCGCGACAGCGGATAGGAGCCGTCGGCGATGGTGTCGGCGGTCGGCGCGACGCCGTCGATGGTCTCGGCCTTCACCGTGTCCATGTTCTGCTCGAGAAACGAATAACCGAACACGCCCAGCGACCCCGGCGTGCGGGTCAGGGTCTGGACGATGGCGTTGTCGTTCTCGCCCGAGTCGATCCAGGCGCCGTCCTCGCGCAGGGTGTGGGCGATGGTCTCGAACCGGTCGGCGTCGCTTTCGGCCAGGGCGGCGGCGGCCGGGACCAGCTTGGCGCCCGGCGTCATGCCCAGCTCCAGGAAGGCGTCGCGGGTGCCCGAGGTCGGCGGCGGGCCATAGACCTGGATGCGCTGGTTCGGCAGACCGGCGTTGACCTGGTTCCAGGTCTTGGCCGGATTGGCCACGAACTGGCCGCCCGCGCCCGGCACTTCCTTGGCCAGGCCCTCGTACAGGTCGTTCAGTTCGAAGTTGAAGCTGTTCCCCGACCGCGCTGTGGCGATGACGATGCCGTCGAAGCCAATCTTCAGCTCGACGATGTCGGTGACGCCGTTCTTCTGGCACAGGTCGAACTCGGACGCCTTCATCGGGCGCGAGGCGTTGGCGATGTCCGGCGTGGTGGGACCGACGCCCTGGCAGAACTGCTGGATGCCGCCGCCGGTGCCCAGGCTCTCCACGCGCGGAGCCGCGCCGCCGGCGTTGCGCGCGAAGGTCTCGGCGACCCGCGTCGAGAATGGGAAGACGGTGGAGGACCCGGCGGCCCAGATGCCGGAGCGCGCGCGCGACGGGCCGGCGCCGCCGCCATCGCCGCAGGCGGCCAGGCCCGTCAGCGCCGCGGCCGCGACGGCGTACTTCAGAGTGCGGATCATCATGAGCTCTCCCTGAGCATCGATTTCGCGACGCTTAGAGCAGAGGTTTGTGACGGGCCGCCGATGGGTTTGTGACGGTTTCTTCGTCCGTGTGCGGCCGAACGCTCCCCTCCCGCGCCGCGGGAGGAGAGCGGGAGGTTCGCGCCGTCAGAGCAGGCGCTTGCGCATGACCTGCGACAGGGTGTCGATCAGGGTCACGGCGACGACCACGATGATGACGATGGCCGAGACGGCCTGGAAGTTGAAGGCGTTCATGCTGTCGAACAGCACCTGGCCGATGCCGCCGGCGCCGATCAGCCCCAGCACCGTCGCCGAGCGGCTGTTGGATTCGAACCGGTAGAGGGCGAAGGAGGTCCACAGCGGCGCCACCTGCGGCAGCACGCCCCAGACGATCTCGTGCAGCTTGCCGGCGCCGGTGGCGCGCACCCCCTCGACCGGCCCCTTGTCGATCGACTCGACCGCCTCGGAGAACAGCTTGGCCAGAACGCCCGCCGTGTTCAGCGTGATGGCCAGGACGCCGGCCAGCGGCCCCAGGCCGACGGCGGTGACGAACAGCAGGCCGATCACCAGGTCGGGGATCGAACGCAGCAGGTTCATGATCCAGCGCACCGGCGTCACCACCCACTGCGGGGCGATGTTGCGCGCGGCGGCCAGACCCAGCGGAACCCCCAGGATCACCGCCAGGAAGGTGCCCCACAGGGCGATCTGGATCGTCTCCCACATCTTGGCGACGAACATGCGCCAGTCGGTGAAGTCGGGCCGCATCAGCTCGTGGGCGAACAGCCGCGTGCTCTCATTGCCCGCGAACAGGCGCGAGATGTTGCCCAGGTCGACCGCGTCGACGCTGTAGGCCAGCACCACCGCGACGCCGCCCCAGACCAGGAGGTCGGCGATCCAGGCCATGGCGGACTTGCGCGGCGCGGTGGGGATGTCCGCCAGCGTCACGGGAGAGGCGGCGACGGTCAAGGACGAACCTCGCGCTTGGCGCGCAGCCGCTGCAGTTCCTGCTGGGCGGCCGTCGCGCCGGCGGTGTCGCCCTTGGCCCGCGCTTCGCCCAGCTTCTGGTCGGCGATCATCTCGCGGATCGGATCCAGATAGCTGTCGTCGGCGGCGGCGAAGCGGGAATACTCCAGGTCCGACAGCACCTTGCGCTGGCGCTCGGCCTCCGGACCCTCGCCCTGACCGTAGGTCAGGAAGAAGCTGCGGATCTTTTCCTTCAGCACCGGATCCAGGTCCTCGCGCACGACGATGCCGCTCTCGGGGATGGGCGGCGAGGTCCAGATGTCCTCGATCTGGGCCGCCAGCTGCGGGTTCTCGCGGCGCATGAAGGTGGTGTTGACGCTGTTGGAGGTCGCCACGTCGATCACGCCGGTGGCCACGCCGAAGGCGTTGGCCTGGTGGTTGGCCGAGCGCACCGTCTTGAAGCACTGCGACGGAACCACGCCGCGCGGATTGAACAGGAAGGTCAGCGGGGCCAGGGTGCCCGAGGTCGACTGGGCGTCGCCGATGCCGAAGTTGTACCGCTTGCCGCAGGCCATCACCGAGTCCAGCGTGATGCCCGAACCCTTGCGCACGATCAGGGTGGATTGATAGCTGTCCAGCCCCTCGCGGTTGACGGTGCGGGCCACGACCTCGGCCTGGGCGCGGTCGATGGCCTCGACCTCGGGCTTGGCCGAGAACCAGCCGACCTGGGTGTGGTTGCCGCGCATGGCCTCGACCAGCACGGTGTAGTTGGAGCCGAAATAGGGCTTCACCGGCACGCCGATCGCCTTGGACATGTCGTCCAGCAGCGGCTGCCACAACGGCCCCGACGAGGCCTGGCCCTCGGCCGACAGGATGGAGAAGGTGATCTCGCTGGGCGCGCCGCCGGCGGCCTTGCCGTCGCCGCCGCCGCCGCCGCACGCGGCCAGGCCGGTCAGCAGGACGGCCGCGCCGGCCGCGAAGAGCCGTCGCGACGGCGAAAGACGGGACAGGCGGATCATGCCTTGGTCTCCCAGAAGGCGTCCTCGAATTCGGGACCGTAGATTTCGATCAGCCGCGCCTGGTCCAGCCCGGTGGACGGACCGTCATAGACCACCTTGCCCTTCTGCAGGGCGATGACGCGGTCACAGTAGCGGATGGCGTAGTCGACCTGGTGCAGGGTGACGATCACTCCCAGGCCGTCGCGCTTGTTCAGTTCGACCAGCAGCTCCATCACCTTGCGGGCGGACACGGGATCAAGGGAGGCGACGGGTTCGTCGGCCAGGATGGCCTTGGCGCCCTGGACGATGGCGCGGGCGATGGCGCCGCGCTGCTGCTGGCCGCCCGACAGGGTGTTGGCGCGCTGGGCGGCGTAGTCGGAGACGCCGACGCGGTGCAGGGCGGCCATGGCCTTGTCCCGATCCGCGCGCGGCCACAGGCCCAGAAGCCCCTGCCACGACGGCAGGCGGCCCAAAGCGCCCAGCATGACGTTGGAGAACAGGCTAAGACGCCCGACCAGATTGAACTGCTGGAAGATCATGCCCAGCTTGCCGCGCGCCCGGCGCACGGCGCCCGTGACGCGCCCGTCCTTCTGCACCGTCTCGCCGAACACGGCGATGGTCCCCTTGCCCGCGTCGATCGACTGCAGGCCGGTGATGGAGCGAAGCAGGGTGGACTTGCCCGAACCCGACGGACCGATCAGGGCGACCATCTCGCCCGAGGCGACCTCGACCGAGACGCCGTCCAGCGCCTTTCGCGATCCGAAGGTCTTCGACACGTCGCGCGCCGAGACGAGCCCGGGGGCGGCGGCGGCTGCGGATGAACTCATGAACTCGCTGGAGAGGCTGTGGCGAAAGGGGCGCCGCATGACGCGGGACGCGCGCCGGGGCAAGTCTTAATCGCATGCCGCGGCCGATTTCGTCCAGCCCGGCGGCGAAGATCCGGCGGGCGGCGTCGCCCTTGATGGTCATCCTCGTTCCACGGTCGCGCCTGCGCGGTCCGCCGACGCTCGATACGGTTCGACTCGCGCCGACGGCCACTGGATACCAGGCTTGTCGCTCCGCTCAGCCTTGGAAGGACCAGATCTTCAGCCTAGCAGTTGGAACAGGCCACCGCGTCGGAGGACCGGGGCCTAAGGATGGCCGTCTTGGTGAAGTGCAGCGCGCCGACGGGCAGAAAGGTTAGGGTCGCGTTCCGGGTAAAGATCGGCGTGTAGTCGTAGGCCGACTCGGCCACCACAACCGACTGGCCGACTTCGATCAAGTCGGCGGGGACCTTCGTCTTGGCCTCGGAAGCCGTGAGCGCCGCCATGCCGTTGTAGGATCGGCTCCACTGGACCTTGTAGGTGCTAGTCGCTGTGCGGGTCACGCTGCTGACCCGGATGGTCAGGGGGGTGCGCGGATAGGGCTTAATGATCTCCGGACCCAGCGCCAGCACGCCGTCGATCTCGGCCCGGGTCAGGGTCGAGCTCTGCGCCACCAGGTCGGCGATCATCGGCGCCACGTGCTCGACGCGCTTGCGGGCCATATAGGCTTGGCAGAAGACCACCAGGCCGGCGTAGAGGATGATCATCACCGGCGCCAGCAGGGCGAATTCGACGGCGGAGACGCCGCGCTCGTCCCGGATCAGGCGCCAGATCAGGCGGATCGGCGGCGAACGCCTCATGTCCAGGGCTCGTTGCGGAAGGCGGTGGCGGTGCTGGTCAGCAGCGTCCCGTCCCCGCTTTGTTGCAGCGGCTGTCCCATCACCACCGAGGCCAGCGACAGAGGCAGGCCGAACGGGTCCGTCCGCCGGTACCAGACACGCACCAGCACCAGCTCCGACGCGCCGCCGGGCTGGTAGTCGGTCGCGTCGGGATCGAAACCGTCCGTCATCGGGTCGGGCGTGGCCTCGCCGAAGCGCTGGAGCACGCGCACGTCGACCGCCGTGCGCGCCAGGCAGTCGCTGCGGAAGACGCTCATGCGGTTGCAGAAGTCCGACTGGAGGCGCGCCTTGTCGAACCCTTGCGCCTGCGCCTGTCCGGTGCGGATCAGGCGCGAGGTGTCCTGGACCGCGCCTTCCAGCACGGCGTCGAGCACCAGCGACATCCCCAGTTGCAGGATGGCGAACAGCAGGGCCAGGAACAGGGGGCCGACCAGGGCGAATTCGACCGCCGCGCTGCCGTCGCGCGGCGCGCCGAACCGTCGCCGGGTCGGAAGGGAGGCGCGCCGCATCCGGATCGTCAGGGCGTGGCCGGCGCAGGCGTCGCGCGCAGGCTGGGCGCGCAGGAGGCGGCGCACGCCATCTCGGTCGCCTGGGCCCCGCGCCAGACCCGAACCGAGCCGGTGGTCCCGCCCGTCACCACGATCTCGCGCTGGAACAGGGTGCGGCCGATGGCGTCGACAGCGACCACCTCGGTGACGCCATAGCCCTTGCCGGTGATGAACAGGGTGTTGGAGTCCACCACCGTCACGTCCGCGATCTGCGGATTGCCGACGATGACGGAAGAGGCCGCGCCGCCCAGTTGCACGCGGGTCGACCGGTCGATCTCGACGTTGACGGCCTGGGCTTGCGCGGCGAGCGGCGCGGCGGCGATCAGCAGGGCGAGGGGCATGACGTGACGGAACATCGGCGGGCTCTGAATCCATGGCGCGGACGGGCGCGTCGCGCGCAGCATGCGCCCGCATTCCTCAACAAACCTTGAAATCCAGCGGATGGCGGTTTCGGTGATTTTCTTTGGTGAATCCGTATGTAACCATGCCTCCTGACCGCGCCTTAACCCCGCTGCGGCAAGGTGTCCCTGCGTTTGGGGGTCAAGCGGGCTGCCGGCTCCCCCCGCCTGTTGCTCGCTTAGATCAATTGAAAGGGATACCCATGACCAAGTTCGTTTCGCGCTTCCTGAAGGATGAATCGGGCGCCACCGCCATCGAATACGGCCTGATCGCCGCCCTAATCGCCGTCGTGCTGATCACCGTGCTGACCACGCTCGGCGGAAACCTGAAGGACCGCTTCACGGAAATCTCCACCGCGGTCGCCGGCGGCGAATAAGCCCTGGCTCCAACGTCTTGAAATCGGGGAGGGCCGGCGCGGAAGCGCCGGCCCTTCTTCTTTGGCCGCATACCCGCTCTTAACGCGGGGCGCGCATCATCCCCGCATGGATATCCTGACCTTTGCCGTTCTGATGCTGCTGCCGGCCCTGGCCATCGTCGCCGGCCTGCACGACCTGACGACGATGAAGATCCCGAACTGGATCAGCGGGCTGATCGTGCTGGGCTTCGTTCCCGCCGCCCTGCTGACGGGGCTGTCCCTGCCCGCCGCCGGCCTGCATCTCGCCGTCGGCGCGGTCGCCCTGCTGGTCGGCATGGCCCTGTTCGCCTTGCGCATCATCGGCGGCGGCGACGCCAAGCTGCTGGCGGCGGCGACGCTGTGGATGGGACCGGCCGGAGCACCGGTCTTTCTGGTCTGGACGGCGCTGGTCGGCGGCCTGTTCTGCCTGGGCCTGATCCTGGCGCGTCGCTACTTTCCGCTGGTCGCGCCCGCCGCGCCCGGCTGGGTCGCCAGCCTGATGGCGCCCAAGGGCGACATTCC
The DNA here is from genome assembly GCA_023390245.1 of Pseudomonadota bacterium. Taxonomy (GTDB): domain Bacteria; phylum Pseudomonadota; class Alphaproteobacteria; order Caulobacterales; family Caulobacteraceae; genus Brevundimonas. The sequence goes on from JAEWDF010000009.1 coordinate 41,698, forward strand.
CTACGGCGTCGCCATCGCCGCCGGGGTTCTGCTGGCCTATCCCGCCTCGCCGCTGATGACCGCCTTCGCCGGCGGTTGAGCGAACCCGGTTTAGGAACGCGTTAACTCGGCCCCTCCATGATCGTTAACGGTAGGGCGTCGAAGTCGCGACTCGCGGGGTGAGCGCGCCTGCCGGAGAGACCGCCAGGATGAAGCCCGCCCGCATCGTCGTCATCTGCATCGCCGCCGTCTCGGCCATCGGCCTGGCGCTGGTCGTCCGGGCCATGGGCTCGTCGTCCGGCCAGCCCGCCGAGCGGGCGGCCGCCGCGGCCGTCGAGGCGCGCCCCATGGCCAAGGTCCTGGTCGCCGCCCGCGACCTGGAGCCCGGCAAGCGCCTGACCGAGGGCGACCTGCAATGGAAGGAATGGCCGGTCGACGAGGTCAATCCCGCCTTCATCACCGACGGTACGGTCCCGATTCCCGGCGCCGCCGCGAGCGCGGACAAGGCCGAGGAGAAGCCCGCCAAGGACGGCGCGGCCGCCCGCGTGTCCCGCGTCGCCGCCGACCTGGCCGGCCGGGGCGCCAAGGCGGACTATGTCGGATCGGTGGTGCGCGAGCCGATCCTGGCCGGAGAGCCCATCGTCGGGCGCAAGATCGTGCGCGCCGGCGACAGCGGCTATCTGGCCGCCTATCTGGAACCCGGCATGCGCGCCATGGCCATCCGCGTCACGGTGGAGACGGCGGCCGGCGGCTTCATCCTGCCGGGCGACCGGGTCGACGTGGTCCTGACCCGCGAGACCAACCTCGGCAACCTGGGCGCCGCGGAAGGCGACCGGTCCAAGTTCACCTCCGCCACGGTGATGCAGAACATCAAGGTGCTGGCCATCGACCAGACCACCCGCGCCGCCGACGACGAACAGGCGGTGGTGGGCGCGACCGCCACCCTGGAGGTCGGGCCCCGCGACGCCGAGGCCCTGGCCCTGGCCAAGTCCGAGGGCGAGCTGTCGCTGGTGCTGCGTTCCTACGCCGACACGGCGGGGCCCTCCGGCGCCGTGCGCGCCGGCCGCGCCGCCCAGAGCGCGGCGGTCAAGGTCTATCGCGGCGGCGGCGATCCGGAAGTGGTGGTGGTGCAATGAGCCGCGCCGTGCTGAACAAGGCCTGCGTCCTGGGGATGGCGCTCCTGACCGGCGCGCCGGCCCTGGCGCCCGCCGCCATGGCGCAGACGCGCGCGGCGGTGGCGATGGGCGACGCCTCCCAGCTGATCAACCTGCCGCGCGGGGCCTCCTTCGCCGTCGACCTGCCGGCCGACGCCCGCGACGTGATCGTGTCCAATCCGCAGGTGGCCGAGGCCATGCTGCACTCGCCGCGCCGCATCACCGTGATCGGGGTGGCGCCGGGCGAGACCGACGCGGTCTTCCTCGACGCCGCCGGCCGGACGATCCTGAGCCTGCGCGTCCGCGTCGATGCGGGCACCAGCGCCCTTCAGGACACCCTGAACCGCCTGCTGCCCGGCGGGAACATCCGCGCCGAGGCGGTCAACGACAGCATCATCCTGACCGGCGTCGCCGACAATGCGGCCGAGGCCGACCGCGCGACCACCGTAGCGCGCGCCTTCGTCTCGGCGCCGGAGAAGGTGCTAAACATGATCAGCGTCGCCGGCTCCGACCAGGTGACGCTGAAGGTCCGGGTAGTAGAGCTCCAGCGCACGGCGCTGAAACAGCTCGGCTTCTCCGCCGACATCCTGCGCAACAACGGCATCCACAGCTACGGCTTCGGCCGCGCCAATACCTATGGCGTGAACGGCGCGGCTGTTGGAGGGGGCGGCCTCTGCTACGGCCAGAATGGCGCGCGCACGACGGACTACACCAATACCAATCAGTCCACTTCCGGCACGACCAGCTCGTCCAATTCCTCCAGCACCGTGACCAACAACTCGGGCAACACGGTCGCGAACTCGGCGAACACGACGGTCACGACGTCGGACGGCACGACCTTGACCTTCAACGGTTCCGCGCCGGGTGCGGTGACCGTGACGGATTTCGCCGGCAACAGCACCGTCCTGACGGGGACGACAGCGCTTCAGGCTATTCGCGAAGCCCTGACGAATGGAAGCGTCACCTCGTCGGTTTCGAATACGCTCGGCTCCGCGCTCACCGACGCCGTCACCTCGGTGACAGGCGCCAATCTGAACAACGTCGTCACCAATCTGGCCTCCACCGCCTGGCAGACCATCACCGGTACGAACGCGACGGGATGCCTGGAGGCGTTCGAGCGCGTGGGCCTGGCCCGCACCCTGGCCGAGCCCAATCTGACCTCCGTCAACGGCGAGGCCGCCAACTTCCTCGCGGGGGGTGAATTCCCACTGCCGACGGGTCGGGATCGGGACGGTCAGATCACCGTCACCTACAAGCCCTATGGCGTGGGGCTCGGCTTCCGGCCCGTGGTGTTGTCGGGCGGCCGCATCTCTCTTCAGATCAAGGTGGAGGTGTCGGAACTGACCTCCGACGGCGGCTTCACCATCGGCGCGGGCACGCCTTCCTCGATCACCCTGCCGGGCCTGACCGTCCGGCGCAGCGAGAACACGGTGGAAATCCCTTCGGGCGGAGCGATGATGATCGCCGGCCTTTTGCAGGAGTCCACCCGCCAGACGGTCGATTCCCTGCCGGGTCTGACCAATCTGCCGGTGCTGGGCCAGCTGTTCCGGTCGCGCGACTATCTGTCGGGAGAGACCGAACTGGTCGTCATCGTCGAGCCCTATATCGTCAGCCCGACCTCGCCGTCGCGGATGCAGACGCCGGCCGACGGCCTCAGGATCGCCAGCGACGCCCAGACCATCTTCTTCGGCCAGCTGAACCAGGCCTACGGCTCGCCCGCGCCCGCCGCGGACGGCGCCGGCTGGCAGGGTTCGGTCGGCTACGTCATCGAGTGAGCGCCATGGCCCTTATCCAACGCCTCGTCGTCGCTGTCGCCGCCTCCGCCGGGCTCCTGGCCGGGTGCGCGGGTGGTCCGGCGAGCCTGGGCGGGGAGCCGCCGCTGACCCCGACCTCGCGCTACGCCCTCCAGGTCGAGCCCGGCCTGGACCGCATCGCCCTGGCGGTCCACGAGGCGGGCCTGTCGGTCAACCAGCAGGCGGCGCTCGACCAGCTGGTCGCCCGCTATGGCGCGGCCGGCGCGCCGGCCCTGGTGATCGAGGCGCCGGGCGGCGGCGACGAGGTCGCGGTCCGCACCGCCTGGGACGTCCGCGCGGCGGCGCAGGCCGCGGGCGTGCCGGCCGAACGCATCCAGGTCGTCAGCTACGCCGCGCCCGACCCGCGCGCGCCGGTGCTGGTCGGCTATGAGACGCTGCAGGCCTCGGTTCCCCGCTGCGGGACCGCCTGGGGCAGCCTGGGCCGGACCGGCGACAACATGTCGGCGTCGAACTTCGGCTGCGCCGTCACCGCCAACCTGGCGGCCCAGATCGCCGATCCGCGCGACATCGTCTCGCCCCGGCCGATGACGCCGGCGGACGCCGGCCGCCGCAGCGTCGTGTACCAGACCTATCGCGCCGGCGAGCAGACCGCCGCGCCGCAGGAGGCCCTGGTCGCCGGCGCCCGCGTCTCCACGGCGGTGGACTAGAGCATGAGCAGAGCCCACGCCCCCCGCGCCTACGAACCCCTCGACGACGGGTTCGACGTGGACATGGACTTCTCCGAGGCCGGCGCCTTCCCGGCCGCGGACCGCGAGCCATTGCAGTTCACCGCCCCGGCACCGGCCGCGGCGGCGCAGCCGGCCACCGTCGCCCCGACGACGCCGCATCCGTCGCAGGCCGCGCCCGCCGCGCCCGCCGTCGACTACAATCCCGTGGGCGCCATGGTCGCCCAGGTCCAGGCGCAAGCCCAGTCGGCCCTGGCCCCCGCCGGCGCCATCGGCGAGGTGTCGGTGCCGCGCATCGCCATCCACGTCTTCGCCGAGCGCCAGGACACCCTGGCGGCGGCCGAGCGGGCCGCCCAGGACCGGCGCCTGAGCCGCGCCACCACCTCCATCCGCGTCGGCGGCGCGCCGGCGGCGGTCGAGACCTACCAGCACGAACCGACCCCGCCGCTGATCATCGTCGAGAGCCTGAAGGACCCCCAGACCCTGCTGTGGGAGGTCGACCAGCTGGCCGAGGTCTGCGACGCCGGCACCAAGGTCATCGTCGTCGGCCCGACCAACGACATCCTGCTGTTCCGCGAACTGATGCGGCGCGGGGTCAGCGAATATCTGGTCGCGCCGCTTCAGCCCCTGCAGCTGATCGGCGCCATCGGCGGCCTGTTCAACGACCCGGCCCAGCCCTTCGTCGGCCGCTCCATCGCCTTCGTCGGCGCGCGGGGCGGAGCGGGCGCCTCGGCGGTGGCGCACAACACCGCCTACGCTCTGTCCGAGAAGATCGGCGCCAACACCGTCATCGTCGACTACGACCTGCCGTTCGGCACCGCCGGCCTGGACTTTAACCAGGATCCGCTGAACGGCGTCGCCGACGCGCTGGGTCAGCCCGACCGGCTGGACACCACCCTGCTGGACCGGATGATGGTCCGCTGCACAGACAAGCTGAGCCTGTTCGCGGCCCCGGCGACGCTGGACAACGACTGGGACATCTCCACCGAGGCGTTCGAGGAGGTGACGACGCGCATCCGCTCGACCGCGCCCTTCGTCGTTCTGGACCTGCCACACCTGTGGTCGCCGTGGATGCGCCGCACCCTGATCAGCGCCGACGAGGTGGTGGTGGTCGCCGCCCCCGACCTGGCGTCGCTGCGCAACGCCAAGAACATGATCGACCTGATCCGCCACGGCCGGCCCAACGACGCGCCGCCGCGCCTGGTGCTGAATCAGGTCGGCCTTCCCGGTCGGCCCGAGATTCCGGCCAAGGACTTCGGCGCGGCCCTGGGCGTCCACCCCAGCCTGGTCATCCCGTTCGACGCCAAGACCTTCGGCGCCGCCGCCAACAACGGCCAGATGATCCTGGACGCCGCCGCCAAGACCAAGGCGGCCGAGGCCTTCCAGACCCTGGCCCAGATCGTCTCCCGCCGCGAGCTGCCGGCGGTCGCCGCGCCGCGCGCGAAGGCGGCGGGCGGAGGCTCCAAGTCCCTTTTCGGCTCCATGTTCAGGAAGCGCTGACGCGTGTTCGGCAAGCGCACAGGTCAACCCGGCGTCGCGCCCTCAGCGCCGACGGCGCCCGCCCCCCAGGCGGCCGAGGCCTATGCGCCGCGCGACGCCGCGCCGCAGCCGCGCTCCGGGATCCAGACCGAGCCCTTCGCCTTCGGCGGCGCGGCGGACTTCGAGCCTGCGGCCCAGGCCTTCGCCCGCGCCGACGCGCCGGCGGCCATGCCGGACCTGGGCCCCGACCGGCTCGACGCCCTGGCCAGCCG
>JAEWDF010000036.1 GCA_023390245.1 Pseudomonadota bacterium
AAGCGGGCCACGGTCATGGCCACGCCCAGGGCGAAGCCGGCGGCCGGCGCCGCGTCGGCGACCGCCAGGGCGGCGGCCATGGCCGACAGCCGGCGCCACGGACGGGCGGCGCTTCTCAGCCGGGCGGCGGGCGCGGGGATCGGCGCGGCGGTCATTCGCATACTCCAGCGACGGCGCGGAGCCGACGCCATGGGACAAAACGCCGTCGGACGAAAGGTCCAAGGACGATCCGTCCAATAGGCGGCCGGGCGCCGCAGGGCTTTGATCGAGATCAAGGCGAACCGCCCCGCCGACCTCTAGGGCGGAGATGATGTCGGTCGTCGGGGCCGATACCTGGAGCAACGCCATGATCGACCTCGCGGTCGTCGACCTGTCCCGGCTGCAGTTCGCGCTGACGGCCCTCTACCACTTCCTGTTCGTGCCCCTGACGCTGGGGCTGTCGTTCATGCTGGTCATCATGGAGTCGATCTATGTGATGACCCGCCGGCCGATCTGGCGGACGATCACCCGCTTCTGGGGGGTGCTGTTCGGCATCAACTTCGCCCTGGGCGTGGCGACCGGCATCACCATGGAGTTCCAGTTCGGCATGAACTGGAGCTACTACAGCCACTACGTCGGCGACATCTTCGGCGCCCCGCTGGCGATCGAGGGGCTGATGGCCTTCTTCCTGGAGGCGACCTTCGTCGGCCTGATGTTCTTCGGCTGGGACAAGCTGAAGCCGCACGCCCACCTGTTCGTCACTTTCATGGTCGCCCTGGGCACCAACCTGTCGGCGCTGTGGATCCTGATCGCCAACGGCTGGATGCAGAACCCGGTCGGCGCCGCCTTCAACCCCGACACCATGCGGATGGAGGTCACGGACTTCATGGCCGTGCTGTTCAACCCGGTGGCCCAGGCCAAGTTCGTTCACACGGTGTCGGCCGGTTACGTCTGCGCCTCGGTGTTCGTGCTGGGGGTGTCGGCCTTCTACCTGCTGCGCGGCAAGCATGTCGGCTTCGCCAAGCGGTCGATGACGGTGGCCTCAGCCTTCGGCCTGGCGGCGTCGCTGTCGGTGGTCGTGCTGGGCGACCAGTCCGGCTATGCCCTGACCGACAACCAGAAGATGAAGCTGGCGGCGCTGGAGGCCATGTGGCGCACCGAGCCCGCGCCGGCCGGCCTGACCGCTATCGGCATCCCCAGCTTGAAGGACCGCGAGACCCATTACGCCGTCCACATTCCGTGGGTGCTGGGCCTGATCGCCACGCGCACCATCGACAAGCCGGTGGAAGGCATCCTCGAACTGGTGGCCACGGCCCAGGACCGGATCGAATCTGGCGTCCTGGCCTATGACGCGCTGGAGCGGGTCAAGGCCGATCCGACCGACATGGCCGCCCGCGGCGCCTTCGAGGTTCACCGCCGCGACCTGGGCTACGGCCTGCTGCTGAAGCGCTATGTCGCGGACCCGCGCCAGGCCTCGCCCGAACTGATCCAGAAGGCGGCCTGGGACACGGTGCCCAATGTGCCGGTGCTGTTCTGGACCTTCCGCGTCATGGCCGGGATCGGCCTGCTGATGATCGCCCTGTTCGCCACGGCCTTCGTGCTGTGCACCCTGCGCAAGCACGACACGCGCTGGTTTCTGCGCCTGGCGGTGCTGGCCATCCCCCTGCCGTGGATCGCCATCGAGTTCGGCTGGGTGCTGGCCGAATACGGCCGCCAGCCCTGGGCGGTGGAGGGGGTCCTGCCGACCTTCCTGGGCGCCTCCAGCCTGACCGTGCCGCAACTGTGGACCACCATCGTCGGCTTCACCGTCTTCTACGGCGCCCTGGCCGTGGTCGAGGTCGGCCTGATCCTGCGCGCCATCAAGAAGGGGCCGTTCCAGGAGCAGGAGCTCTTTGGCGAGCCCGACCCGCAAACGCCCGCCGGCCCGCGCGAACCCGCGCCCGCCGTCGCCTGACCCCAGAACGGACATCCGACCATGGATCTTCCTCTCGATTTCGCAACCCTGCGCCTGATCTGGTGGGGCCTCCTGGGGGTTCTGCTGATCGCCTTCGCCCTGACCGACGGCTTCGACCTGGGGGTCGGGGCGCTGCTGCCCTTCGTCGCCAAGACGGATGAGGAGCGCCGCATGGTGATCAACACCGTCGGCGCCACTTGGGAAGGCAACCAGGTGTGGTTCATCCTGGGCGGCGGCGCCATCTTCGCCGCCTGGCCCTTCGTCTATGCGGTCAGCTTCTCCGGCTTCTACCTGGCCATGTTCCTGGTGCTGGCGGCGCTGATCCTTCGCCCGGTGTCGTTCAAGTACCGCTCCAAGCGGGGCTCGCCGGTCTGGCGGACCTTCTGGGACTGGGGCCTGTTCGTCAGCGGCTTCGTGCCGGCCCTGGTGTTCGGCGTGGCGGTCGGCAACGTTCTGCTGGGCGCGCCCTTCCGGCTGGATAGCGATTTGCGGTCCTTCTACGAGGGCCATCTGATCGGCCTGTTCAGTCCGTTCAGCCTGCTGGCCGGCCTGCTGTCCGTGGCCATGCTGGTGCTGCACGGCGCCGCCTGGCTGGCGGTGAAGGCCGAGGAGGGGCCTGTGCTGGACCGCGCCCGACGGTTCGGCCTGGTCGCGGGCGTCCTGGCCCTGGTCCTGTTCGCCGCCGGCGGTCTCTATATCGCCTATGGCGGCCTGGGCTACCGCATCGTGGGAGCGGTGGACGCCAACGCCGTCTCCAATCCGCTGCGCACCGCCGTCCAGGCCGCGCCCGGCGCCTGGCTGGACAACTACGGCCGCTATCCCTGGATGATGCTCGCGCCGCTGCTGGGCTTCGCCGGGGCCTTCATGGCCCTGGTGGGCGTCCAGATGCGTTCGGCGGCCATGGCCTTCGGCGGCTCGTCGATGTCGGCGGTGGGGATCATCTCGACGGTCGGCCTGTCGATGTTCCCCTTCATCCTGCCCAGCTCGCTCGATCCGCAGTCCAGCCTGACGGTCTGGAACGCCTCGTCCAGCCCGCTGACCCTGTTCATCATGTTGCTGGTGACGGCGGTCTTCCTGCCGCTGATCCTTCTCTACACGGCGTGGGTCTACAAGGTCCTGTGGGGCCGCAGCTCCACCGGCGCCCTGAAGACCAACCCGGACCTCTACTGAGCCATCGGAGCCTCAAGCCATGTGGTATTTCTCCTGGATCCTGGGCCTGGGCCTGGCCGCCGGCTTCGGCGTGCTGAACGGGCTGTGGCACGAGTTCCACCTGTTCGACGAGGGCGACGAGGGCCTGTCCACGCCCGACGCCGCCCGGGACGTCGACGTCCCGCTCTGAGGTCCGATCAGGCGAACGGAACCTCCCGCCGTTCGGCGGCGCTGCGGTGGCCGGCGTCCAGCACGCGCATGACCATCAGGGCCTGGTCGGCCGTGACCGGCGGCTCGCTGCCCGAACGGATGGCGTCGCGGAGTTCGGCGTAGAAGCGGGGATAGTCGCCGCGCTCCGGCGCGACCGGCGCGCGGACGACCCCCCCGCCCTCCGTCTGGCGCGCCAGCACGCCCGGCGAGGGATCGACGCCCCAGTCGGCGGCGCCGGGGCGCAGGCCGGCCTTGGACTGGCCCTCCTGGGCGTCCAGGCCGTGCTTGATGAAGCTGCCGCCGGTCCCGTGCACGACGTAGCGGAGCGAGGGGTCGTGGACGATCTGGCCGGCGTGCAGGATGACGCGCAGCCGTTCGTAGCGCAGCAGCACATGGGCGTAGTCGGCGACCGGCGCGCCCGGCTTCTGGCCCGCGAGGTCCGCGTAGACCCCCAGCGGCGGGCCGAACAGTTGCAGGGCCTGGTCGACCAGGTGCGGCCCCAGGTCCTGCCACACGCCGGCGCCCGGCTTCTCCTTCCAGCGGTCGACCACCGTCGGGCGGAAGCGGTCGTAATGACTCTCGAACTGGACGACCTCGCCCAGGGCGCCTTCGTCGATCAGCCGGCGCAGGGTCAGGAAATCGGCGTCCCAGCGGCGGTTCTGGAACACGGCCAGCAGGCCCGGTGCGCCGCGCGCTGCGGCGGCGACATCCTCGGCCTCGGCCAGGGTCAGGGCGAAGGGCTTGTCGACCACCACGTGGCGGCCGGCGGCCAGCGCCGCCTTCGCCTGGGGCGCATGCAGGGCGTCGGGGGTGGCGATGACGATCAGCCGGATGTCGTCGCGGGCCAGGGCGGTATCGAGATCGGGCAGGACCTCGACCTCGGGCCAGTCGGCGCGCACGGCCTCGGGACGCGAGGACACGATCGCCTTCAGCGCCAGGTCCGGCGTGGCGGCGACCAGGGGCGCGTGGAAGACCTGGCCGGCAAGGCCGTAGCCGAGAACGGCGACGCCGATGGGTTCGGAGGGATCGGTCATGATCAGTGGGGCCAGCGTTCGGTCAGGACCTCGGCCTTACCATCCTTGAGCCGGACTTCCATCGCCGGTTCGGCCGGCTGGCCCGGCGCGAACAGTTCGTAGATCACGCTGTCGTCGGTCTGGCGGCTCTCGATGATCCGCGCCGGGGCGAAGGCGCCGGTCGCGGCGCGGGCGGCGGCCTGGACCGGCGCGGGCATGTCGGCGAAGGCGACGTCGCGCTGGATCTCAACGACCTCGAAGCGGTCGCCGGTCTGCTGGATGTCCAGTTCGACCGCCTCGCCGCCGGGGCGGGCGCCCTCGACATCGTAATAGATGCGGCCCTCGCGCGCCTTGCGCTCGGCCTCGGTGATGGTCATGCCGGGAATGGTCTGCTGGACCAGGGCGGTCACGGCCGGCGGCAGGTCGGCGATGGCGACCGGGGTCGCCTCGGTCTCCGGGCCGGCGGGCAGGACGCCCGACGGCGCTTCGGCTCCATCCTGGGTCGTGTCCCCGTCGGACGGCGAACAGGCGGCGGCGAGGGCGGCCAGGGTCAGGACGGCGAGCATGCGCTTCATGGGTCGATCCTCCAGCTTTTGTCGTTGCGCCTAGGAGGACCGACCTGGAAACCGGTGTCAAGAACGCCGCGCCGGGTGTGACCGAACGCCCGCGCTACAGGCGTTCGACGCGCGGCTGGTCCAGGGTGTAGGGCACGATCCCGCGCTCGTTCTCCGGCACGTGCAGGGCGCGGTCGATCGGCGGGAAGGCGCGCTGGGTGCAGTCGGTGCGCTCGCAGATGCGGCAGCTGACGCCGATCCGCGTCGCCGGACCGTTCAGGTCCAGGCCCGCCGCATAGACCAGGGCCGAGGCGTGTTCGACCTCACAGCCAAGCGACAGGGCGTAGCGGCGGTCGTTCGCCAGGTAGGAGCCGCTGGGCTTGGACACGCTGCGGGCGATGGAGACGTAGCGCGACCCGTCGGGCATCTCCGCCAGTTGCACGCCGATCCGATCCGGCGCGGCGAAGGCCTCGTGCACGTTCCACAGCGGGCAGGCGCCGCCGAAGCGGGCGAACTGGAAGCGGGTGGCGCTGTGCCGCTTGGTGATGTTGCCGGCCATGTCCACGCGGGCGAAGTAGAAGGGCACGCCGCGCCAGCCCGGCCGCTGCAGGTTCGACAGCCGGTGGCAGACCTGTTCGAAGCTGACCTGGAAGCGGGTGCGCAGCCGGTCGATGTCGTGCCGCTCCGCCCGCGCCGCCTCCAGGAAGGCGCGATAGGGCAGCAGCGTCGCCCCGGCGGCGTAGTTGGCCAGGCCCACCCGCGCCACGTCCCGCGCCGCCTCGGTGCGGAAGGCGGCCTGGTCCAGCTCGGCCTCGATCTGCTCGCGGAAGGACAGCAGGGCCAGCTGGTGCGCCATCTGGAAGGCGCGGGTGGCGCCCGGCTGCCAGGCGTCCAGCGTCAGGACGCGGTTCAGCGGATCATAGCGGCGCAGCGCCTCCTGGCCGCCGACGGTGACGACCCGCACGCCGTGGGCGTCGCCCAGCGCCGCCTCCAGCGACCGCTCCACCCGGCCCTCCTCGGGCAGGGCGGCGGCCAAGGCCTCGGCGGCCGTGTCCAGGCCGTCGATATAGTTGTCGCGGTAGTGGAAGAAGTCGCGCACCTCCTCGTAGGGCAGGGTGGCGACGGCCCGCTGCTCGTCGCGGCCCAGCCGGTCGTCCAGCGCCTTCACCCGCTCGTCCAGGCGGCGGAAGGTCTGGTGCAGGGCCAGGAACTGGCGCGCCAGCTTCGGCGCGTTCATCACCGCCTGCTTCAGCTCGGCGGCGGTGGGCGGCTCGGCCTGGCCGGCGATGTCGGTGGTCGCCTCGCGCAGGTCGGCCAGCAGGCGCGCGTCGCCCTCCAGGTCGAACAGGCTGGCGTCGACATGGAAGGCGCGGGTCAGGGCGATCAGCACCCGCGCCGTCGCCGGCCGCTGGTTGGTCTCCAGCTGCGACAGATAGGACGGCGACAGGCCCAGCCGCTCGGCGCACGCCTCCAGCGTCCAGCCGCGCGCCTCGCGCAGCTTCCTCAGCTTGGCGCCCAGAAAGAGCTTCTCAGCCATTCGCAACTTCGCAGATCAATCCAACATCCTTTGCAAACCCCCGCAGTTCCGCACCTTTTGCAAAGTTGCATTTGCGTATTTGCGATGAAGACGCCACTCCATAGCCCACGAACGGGAGGTCGAACACCGAATGACCCAAGCTATCCTCGAGGAACTGGAACGCCGCAGAGCCGCCGCCAAGCTGGGCGGCGGGGACAAGCGTATCGCCGCCCAGCACGCCAAGGGCAAGCTGACCGCGCGCGAACGCATCGACGTGCTGCTGGACGAGGGGTCGTTCGAGGAGACCGACATGTTCGTGGAGCACCGCTCACACGACTTCGGCATGGAGAAGCAGCGCATCCCCGGCGATGGGGTGGTGACGGGGCGCGGGACCATCGGCGGGCGGCTGGTCTATGTCTTCTCCAAGGATTTCACCGTCTTCGGCGGCTCGCTGTCGGGCGCGCACGCGGCCAAGATCGTCAAGCTGCAGAAGATGGCCCTGACCGCCGGCGCGCCGATCATCGGCCTGTTCGACGCCGGCGGCGCGCGGATCCAGGAGGGGGTCGAGAGCCTGGCCGGCTACGCCGACATCTTCCTGCAGAACACCCTGGCCAGCGGCGTCATTCCCCAGATCAGCGTGATCATGGGGCCGTGCGCGGGCGGCGACGTCTATTCGCCCGCCATCACCGACTTCATCTTCATGGTGAAGGACACGAGCTACATGTACGTGACTGGCCCGGACGTGGTGAAGACGGTCACCAACGAGGTGGTCAGCCACGAGGACCTGGGCGGCGCGCGTGTCCACGCGGGCAAGTCGGGCGTGGCGGACGGGGCGTTCGAGAACGATCTGGAGGCCCTGGCCGAGGTGCGGCGCCTGGTCGGCTTCCTGCCGCTGTCGAACCGTGAAAAGCCGCCGGTGCGCGACAGCTATGACGAGCCGGAGCGGGACGAACCGTCGCTGGACACCCTGGTTCCGGCCAATCCGAACCAGCCCTACGACATGAAGGAGCTGATCCTGAAGGTGGTCGACGAGGCCGACTTCTTCGAGATCGGCGCGGATTTCGCGAAGAACATCGTGGTCGGCTTCGGCCGTCTGGACGGCCAGACGGTGGGCGTGGTGGCCAACCAGCCCCAGGTTCTGGCCGGCGTTCTGGACATCGACTCCAGCCGCAAGGCCGCGCGGTTCGTGCGCTTCTGCGACGCCTTCGACATCCCCCTGGTCACTTTCGTCGACGTGCCGGGCTTCATGCCGGGGACCAAGCAGGAGTATGGCGCCCTGATCAAGCACGGGGCCAAGCTGCTGTTCGCCTATGCCGAGGCGACCGTGCCCAAGCTGACGGTCATCACGAGGAAGGCCTACGGCGGCGCCTATGACGTGATGAGCTCCAAGCACCTGCGCGGTGACGTCAACTACGCCTGGCCCACCGCGGAGATCGCGGTCATGGGCGCCAAGGGCGCGGTCGAGATCATCTTCCGCAAGGAGGCCGGCGATCCCGAGGCCCTGGCCGCGCGCGAGGCCGAATACAAGGACCGTTTCGCCAATCCGTTCGTGGCGGCGGGGCTGGGCTATATCGACGACGTCATCATGCCCCACGGCACGCGGCGGCGGCTGGTGAGGGTGCTGAGGACGCTGAAGGGCAAGGTCCAGGAGAACCCCTGGAAGAAGCACGACAATATTCCGCTGTAGGCCACCCTATTCGTCATCCTCGGGCTTGTCCCGAGGACCCATTTTTCCGCCCCTCGATCAGACTTCATGAGTCGCTGACCGATGGGCCCTCGGGACAAGCCCGAGGGTGACGGAAGCGAAGATATGCAGGACCAGACGCCTTCCATGTTCTCCAAAATCCTCATCGCCAACCGGGGCGAGATCGCGGTTCGGATCATCAAGACCTGCCGCCGCATGGGCATCCAGACGGTGCAGGTCTATTCGGAGGCCGACGCCGGGTCGCTGGCGGTCGAGATGGCCGACGAGGCGGTGCTGATCGGGCCGGCGCCGGCGGCCCAGTCCTATCTGCTGGCGGACAAGATCGTCGAGGCGGTGCGCCGGACGGGGGCTGAGGCGGTGCATCCGGGCTTCGGCTTCCTGAGCGAGAACGCCGGCTTCGCCCGGCGGCTGCGCGACGAGGGCATCGCCTTCATCGGCCCCAACCCCGAGGCCATCGAGGCCATGGGCGACAAGATCAGCTCCAAGAAGCTGGCGGCCGAGGCGGGGGTCTCGACCGTGCCGGGTCATATGGGGCTGATCGAGACGCCGGAGGAGGCGGTGACCATCGCCCGCGAGATCGGCTATCCGGTCATGATCAAGGCCTCGGCCGGGGGCGGCGGCAAGGGCATCCGCGTGGCCCAGTCGGACGCCGACATGGCCGAGGGCTTCGCCGCGGTGAAGGCCGAGGCGCTGAACGCCTTTGGCGACGACCGGGTCTTCCTGGAGAAGTTCATCGTCGATCCGCGCCACATCGAGATCCAGGTGCTGGGCGACAAGCACGGGAACGTCGTGCACCTGTTCGAGCGCGAATGCTCGATCCAGCGCCGCAACCAGAAGGTCATCGAAGAGGCGCCGTCGCCGCTGCTGGACGAGGCGACGCGCATGGCCATGGGCGCGCAGGCCGTGGCCCTGGCCAAGGCCGTGAACTACGACTCGGCCGGCACGGTCGAGTTCGTGGCGGGGCAGGACAAGAGCTTCTATTTCCTGGAGATGAACACCCGGCTTCAGGTCGAGCATCCGGTGACGGAGCTGATCACCGGCGTCGACCTGGTCGAGCAGATGATCCGCTCGGCCTGGGGCGAGAAACTGGCCTTCCAGCAGGATGACCTGATGATCGACGGCTGGGCGGTCGAGAGCCGCATCTACGCCGAGGATCCCTATCGCGGCTTCCTCCCCTCCATCGGCCGCCTGGTCCGCTACGAGCAGCCGGAGGAGGGCGAGCAGGACGGATACGTGGTCAGGAACGATTCCGGCGTCCGCGAGGGCGACGAGATCTCCATGTTCTACGACCCCATGATCGCCAAGCTGTGCGCCTGGGGCCCGACGCGCGAGGCGGCGGTGGAGGGCATGGCCCGGGCGCTGGAGGACACCCATCTGGCGGGCCTGGGACACAATGTGCCGTTCCTGGCGGCGGTGATGGACCAGGCGCGGTTCCAGGCGGGGAAGCTGTCGACCAGCTACATCAAGGACGAATTCCCCGACGGTTTCCACGGCCTGCGCCCGACGCGGGACCAGCAGCGCATCCTGATCGCCGTCGGCATGGCGATGCACGAGATCCTGTGCGAGCAGGCGGGTGATCCGTCCGACCGCACCGACTGGATCGTCATGCTGGATCGCGAGCCGCACGGGGTCGGCCTGTCCTATGACGAGGACGAGGCCCTGTTGCTGACCCTGACGGGCGGCGGCGACGTCCGCCTGTCGGACATCGACTGGCGGCCGGGCCTGGCCCAGTTCAAGGCGGTGCTGGACGGCGAGCCGTTCACCGCCGAGGTGAAGCGCGCCGCCGACGGCTTCGACGTCCGCCACCGGGCGGCCCGGGCGCGGGCAAGGGTCATGCGGCCGCACGTCGCGGACCTGTACGCCCGCCTGCCGGAGAAGGTCGCGGCCGATACGTCGAAACTGGTGCTGTCGCCGATGCCGGGACTGGTGGTCGACATTCCCGTGGCGGTCGGCCAGGAGGTCAAGACCGGCGAGACGGTGGCGATCATCGAGGCCATGAAGATGCAGAACATCCTCAAGGCCGAACGCGACGGCGTGGTGAAGGCGGTGTCGGCCAAGGCGGGCGATCCGGTGGCGGCCGACGACGTGCTGGTGGAGTTCGGGTGATGGGGCGTCGGAAAGAGCCCCTCCACCGCTTCGCGGTCCCCCTCCCCACGATGTGGGGAGGAGACGGATCAAGCGCCTGTCTCCTCCCCATGCAATGGGGAGGTGGCTCGCAGCGAAGCGGAGAGACGGAGGGGTTCTGCCATCCCGCAACGGGAGCAATCTCATGACCTTCCCCATCCCCACCCCCCTGGAATGGAGCGAGGCGGCCGAGAAGGCGCTGAAGGACCGGCCGCTGGAGTCGCTGTTGCATGTGGACGCCGACCATCTGGTCACGCGGCCGCTGTACGCCGACGCGACCGGGGTCGAACCCGTGTTCGCCCCGCGTCCGTCCGACGCCGAGGGGCGGGCCTGGGACCTGCGGACGCTGGTGGAGGGGGACGATGCGGAGGCGGTCAACGCCGCCGTCCTGACCGACCTGGAGAACGGCGCGGCCTCGGTGCTGCTGAAGGGGGCGGCGACCGCCGATGCGGAGCGGCTCGGGCGGGCGCTGGACGGCGTCGCGCTGGAACTGGCGCCGGTCGCCCTGGACGCCGGGGTCGACGGGTCCGAGGCGGCGGACCATCTGGCGGCCGTCGCCAAGGGCGCGCCGCGCGCCAGGCTGCGGTTCCACATGGACCCGATCTCGGCCTTCGCCGAGGCCGGCGGGGCGCCGCGTCCCGTCGAGGATCATCTGGCCCAGGCGGCCGAGACCGCCGTGCGCCACGCGGAGGCCTATCCGGAGGCGACCTTCTTCCTGGCCGGCGGGCGCGTGGCGCATGAGGCGGGCGGCGCCATCGCCCAGGAACTGGCCTTCGCTGCGGGGGCGGCGGCGGCCTATGTCCGGGCGGGCGCGGCGGCGGGTCTGCCGGTCGAGGCGGCGCTGAGGGGAACGACGGTCGGCCTGTCGGTCGACCAGGAATATTTCGACGGCCTGGCCAAGGTGCGCGCCATGCGCCTGATCTGGAGCAGCCTGGCCAGGGCGTTCGGCGTCGAGACGCCCGCCGTGATCGAGGCGCGGTCATCGCGGCGGATGCTGTCGGCGCGCGATCCGTGGCCGAACCTGCTCAGGCTGACGGCGGCGGGCTTCGCCGGCGCGGTCGGGGGGGCGGACGTGGTGGTGCTGGACGGCTTCACGCGGGCGGAGGGCCGGCCCGACGCCTTCGCCCGGCGCCAGGCGCGCAACACGCAATTAGTGCTGATGGAGGAGGCGAACCTGGGCCGGGTGGACGATCCGGCCGCCGGCGCCTGGTACCTGGACGCCCGCACCCGCGACCTGGCCCAGGCCGGCTGGGCCGAGTTCCAGGCCATCGAGGCCGAGGGCGGGCTGGTCGAGGCGCTGAAGGGTGGGGTGGTGCAGGGCCGGATCGCCCGCGCCCGAGCGGTGCGGGAAGCCGCCTATGCTTCCGGCGCCGCGCAGATCGTCGGCGTGACGAAATACGTCGATCCCCAACCCCGACCCGCATCAACGGAAGGGCGGGGAGCGGCCGTCGCCGTGGCGGATCCCGGCCTGGCCCTGACGCCGGTCCGCTTCGCCGCTCCGTTCGAGGAGGCGGCGCGATGAGCTTTCCCGACTTCACCAAGATCGCCCTGGACCTGACGCCGACCGGCGCGGGCCCCGTGCGCGAGCCGTGGACCACGCCCGAAGGGGTGACGGTCAGGACGGCCTACGGCGCCGCCGACGCGGAAGGGCTGGAACACCTGCACGGCCTGCCGGGCTTCGCCCCCTTCGTGCGCGGACCGTATCCGACCATGTACGCGGGGGCGCCCTGGACCATCCGCCAGTACGCGGGCTTCTCGACCGCCGAGGAGTCGAACGCCTTCTATCGCCGGAACCTGGCGGCGGGGCAGAAGGGGCTGTCGGTCGCCTTCGACCTGGCGACGCACCGGGGCTACGATTCCGACCACCCGCGGGTGAAGGGGGACGTCGGCATGGCGGGGGTGGCGATCGACTCCATCCTGGACATGCGGACCCTGTTCGACGGCATCCCGCTGGACCAGATGTCGGTGTCGATGACGATGAACGGGGCGGTGCTGCCGATCCTGGCCCTCTATGTCGTGGCGGGAGAGGAGCAGGGCGTCGACCACGCCAGGCTGACCGGGACCATCCAGAACGACATCCTCAAGGAGTTCATGGTCCGCAACACCTACATCTATCCGCCCGAGCCCTCGATGCGGATCATCGCCGACATCTTCGCCTGGACGGCGCAGGAGACGCCCAAGTTCAACAGCATCTCCATCTCCGGCTACCACATGCAGGAGGCGGGGGCGTCGGCGGACATCGAGCTGGCCTACACCCTGTCGGACGGGATCGAATATCTGCGCGCGGGGACGGCGGCGGGCATGCCGATCGACCGGTTCGCGCCGCGCCTGAGCTTCTTCTGGGCCATCGGCATGAACTACTTCATGGAGGTGGCCAAGATGCGGGCGGGCCGCCTGCTGTGGGCCGAGGCGGTGAAGCGCGAGGGGGGCGAAAACCCCAAGTCGCTGTCGCTGCGGACCCATTGCCAGACCTCCGGCTGGTCGCTGGCGGCGCAGGACGTGTTCAACAACGTCAGCCGCACCATGGTCGAGGCCATGGCGGCGGCGGGCGGGCAGACGCAGAGCCTGCACACCAACGCCCTGGACGAGGCCCTGGCCCTGCCGACCGACTTCTCGGCCCGGATCGCGCGCAACACCCAGATCCTGCTCCAGCAGGAGACGGGGCTGACCCGCGTCATCGATCCCTGGGGCGGAAGCTACTATGTCGAGCGGCTGACGCAGGAACTGGCCGACAAGGCCCGCGCCCACATGGCCGAGGTCGAGGCGCTGGGCGGCATGGCCAAGGCGATCGAGGCCGGCATCCCCAAGCTGCGGATCGAGGAATCGGCGGCGAAGACCCAGGCGCGCATCGACACGGGACAACAGACGGTCGTGGGGGTGAACAAATACCTGAACCCGGTCGTCGACGACATTCCGATGCTGAAGGTCGACAACGCCGAGGTCCGCGCCCGCCAGATCGAGAAGCTGGGGCGGCTACGCGCCGAGCGGGACGAGGCGGCGACGCAGGCCGCCCTGGCCGAACTGACCAACGGCGCGCGCGGCAAGGCCAACCTGCTGGAGCTGTCGGTGCGGGCGGCGCGGGCCAAGGCGACGGTGGGCGAGATCTCCGACGCGCTGGAGGCCGCCTTCGGCCGGCACGTCGCCACGGTGAAGACCGTCTCGGGCGTCTACGCCAAGGCGGCGGGCCAGGACGCGAAGTTCGCCCGCGCCCGCGACATGGTCGCCGCCTTCGTCGAGAACGACGGCGGGCCGCCGCGCATCCTGATCGCCAAGCTGGGCCAGGACGGGCATGACCGAGGCCAGAAGGTGGTCGCCACCGGCTACGGCGACCTGGGCTTCGACGTCACCGCCGGCGCCCTGTTCCAGACCCCGGCCGAGGCGGCGAAGGACGCGGTGGAGAAGGGCGTCCACGCCGTAGGGGCCAGTTCGCTGGCGGCGGGCCACCTGACGCTGGTTCCGGAACTGAAGGCGGAACTGGAGAAGCTGGGCCGACCCGACATCATGATCGTGGTCGGTGGGGTCATTCCGCCGTCGGATGTCCAGCCGCTGCTGGATATGGGCGCCGCCGCCGTCTATCCGCCCGGATCGGTCATCGCCGAGACGGCGGCGGACCTGATCGAGAAGCTGAACCAGCGCCTGGGCTACGCCCAGCCCGCTCCCGCAAAGGACAAGCCATGATCGGCGCCCTGAACCATGTCGGCGTGGCGACGCCCTCCATCGCGGACTCCGTCCGGCTGTATCGCGACGTGCTGGGCGCGACGAGGATCGGCGAGCCGTTCGACCTGCCGGCGCAGGGGGTGAAGGTCTGCTTTATCGACACGCCCACGGCGCAGATCGAACTGATCGAACCCTATGACGAGACCAGCCCGATCACCGGCTTTCTGGCCAAGAACCCCAAGGGCGGCCAGCACCACGTCTGTTTCGAGGTGGCGGACATCCAGGCGGCCGTCGCGGAGATGCGCGCCAGGGGGGTGACGCTCCTGGGCGCGGGCGAGCCCCGCATCGGGGCGCATGGGACGCCGGTGGTCTTCCTGCATCCGCACGACATGGGCGGGGTGCTGATCGAACTGATGGAGACGCCGAAGGGCGATCATTGACAGGGTAAGCGGAGCCTTTCGGCGGCTTCGCCGTTAAGGGCGCGAACGGGAGACTTAACCATGCAGCGCCGCCTGACCGCCTTCGTCGCCATCGCCGCCCTGACGGCGGTCTCCGCCTGCGAGCGGGCCGACCCCGAGCCGCCGGCCGCGCCGGCCGAATCCGCCGCGACCCAGCCGCCGGCGCCCAGCGCGCCGGCGGTCAGCTACGCCTGCGAGAGCGGGGCGACGGTCGAGGCGCAATATCCGGACAGCTCGACCGCCCAGCTGACCTACAAGGGCCAGGCCTTCGCGCTGCGCACGGCCCAGGCGGCCAGCGGCGCGCGCTACATCGGTTCGGGCGTCGAATGGTGGACGGCGACGCGCGACGGCCAGGAAAGCGCGACCCTGAGCCGGCTGGGGCCGAACGAGGATGTCGGCGCGACGGTGCTGGAACGTTGCGCCCGGCCGGCGGGCGCCGCGACGCCCGGTCCGCAGCCCATCCCAGGCCAGACGCCGACCCCGGCGCCGGGCGGGGTGTTGCCGGCGTCCACGCCCTGCAAGGGGCCGCAGCTGAAGCTGGCGGCCGAGTCCGGCGACGCAGGCGCGGGCAACCGGGTGCGGAACTTCAGCCTGCAGAACGTCGGCGCCCAGGCGTGCAGCCTGACCGGCTATCCAGGCGTGACGCTGCGCGACGGCCAGGCGCGCGCCCTGACGACGATCCGCGCGGAACAGAGCCCCGGCAGCTATTTCCGCCAGGGCGAGGCGCCGTCGCCCGTCGAGCTGGCGCCCCAGGCCAAGGCCTATTTCGAACTGGCCTGGAGCGTGATCCCGAACGAGGGCATGGGCGAGAAGACCTGTCCGTCGGCGGCGACGCTGCGCGTCACGGCGCCGGGCGACACGGCGGCGGTGAGCCTGCCGTTCGCCTTCCAGCCGTGCGGCGGCCGCGTCCGCGTCAGCCCGATCCGCGCCGAGGCCGATCCCCAGGCCGCGACGTGACGGCGGCCTGACCCGGCGTCGGTTCAAGGCGGTGGAAACGCGCCCGGATTCGGCGTAGTCCGCCGCCATGACCCAATCCTTCTACGACCGCGTCGCGGGCGAATTGAACGACATCGACGCCCAGGGCCTGACCAAGCCCGAGCGGGTGATCGCCTCGCGCCAGGGGCCGGTGATCCAGGTCGGCGGGCGCGAGGTGCTGAACTTCTGCGCCAACAACTATCTGGGCCTGGCGGGCGACGAGCGCGTGACCCAGGCGGGGATCGCGGCGGCGGACAGGTGGGGCGCGGGGACGGCCTCGGTGCGCTTCATCTGCGGCACGCTGGAAATCCACAAGGCGCTGGAGGCGGCGATCGCCGGCTATCTGGGCTTCGAGGACGCCATCCTGTTCGCCGCCGCCTTCGACGCCAACGGCGGGATTTTCGAGCCGCTGTTCGGAGAGGGCGACGCCATCGTGTCGGACAGCCTGAACCACGCCTCGATCATCGACGGCGTTCGGCTGTGCAAGGCCAAGCGCTATCGCTTCGCCAACTCCGACATGGACGAACTGGAGGCGCGTCTGAAAGAGGCCCGCGCCGACGGGGCGCGCGACATCATCATCGCCACCGACGGCGCCTTCTCGATGGACGGCTATATCGCCAGGCTGAAGGACATCCGGGCGCTGGCGGATCGGTACGACGCCCTGATCATGGTCGACGACTGCCACGCCACGGGCTTCCTGGGGCCGCAGGGGCGCGGCTCGTTCGCGCACCATGGAGTCGAGGTCGACTTCGTCACCGGCACCTTCGGCAAGGCGCTGGGCGGGGCCATGGGCGGCTTCATCTGCGCCAGGAAGCCGGTGGTCGAACTGCTGAAGCAGCGGGCGCGGCCCTATCTGTTCTCCAACGCCCTGTCGCCGGCGGTGTGCGGGTCGAGCCTGGAGGCCATCCGCATCGCCCAGGGCGCGGAAGGTGACGCCCTGCGCGCCCAGTTGACCGCCAACGCCCAGCGCTATCGCGCCGCCATGACCGAGGCGGGCTTCCGGCTGCTGGACGGCGAGCACCCGATCATCCCGGTGATGCTGGGCGACGCCAAGCTGGCGCAGGACATGGCGGCGCGGATGCTGGAGCTGGGCGTCTATGTGATCGGCTTTTCCTTCCCCGTCGTGCCGCGCGGCCAGGCGCGCATCCGCACTCAGATGTCGGCGGCGCATACGTTCGAGCAGATCGACCGAACGGTCGAGGCGTTCAAGACGGCGGGTAAAGAGCTGGGCGTGATCTAGTCTTCTTCCGCCGTCACCCTCGGGCCTGTCCCGAGAGGCCATCGTTCCGTCGCGCGATGGCCGGGATTCAGCGACGGAAGAATGATCGGCGAGGGTCGTGGGGACCTCAGCCATGGGCCCTCGGGACAAGCCCGAGGGTGACGATTTTTGAGGAGCGCCGACATGGCGGAAACGATGAAGGCCCTGGCCAAGACCGGGCCGGTGGAAGGGCTGGAGCTGATCGACGCGCCGATCCCTCGGCCGGGGCCGGAGGACGTGCTGATCAAGGTGCACCGCGCCGCCGTCTGCGGCACCGACATCCACATCTGGAACTGGGACGAGTGGTCCCGGAAGAACGTGCCGACGCCGATGATCACCGGCCACGAATTCTCCGGCGAGATCGTCGCCGTGGGCGAGGAGGTCGACCGGCCGCTGAAGATCGGCCAGCGGGTCTCGGCCGAGGGGCACGTCATCGACCTGAACTCGGAAGCCGCCCGCGCCGGCCACTTCCACCTGGACCCGCACACGCGCGGCATCGGCGTGAACCGCCAGGGGGCCTTCGCCGAATATGTCGTGGCGCCGGCCTTCAACGTGATCGAGCTGCCGGACGACGTGCCCTATGAGATCGGCTCGATCCTCGATCCGTTCGGCAACGCGGTGCACACGGCCCAGCAGTTCGACCTGCTGGGCGAGGACGTGCTGGTCACCGGCGCCGGGCCCATCGGGGTGATGGCCGCCGCCGTGGCGCGGCACGCCGGGGCGCGGACCGTGGTGCTGACCGACATCAACGACTACCGGCTGGAACTGGCGCAGAAGGTCGCGCCGGGCGTGCGAACGGTGAACACGACGAAGGAAGACCTGCACGACGTCGTCAGGGAACTGGGCATGAAGGTCGGCTTCGACGTGGCGTTGGAGATGTCGGGCAGCCCTGTCGCCTTCAAGCAGTGCGTTGACACCCTGATCATGGGCGGCGGCCTGGCCATGCTGGGCATTCCGTCGAAGCCGATGGAGACCGACTGGGGCGCCATCATCCTGAAGGCCCTGACCATCAAGGGCGTCTATGGGCGCGAGATGTTCACCACCTGGCGCAAGATGCTGGGCCTGCTGAAGGCCGGGCTCGATCTCCAGCCGCTGATCACCCACCGCCTGGCCTATGACCAGTATCGGGAGGGCTTCGAGGCGATGAGGTCCGGCAAGTCGGGCAAGGTGGTGCTGGACTGGAGCCGGGCGGCCTGATTGCACTGCACCGTCGAAAACGGTGCAATGTGCAATAGAGTGCAATCCTGGCGTCGTGCATGGTCACGCCATTAGTGTACCGCCCCTGGGAACCCCGGCGCGCAGATCGGCCTTTCTTTTTCGCAAGCCGCTGATTTGACCGGCATTCGTCGGCCGGATCGTGCGCGCGGGACGGAGCGGGCCGACATGAACGACGGCGAGGCGGACGGCGGGGGCGGCGACGTGATCGTTCGGTTCCTGGCGAACGACGGCCGGGATGCCGCGGGCCGGACGGTGGAGGCGGTTCTGGCCTTCGACGACATCTGCCTCGAGAATCGGCACGACTTCATCCAGTGGCTGTTCCCGCTGACCGAGCCCAGCGCCGCCGTGCCTGGATCGCCGGTGCTGACCCCGGCGGACGTCGAGACGCTGAGGCGTAGCGCGGCGGCGCAGGCGCGCCTGGCGCGGGCGGCGAGGCGGATGCTGGCCTTCTATGGCGCGACCACGGCCTGGCGCGCGCCGGCCGACCACAACCACCTGCGCATCACCCGCAGCATCCGCAGCCTGAGGCTGCTGTGCGGCGACGCGGCGGCGGACCGGTTCCGCGAATGCATCCTGGCCCTGGCCGACGGTGCGCCGATCAGCGCCACGAGCCGGGCGTACTGGGACCGGGCGTAGGCTGGCGGCATTGAACCCCTATTGTCCTTCCGGAGGGGAAGACTCCCTTCGCCTGGAGCCGGGGACGACATCTCCGCCTTCGAGGCGGTCGTGACGGCGAGCACGACCCCCTGGGGCCGGGGGGCTTCACCTCGCTCAGCCCGGGAAGGACCGGCGGTTAACCCAGCAACCGGATCAGCGCCGGCTCGAAACCCTTGGTCTCGGCGCCCGGCAGGACGTTCGGCAGTTCGCCGGCCTCATACAGTTCGAACACCCTGGGGTGGACATAGGCGGCGCGGCAGACCGTCGGGGTGTTGCCCAGCAGGCCCGACACCGCCTTGACGCAGACGGTGATCTTGCGCCTGGCGTCGGTCGCGGAGGCCGGCGGGTCCATGTCGCGCAGCGCCCGCGCCGCCGAGACGGTGCCGGCCCAGGTGCGGAAGTCCTTGGCCGAGAATTCCTCGCCCATGGCGTCGCGGATGTAGGCGTTCACGTCGTCGGAGGTGACGGGGCAGAGGGTCCCCGCCTCGTCCCGGTATTTGAACAGCTGCTGGCCGGGCAGGTCCTCCAGCGCGCGCACCACGCGGGCCAGGCGCCGGTCGCGGACGCTGACATGGTGGTCCTTGCCGCTCTTGCCCCGGAATTCGAAGGTCAGGGCCGAGCCGTCGACCTCCAGGTGGCGCTTGTGCAGGGTGGTCAGGCCGTAGCTGCGGTTCTGGCGCGCATAGACCGCGTTACCGACGCGGATCAGGGTGATCTCCAGCAGACGGACGGCGGTGGCCAGCACCTTGTCCTTGCAGGCGCCGCGCAGGCCCAGGTCGTGCTCCACCCGCTCGCGCAGCCGGGGCAGCTTGCGGGCGAAGGCGGGCAGGCGGTCGAACTTGGTCTCGGACCGGGCCGTGCTCCAGTCCGCGTGATAGCGGTACTGCTTGCGGCCCCTGGCGTCGCGGCCGATGGCCTGGATGTGGCCGTTGGCCCGGGGGCAGATCCACACGTCGGTCCAGGCCGGCGGGATGGCCAGGGCGCGGATGCGGTCCAGCACCCTGGCGTCCTTGATCGTCCGCCCCTGGGCGTCGCGGTAGGACCAGCCCTTGCCGGCGCGGCGGCGGCACAGGCCGGGATTGTCGTCGCTGCACCAGCTCAGGCCTTCGGGAACCTCGATGGCCGGGGAAACGTCGGCCATTACGCCGCGTCCCGCAGCGTGTCGCGCAGGTCGTCGATCCAGGCCTTGCCCGGGTCGCCGCCCCACAGGAGCCAGGCGATGTAGCCGGCCGAGGGCTTGTCCTTCATGCCCCAGTATCGGCTGCGCTTGTCGACCGCGTGGCGGGCGAAATAGCTGTACATCGACTTGATGTCGCGGTCGCTGACCGGCTGGCGGTTCTTCAGTTGCAGGGCGCGGGCGTGGCCCACCTCCGTGCCGCCGCGCCGGTGCTTCGCACGCAGTTCCAGCCCGTGCGCGGCGCAGTCGGCGACGGCCTCGGGCGGGATGCGCTGCTTGTCGGTGAGAGGCGAGGAGGCGGACATGCGCGGTGCGAACGTCGCGCCGTCGCGGCGGTTCCGCTTGACCCGGGCGGTCGTGCAAGGGACGAGGGCGGATGAACTATCGCCACAGCTTCCACGCCGGGAATTTCGCGGACCTGGTCAAGCACGCCCTGCTGCTCTGGCTGATGCGGGCCAAGGCGCCGGCGGTGGTGATCGACACCCATGCGGGGGCCGGCCTTTACGACCTGTCGGGCGACGCGGCGCGGTCCAGGGAGGCCGAGGCGGGGGTGGCGCGGCTGATGACCGCCGAGGGCCGGCCGCCGCTGCTGGAGGCCCTGGCGGCGGAGGTCGCAGCCGCCAATCCGGATGGCGGCGCGCGCTTCTATCCCGGGTCGCCGCTGTTGATCGCGCGGAGCCTGGCGCCCGACGGGCGGTATGTCGGGTTCGAACTGAACCCTCCCGTCCGGACGCTGCTGGCCGAGGCGCTGAAGGGCCGCGCCGGCGCCGAGGCGCGTGAGGGCGACGGCTATGAGGCCGCCGCAGCCGAGGCGGCCCGCATGACGTCGCCGCTGGTGCTGATCGATCCGCCGTTCGAGAAGCCGGACGACTATGCGCGGGCGGCGGATACGGCGCTGGCGATCCGGCGGCGAGACCCGGCGGCGACCATCGCGATCTGGACGCCGCTGAAGGACCTGGAGACCTTCGACGCCTTCATCCGCCGGCTGGAGGGCCGGGCGGGGTCGACGCTGGTGGCCGAGGCGAGGCTGCGGCCCCTGGCCAATCCGATGAAGATGAACGGCTGCGCCCTGGTGGTCGTCAATCCGCCGAAGGGCGCCGAGGCGGCGGCGCGGGAGGTCTGCGGCTGGGTGGTCTCGGCGCTGGGCGAGCCCGGCGGCAAGGCCGAGGTCTGGACCTTCTGATCCCAGGCCTTAGGTTTCATCCATGACCCGCATCGCCATCCTGGAGACCGGCCATCCGCCGGAGAAGCTGAAGGACGACTTCGACGATTATCCGGCGCGGTTCCGCGCCCTGCTGGGCGAGGGGACGCCGACCACGCGCTTCGACGTGCAGAACGGCCATCTGCCCGACGATCCGGCCGCCTTCCAGGGAGCGATCGTCACCGGTTCGGCGGCCGGGGTCTATGACGACCTGCCGTGGATTCCGATGCTGGTCGACTGGCTGAGGGCGGCGCGCGGCCGGACGCGGCTGCTGGGCATCTGCTTCGGCCACCAGGTGATGGCCCACGCCTTCGGCGGGCGGGTCGAGAAGTCGGGCAAGGGCTGGGGCGTGGGTCTGCACCGCTACGATGTGGTGGGCGAGGAGCCGTGGATGCATCCGCGCGCGCGGACGATCTCCATCCCGGTGTCGCACCAGGACCAGGTGCTGGCCGTCTCGCCCGACGCGCGGGTGATCGCCACCAGCGCCTTCACCCCCTATGCGGGCCTGGCCTGGGGCGAGGACGCCGCATCCTTCCAGTGCCATCCGGAGTTCCAGCCGGAGTACGCCGCCGCCCTGGTGGAGGATCGCCGGGGCGGGCGCATCGCCGACGATCTGGCGGACGAGGCGATCGCCAGCCTGAAGCGGCCCAATGACCGGGCGGTGCTGACCGCCTGGATCCGCGCCTTCCTGCTGCTGACCCCGCCGCCGACCGAGACCGACGGCAGCGGCATCTAGAGGCCCAGGAGGCGGATCAGCGCCAGGGCGGCGACCGCCAGGACCGCCAGCGACAGCACCGCCGCCGCCACGACCCGGCCGCCCGAGCGCGCGACCATGCGGATGTCGGTCTGCAGTCCCAGGCCCGCCATGGCCACGATGGTCAGCAGGCCGGACGCCCCCGCCAGCCAGGGCAGGGCGCCGGCCGGGATCAGGTCCAGCGAGCGCAGGGCGATCATGGCGATGAAGCCCAGGATGAACCACGGGACCATGCGGTGCAGGCTCAGGGTCCCGCCGGCGCGACGCCCGGCCAGCAGCGACACGAGGAAGACCACCGGCCCCAGCATCAGCACGCGCACCAGCTTGACCACCGTGCCGGTCTGGACCGCGCCGGCGCCGAACGGGGCGGCCGCGGCCAGCACCTGGGGCACCGCATAGACACTCAGGCCCGCCAGGGCGCCGTACTGGAGCGCCGTCATCCTCAGGGCGACGCCCAGCAGCGGCAGGGCCAGGACCACGACCACGCCCAGGACCGCAGTGAAGGCGATGGAGGCGGCGACCTCCTCGCCGTCCGCGTCGATGGCGGGGGCGACGGCGGCGATGGCGGAGTTGCCGCAGATGGCGTTGCCGCAGGCGACCAGCAGGGCCAGGCGCGGGTTCAGGCCCAGGGCCCGGCCGATGGCGAAGCCGGCCGCGATGGCCAGGGCGACCAGCGCCAGGATGCCGAAGATGAAGCCGACCCCCAACGCCGACAGGGTCGCCGCGCTGACCGAGGCGCCCAGCAGCACCACCGCGATCTCCAGCACGACCTTGGCCCCGGCGTTCACGCCCGGGGTCCAGAGCGCCGAGGGCGACCAGACGGCGCGGACGACGGCTCCCAGCAGGATGGCCAGCACCAGCGGCTCGAGCCAGGCGTGGCCGAACAGCGCCTGCTCGGCCCGCCCCAGGCCGATCGCCGCCAGGGTCACCGCCGCGCACAGGCCCAGGCCCGGCGCCAGCCGGGCGATCCGTTCCAGCCGCAGGGGGGCGCGGCCCGTCAGGTCGGAGACGAAGATCGTCATGCGCCGTGCATGCGCCGCCGCTCGACGCGGTTCCAACGGATTGTTATGGTCGTTTCAATCGGTTTTGGAGATCAATTGTGACCCTGGAGCGCCTGCGCGTCTTCGTCGCCGTCGCCGAGCGCCAGCATGTGACGGCGGCGGCGCGGGCGCTGAACCTGACCCAGTCGGCCGTGTCCAACGCCATCGCGGCGCTGGAGGCCGAGCACCAGGTCCATCTGTTCGACCGCGTGGGGCGGGGCGTGGTGCTGAACGAGACCGGCCGCGCCTTCCTGCCCGAGGCCAAGGCGGTGCTGGCGCGGGCGGCGGCGGCCGAGGCGGCGCTGGCGGACATGAGCGCCCTGCGGCGCGGCCGCCTGGCCGTCTTCGCCAGCCAGACCATCGCCAGCTATTGGTTGCCGCGCCGGCTGGTCGGCTTCCACCGCGCCCATCCCGGCGTCGAGCTGGCCGTCCAGATCGGCAACACGCGCGAGGCGGCCGAGGCGGTGCTGGACGGCGCGGCCGAGATCGGCCTGGTCGAAGGGACGGTGGAGGAGCCGGCGCTGGAGCAGACGCGGGTGGGTTCGGACCGGCTGGCGGTGCTGGCGGCGCCGGACCATCCGTGGGCGGCGCGGCGGTCGCTGGAGGCCGCGGACCTGATCGGCTCGCCCTGGGTGCTGCGCGAGCCCGGATCGGGCACCCGCTCGACGCTGGAGGAGGCGGTGCGCGCGGCCGGCGTCGATCCCGCCGACCTGCCGGTCGCCATGACCCTGCCGTCGAACGAGGCGGTGCTGGCGGCGGCCGAGGCCGGGGCGGGGGCGACGGCCCTGTCGGAGAGCGTGGCCTACGCCTCGGTCGCGGCGGGCCGGCTGGTCACCGCGCCCTTCGTCCTGCCGGAGCGGCCCTTCCGCCTGTTGCGCCATCGCGAGCGCTACCGGAGTCGCGCCGGCGACGCCTTCGTCGCCGCGATGGGGTAGGCGCGTCGAAGCGCCCTATGCGCCGATACGCGGGCGGACGAACCGCTCCACCAGCAGGTTGGCGGCGAAGGAGAAGGCGGCGATCACCGCCAGCGTGCCCGGAATGCCCGGCTGGCGGCCGATGGCCATGTAGATCCCATACAGGACGACGAAGATGAGCGTCGCCGCCAGGCTGCGGAACAGGATTTTCGCGATCGGAGAGGTCATGGCCACTTCACCACCGGAGGCATGGAGCTGAGGATCGAATCGACGTTGCCGCCGGTCTTGAGGCCGAACATGGTGCCACGGTCGTAAAGCAGGTTGAACTCCACATAGCGGCCGCGACGCACCAACTGCTCCTCGCGCTCCTGCGGCGTCCAGGATTCGGCCATGCGGCGGGCGACGATCCTGGGATAGATGTCCAGGAAGGCCTCGCCCACGTCGCGGGTGAAGGCGAAGTCGCGGTCGTAGTCGCCGCTGTCGTGATGGTCGTAGAAGACGCCGCCCGTGCCGCGCGGCTCGTTCCGGTGCGGCAGGTAGAAGTAGTCGTCGCACCAGGCCTTGTATTTCGCGTGCCAGGCCGGGTCGTGGGCGTCGCAGGCGGCCTTCATGGCGGCGTGGAAGTCCAGGGTGTCGGGATGGTCCTGGCGACGGTCCGCGTCTAGCACCGGCGTCAGGTCGCCGCCGCCCCCGAACCAGCTTCGGGTCGTGGCGATGAAGCGGGTGTTCATGTGCACCGCCGGCACGCGCGGGCTGACGGGGTGGCAGATCAGGCTGATGCCGGTGGCGAAGAAGCGCGGGTCCTCCTCGGCGCCCGGAACACTGCGGGCGTAGTCGGCGGGAAAGGTCCCGAAGACGGTCGAGCAGTGGACCCCGACCTTCTCGAACAGCCGGCCGTGCATCATGCCCATGACGCCGCCGCCGCCCTCGGGGCGATCCCAGGGGGTGCGGACGAAGCGGCCCGGCTCGCCGGGGAAAAGGTCGGCGGGGGCGGCGTCCTCCAGCGCCTCGAAGGCGGCGTGGATGCGGTCGCGGAGGGATTCGAACCAGGCGCGGGTTTCGACCTTCTTCAGGTCGAGCGGATCGGAGAGGGCGGCGTCGCTCATGGCGCGCTTGAACCACGTCGCGCCGCCTGCGTCATCCTGGACCAATTGTCATACGAGAAATCGGCGGTCCTAATGCCGGCCTTGCCGTTGGGGAGCTGTTCCATGATCCGTCGCCTTCTTGCCGCCGCCGCCGTCGTCGTCCTGGCCGGGACCGCCCACGCCCAGGAGGCGGGCGAGGCGCGGGTGCTGGAGATCCTGAAGACCACGCCGCTGATCGACGGGCACAACGACCTGCCCTGGGCCCTGCGGCGGCAATATGGAAACGACGTCCACGCCGTCGACCTGACCCGGAACCTGTCGGCCTCGACCCGGCTGCACACCGACATCGCGCGCCTGAGGGCCGGCGGCGTGGGCGGCCAGTTCTGGTCGGTCTATGTGCCCGCCAGCCTGACGCCGAAGGAGGCGGTCGAGGCGACGTTCGAACAGATCGACACCGCCAAGCGGATCATCGCCGCCCATCCGGACGTGTTCGGCCTGGCCACGACGGCGGACGATGTGGACCGGGTCTTCGCCTCCGGGCGCATCGCAAGCCTGATCGGCGTGGAAGGCGGTTATTCGATCGACGATTCCATGGCCCTGCTGCGCGAGTTCCATCGCGCCGGCGTCCGCTACATGACCCTGACCCATTCCAAGACCACGACCTGGGCCGACAGCGCCACGGACGCGCCGAAGTGGGGCGGGCTGAACGCCTTCGGCGAGGAGGTCGTCCGGGAGATGAACCGGCTGGGCATGATGGTCGACCTGAGCCATGTGTCCGAGGACACCATGCTGGACGCGATGCGGGTTTCCGAGGCGCCGGTCATCTTTTCCCATTCCTCGGCGCGGGCGGTGACGGCGCATCCGCGCAACGTGCCGGATCGGGTGCTGCGGATGATGCCGGAGGACGGCGGGATCGTGATGATCAACCTGGCGCCTGGCTTCGTGTCCGAGGCGGTCCGGGCGTGGGACGCGTCGCACGCCGCCGAGGAGGCGCGGCTGAAGGCGCTGAATCCTGGCGATCCGGCGGCGGTCGAGGGCGGAATGAACGCCTGGCGGGCGGCCAATCCGACTCCCCGGGCGACCCTGACGGACGTGACGGCCCATATCCAGCATGTGCGCGAGGTCGCCGGGATCGATCATGTCGGCCTCGGCGCGGACTTCGACGGCATCGGCAGCCTGCCCGAGGGCATGGGCGGCGTCGACGCCTATCCGCGCATCCTGGCGGCGCTGATGGAGGCCGGCTGGACCGAGGCGGACATCCGCAAGATCTCCGGCGAGAACCTGCTGCGGGTCATGCGGGCGGTGGAGGCCGTCGCCGCGTCCAAGGCGGATCAGCGGCCGTCCATGGCGCGGCTGGAGCCTTCGGCCTGATTCAAGCCGGAGCAGGAAAGGCCGGCGATCCTAGAACCAGGGGCTCAGCCAGAGGAAGAGGGCAGCCGCGATCAGCAGGACCACGGCCGTCGCGCCGATCGCCACGCCCATGCTCTTCATGGCGCCGCGGTCGGGGTGGCTGGCGGGCAGGATCCGTTTGCCATGGAAGGCGATCTTCCCGCGCGGGGTGCCGGGCGTTCGACGGGCCATGCGCGCTAAACCCGTCGGCGTCGGGAAGGTTCAGCGCGCGGGCAGGCCTCCGGTCTGGCGCAGGCCTTCCCACAGGGCGACGCCGGCGCTGACCGACAGGTTCAGGGAGCGCGCTTCGGGCCGCAGCGGGATCACCACGCGCGCGTCGGCGGCGGCGTGGACGTGGTCGGGCGCGCCGGCCGTCTCCTTGCCGAACAGCAGGGTGTCGTCCGGCCGGAAGGCGAAGTCGGGCAGGGGCGTCGCCCCCTTCGTGGTGAACAGGACCAGGCGGCCCGCCGGCCGGTCGCGCAGGAAGGCGTCCCAGTCCGCATGGCGGATCATGTGCGACAGCGGGCCGTAGTCCAGCGCCGCCCGCTTCATCGCGCGGTCGTCGAAGCGGAAGCCGACCGGCTCGATCACGTGCAGCTCCACGCCGAAGCAGGCCGACAATCGGATGCAGGCGCCGACGTTCTGAGGAATGTCCGGTTGAAAAAGGGCGAGACGCATTCTAAGGCCCTCCATACGCGCGGCCTGGGGGTTTGTCGCGGTCTGTTTTGCGAACGTTTCGCAAGAAACGTCAGCAACTTGCGGCGAGGGGCCGCGGGCGGCGGACCGTGGGGATTTCCGGCTTCGTTCTTGGGTTACTGCCGCACCGGGGGACGTGCTCCCAAGCGTTCCCGCGGCGTTCGAGAGGTGAAACGTGGCCGAATCGGTCGTGCATCCAGAGGCTGAGGGCGGCGACGCCACTCGCCGCGACTTCATCCACATCGCCGCGGGCGCCGCGGCCGTGGGCGCCGGCGTCATGGTCGCCTGGCCGCTGATCAACCAGATGAACCCGGCGGCGGACACCCTGGCCCTGGCGTCGATCGAATTCGACCTGACCAAGGTGCAGGAAGGCCAGCAGGTCGTCATCAAGTGGCAGGGCAAGCCGGTCTTCGTCCGCTACCGCACCGCCAAGGAGATCCAGGAAGCGGTCTCCACGCCCCTGTCGGACCTCAAGGACCCGCAGACGGACGCCGACCGCGTCAAGTCCGGCCACCAGCAGTATCTGGTCGTCGTCGGCTCCTGCACCCACCTGGGCTGCGTGCCGACCTTCGGGGCGGGCGATTACGGCGGTTGGTTCTGCCCCTGCCACGGCTCGCACTACGACACCTCGGGCCGCATCCGTAAGGGGCCGGCGCCGAAGAACCTGGTCGTGCCCGATTATGAATATGTGTCCGATTCCCGCGTGAAGATCGGCTGAGGACCTGGGGGAGGACATGAGCGAACACGAGAGCACCTACGTCCCGAAGACGGGCGTCGAGAAGTGGCTGGACAGCCGCCTGCCGATCATCCGCTTCGGCGCCGACTACATGTCGCTGCCGACGCCGAAGAACCTGAACTACTGGTGGACCTTCGGCGGCATCCTGGCCCTGTGCCTGATGACGCAGATCGTCACCGGCATCGTCCTGGCCATGCACTATACGCCGAACGTCGACCTGGCCTTCGCCTCGGTCGAGCGGATCATGCGCGACGTCAACGGCGGCTGGCTGATCCGCTACGTCCACGCCAACGGCGCGTCGATGTTCTTCATCGCCGTCTATCTGCACATGCTGCGGGGCCTCTACTACGGTTCCTACAAGGCGCCGCGCGAGATGATCTGGATCATCGGCTGCGTGATCTTCTTCCTGATGATCGCCACCGCCTTCCTGGGCTACGTCCTGCCGTGGGGCCAGATGTCCTTCTGGGGCGCCGAAGTCATCACCAACCTGATCGGGGCCATCCCCGGCATCGGCGAGCCGATCCTGATCTGGCTGCGCGGCGGGCCGGCGATCGACAACGCGACGCTGAACCGCTTCTTCTCGCTGCACTACCTGCTGCCGTTCGCCATCCTGGGCTGCGTGGTGCTGCACCTGTGGGCCCTGCACCACGCCGGCCAGAACAACCCGGTCGGCATCCTGATCCCCAAGGACCGGGCCAAGAAGGACCTGGTGCCGTTCCACCCGTATTTCACGGTCAAGGACGGCTTCGCCATCATCCTGTTCCTGATCCTGTTCTCGGTCTTCGTCTTCTATCAGCCGAACGCCCTGGGCCACGCCGACAACTACATTCCGGCCAACCCGCTGCAGACGCCGGCGCACATCGTGCCCGAGTGGTACATGCTGCCCTTCTACGCCATCCTGCGCGCCATCCCGGACAAGTTCGGCGGCGTGGTGGCGATGTTCAGCGCCATCGGCGTGCTGTTCGTCCTGCCGTGGCTGGATACGTCCAAGGTGCGCTCCATGCGCTACCGCCCGACCATGCGGACCTTCTTCATCATCTTCCTGGTGGTGGGCTTCGGTCTGGGCTGGTGCGGCGGGCAGCTGCCGGACGCGCCGGTGATCCCGGGCATGCCCAGCTTCGTCGTCTTCGACGGCCAGCTGAACAGCTACCTGTGGCTGACGCGCCTGTTCACCCTCTACTACTTCGCCTTCTTCGTGGTGATCATGCCGTGGGTGGGCCTGAAGGAAACGCCGCTGCCGATCCCGGCGACCATCTCCGAGCCCGTGCTGACCGGACCCGACGCGGTTCCGGCCGCCGCCCCGGCCTCGCCCGAGAAGAAGGGCTGAGCGCGATCATGACGATTGGGAAAAAGACCGTGACGATCTCCAGGATCATCGCCTCGGCCGCCGCCGCGCTCGGCCTGATGACCGCCGCCGCCCCGGCCCTGGCCGAAGGCGGCGCCGCCCATCCGCATTCGGGCGGCTTCAGCTTCGACGGGCCGTTCGGCACCTTCGACCAGGGCCAGCTCCAGCGCGGCTACAAGGTTTATCACGAGGTCTGCTCGGCCTGTCACAGCATGAACATGCTGCACTACCGGAACCTGGGCGACGCCCATGGGCCGTTCTTCAACGCCAAGTATCCGAACCCGAACGACAATCCGGTGGTGAAGGCCCTGGCCGCCGAGGTCCAGGTGCCGGACATCGACAGCGAGACCGGCGAGCCGGTCCAGCGCGACGCCACGCCGGCCGACAAGTTCCGCGCCCCCTACGCCAACGCCACGGCGGCGGCGGCGGGCAACGGCGGCGCCGCGCCGCCCGACCTGTCGGTGATGGCCAAGGCCCGCCACGGCGGCGCCGACTACATCTATTCGCTGCTGGCGGGCTATCGCGACGCGCCGGCCGGGCTGACGATCCGCGAGGGCCAGCACTACAACCCCTTCATGAGCGGCGACCTGACGCCGTTCTGGACCGGCGATCCGGAGCATGTCCCGGCGGGCGGCTTCATCGCCATGCCGCCGCCGCTGAAGGATGGGCTGGTCACCTATGACGATGGCTCGGCCCAGACGGTGGACCAGTACGCCAAGGACGTCGCCGCCTTCATCGCCTGGGCCTCCGAGCCCAAGATGGTGGAGCGCAAGCAGGCCGGCTTCGGCGTGCTGATCTTCCTGCTGATCTTCGCGGGGATCACCTACGCCAGCTATCGCCGCATCTGGAAGGGCGTGGCGCACTAAGCCCCACGCCGCCCGTCCGACCGATCAGCCCGCCGGTTCCGCCGGCGGGCTTTTTCGGGCTTGCCATTACAAATAGAAAAGTGCTTTATAATGTAAAGTAAATGGGAGAAGCCCGATGAAGCGTCGTTCCGTCCTGATGTTCGCGGCCGTCCTGGCGTGTGCGGCGCCGGCCATGCGGCCGGTCTCCGCGCTGGCCCAGGCGCAGCAGCCCGAGGGATCGCCGGCCCAGCGCGAGGCGCTGCGGCGGCTGGCCTGGATGGACGGCGAATGGCGGGGGACGGCGACGGTGACGGTCGGCATGGGCCGCACCCTGGAACTGCGGCACACCGAACGCATCGGTCCGATGCTGGGCGGCTCCATCAAGGTCATCGAGGGCCACAGCTACGGCGAGGACGGAAAGACCGCGTTCAACGCCTTCGCCATCGTCAGCTGGGACGAGGAGAAGGACGGCTTCGTCATGCGCTCCTACGCCAACGGCATGGCGATCGACGTGCCGCTGGAGGCGACGGAGACGGGCTTCGACTGGACCACGCCCGCGCAGGGCGGCGAGGTTCGCTATCATACCCGCTTCGAGAACGGCGTCTGGACCGAGAGCGGCGACTTCGTCATGCCCGGCCGCGAGCCGATGCGGGTGATCGAAATGCGCCTGACCCGGACGGGCGACAGCGACTGGCCGGCGGCGGGAGCGGTGACGCCCTGACGACCGTTCGCATCGACACCTCCGATCCCGCCGTCTAGGTTCGCGGCCTGTTTGTGGGGCCGAGGGGCATATCGATCATGCGTACATCCATTCTCGCCGTGGCGGCGGGCGCCGTGCTGGTCGCGGGCTGCGCCACGACGGAGCGCGCCGCGCCGGCGCCGGCCGCGTTCGACGCGGCGCGCCTGTCCGAGCACATCCGCATCCTGTCGGACGACAGCTTCGAAGGGCGGGGCATCGCCACTCCGGCCGAGGACAAGGTCATCCGCTATCTGAGCGAGCAGTACGCCGCCGCCGGCTTCGAGCCGGGCGGGCCGAACGGCGGCTGGACCCAGGACGTGACGCTGAACCGTTTCACCGTGTCGAACGTGACGGCCTCGCTGAAGGCCGGCGACTGGACCCTGCCGATGACCCAGGGGCGCGAGGCGGCGATCTCCACCCGCCTGCCGGGGGATCACGTCAGCCTGGCCGACGCGCCGCTGGTCTTCGTCGGCTATGGCGTCAAGGCGCCGGAGCGCCAGTGGGACGACTTCAAGGGCCAGGACATGCGCGGCAAGGTTCTGGTCGTGCTGGTCAACGATCCGGATTTCGAGGAGCCGGATCTGAACACCTTCGGCGGCCGGGCCATGACCTATTATGGCCGCTGGACCTACAAGTACGAGGAGGCGGCGCGGCAAGGCGCGGCGGGCGTGCTGATCGTCCACGAGACGGCGGCGGCCTCCTATGGCTGGACCACGGTGGCCAACAGCTGGGGCGTGCCCCAGTTCGACATCGTCCGCGAGAACCCCGCCGCCGAACGCATCCCGGTCGAGGGCTGGATCCAGCGCGACGTGGCCGTGGAGCTGTTCCAGCGCGCCGGTCTGGACTTCGAGGCGCTGAAGGCCCAGGCGCGGCGGCGCGATTTCCAGCCGGTGACGCTGAACGGCGCCGGCTTCTCCACCGACTTCGCTGTGGCGACCAGCCAGATCGTCACCCACAACGTCCTCGCCCGCCTGCCGGGGACGACCCATCCGGACGAGACAATCCTCTACACCGGCCATTGGGACCATATCGGCATGGGCGAACCGGACGCGAAGGGCGACCGCATCTTCAACGGCGCCGTCGACAACGCCACCGGCACGGCGGGGCTGCTGGAGATCGCGCGCCTGTACGGCCAGGGGCCGCGCCCCGAACGCTCGATCGTCATGATTAGCTTCACGGCCGAGGAGAGCGGCCTGCTGGGTTCCGAATACTATGCCGCCAATCCGGTCTATCCGCTGGAGACGACGGTCGCGGGCTTCAACATGGACGCGATGAACGTCAATGGCCGCCTCTCCAAGCTGGGGGTCGTCGGCTACGGCCAGTCGAGCCTGGACGAACGGGCGGCGGCCGAGGCGGCGAAGCAGGGCCGCGAGATCGAGCCGGACCGCAACCCCGGCGCGGGCGGCTATTTCCGCTCCGACCACTTCCCGCTGGCCAAGCGCGGCGTGCCGATGGCCTATCTGGAAGGCTCCGGCGATTTCCGCGACGAGCCGATCGCCGCGCGTCAGGAGGCGGCGGCCGAGTACGGCCGCAACCGCTATCACCAGGCCGCCGACGAATGGGAGCCGGACTGGGACTATCGCGGCATGATCGAGGATCTGGACGTGGTCTATGAGGTCGGTCGCGATCTGGCGAACAGCCGCGTCTGGCCGGAATGGAAGCCGGGGTCCGAATTCGGATCGGTCCGTGCCGAGAGCGCCGCACGTCGGCGTTGAACATGACAAAAAAGTAAGGCGGCGTCCGGAGGACCCCGCCTTACACCTGCGACCCTCTGCATCATTGAGTGAGAGCCCATGCGCGCCTTCCTAGCCACCAGCGTCGCCGCCCTGGCGATGATCGCCTCCGCGGCCTCGGCCCAGGACTTCTCCGCCCAGCGCCTGTCGGATGAGATCCGCACGATCAGCGCCGACGACTTCCAGGGCCGCAAGCCCGGCACGGAGGGCGAAGAGAAGACGATGGCCTTCCTCCAGGCCCAGTACGAGGCCATGGGGCTGAAGCCGGGCGGTCCGAACGGCCAGTGGACCCAGGCCATCCACCTGAAGCAGTACACGCCGGTCGAGGGCGCCGCCTCGGCCAGCTGGACCGGGCCCGACGGCCAGAGCCACGCCCTGGTCCAGGGCACGGACGTGATCGTGCGCGCCGTGTCGAACGACGGCCAGGCCGACATCGTCTCCGCCCCCGTCGTCTTCGCCGGCTATGGCATCACGGCGCCCGAACGGAACTGGGACGACTATGGCGACATCGACGTGCGCGGCAAGGTCGTGGTCGTCGTCAGCGGCGAGCCGGACGGCGACCTGTTCAACGGGGAGTACACCACCAACTATCAGTCGGCGGCCTATAAGGCAGACGAGGCCTTCCGTCGTGGCGCGGCCGGCGTGGTCACCATCGCCAACGAGCGCGACTGGCGCCGCGCGGCGGCGTTCGGCGGACGCCAGCGCATCCTGACGCCGGGTGCGGCGGACCTGGAGTTCACCGCCTCGCTGAGCGAGGCCGCGGCCCATCAGATGGCGCAGGCCGCCGGCCTGGACGTCTCGGTCCTGGAAAGCCTGCAAAGCGGTTCGTTCAAGGCGATGGCGCTTGAGGGCGTGACCCTGTCGGTCAAGCAGTCCGAGACGGTCAGCGAACTGGTCACCCATAACCTGCTGGCCAAGATCGAGGGGACGCAGCGCCCGAACGAGACCATCATCTATTCGGCCCACTGGGACCACCTGGGCGTCAACACCGAGCATCCGGGCGCGAACGGCGACGCCATCTTCAACGGCGCCTGGGACAACGCCTCGGGCACCATCGGCGTGCTGGAGATGGCGCGCGAGTTCGCCAAGGCGCCGCCGCCGGAGCGGACCGTGGTCTTCGCCCACATGGCGGCCGAGGAGATGGGGCTTCTGGGGTCCTACGCCTATGTCGCCGATCCGGTCTATCCGCTGGAGACGACGGTGGCCGACATCAACATCGACATGCTGCCGCTGTCGGGCCCGACGCGCGACGTGCCGATCTTCGGCAAGGGCCAGAACAGCCTTGAGGACGATCTCGACGCCCTGGCCAAGGCCGAAGGCCGCTACGTCTCCGACGACGGCCAGCCGGATCAGGGGTTCTACTACCGCTCCGACCACTTCCCGTTCGCGCGGGCGGGCGTGCCGGCGCTGATGCCCTGGCACGGCGTGGACTTCGTCGACGGCGGCAAGGAGGCCGGCTGGGCGGCGTGGCGCGAGCGCTTCGGCCGGGTCTATCACCAGGCGTCGGACGAGTGGTCGGAAGACTGGGACATGACCAGCGCCGTCGAGAACCTGACCCTGATCTATCGGCTGGGCATGAACCTGGCCAACAGCGACGAATGGCCGACCTGGAAGCCGACGTCGGAGTTCGGCCAGGTCCGCGCCCGCAGCGACGCGGCGCGCCAATAGTCGGTTGAGGATGCAGGCCGTCGCCGGTTCGGCGGCGGCCTGTTGAACCCGAGCTTGGCCTTTCGCGTTGCCAAGCCATGAGAGCGCTCCTTCCGTCCCTGCTCGCCATGACCGCGGCTTCGTTGACCGCCGGCTGCGGCGACTCCTCCGTCAATCCGCCCGACCAGCCGGCCGCGCCGGTGCAGTCGCCCGAGGCCCTGCGCGAGATCGAGCCGCCGGGTCCCTCGTCCCTGGCCAGCCGCGGCGCGCCCAGCTTCGTCGGCGTGTGGAGCGCCAACGCCGCCTGGTGCGCCGATCCCCGAGGGGAACGCCGGCCGATCACCCTCACGCCGATGCGGTTCGAGGGCTATGAGAACAGCTGCGATATCGCTCGCATCGTCGAGACGCCGGGCGCCTATGACGCGAATCTGGTCTGCCAGGCCGAGGGCCAGGAACACCGAGAGACGGTGCGTCTTGCGGTCAGCGGCGACATGCTGACCCTGACCTACCTGGACCGCGACGGGGCGGTGGCCAAGCTGGGCCGGTGCCCGGGGTCGCCGAAGCCGGCGGGGCAGGGGAATGATCTGGTGAAGATGCTGAAGAAGGCGGGGTAGGCGCCGGTTCGGCGCGACCGCCGTTTGGCGCGCCGCCACCCCTCCTGCTCAACCGTCATCCTCGGGCTTGACCCGAGGATCGGGCGTGGGGCGAGGCCGGCGTCCGTCCCATCGCACGGGGCGCGGATCATCCGATCCTCGGGTCAAGCCCGAGGATGACGATTAAGGAAGGCTGCGGCGTGTTGCGCGGTTGCGGACAGGGACGCGGCGACGACAGCCGTCGCCGATCGCCTCAGGTGTTGAACAGGAAGTGCATCACGTCGCCGTCCTTGACGACGTAGCTCTTGCCTTCCGCGCGCATCTTGCCCGCTTCCTTGGCCCCCGTTTCGCCCTTCAGCGCGACATAGTCGTCGTAGGCGATGGTCTCAGCGCGGATGAAGCCCTTTTCGAAATCGGTGTGGATCACGCCGGCGGACTGGGGCGCGGTGGCGCCGACCGGGATGGTCCAGGCCCGAGCCTCCTTCGGACCCACGGTGAAATAGGTCTGCAGGCCCAGCAGGTGGTAAGCCCCGCGGATCAGGCGGTTCAGGCCCGGCTCCTGCAGGCCCAGGGTCTCCAGGAATTCGGCCTGTTCCTCGTCGTCCAGCACGGCGATCTCGGATTCGATCTGGGCCGAGATGACGACCGTCTCGGCATGGTCCGCCTTGGCGCGCTCGGCGACCTGGGCCGACAGGGCGTTGCCCTCGGCGGCCGAACCCTCGTCGACGTTGGCGACATAGAGGGCCGGCAGGGCGGTCAGGAGCTGGAGCATGTCCCAGGCCTTCTTGTCCTCCTTGGACACCTCGGCCAGGCGCGCGGGCTTGCCGGCGTTCAGCTGGGCCAGGGCGGCGTCGACCAGTTTCAGCGTCAGCGCCGCCTCCTTGTCGCCGGAGGACTTGGCGCGCTTCTCCAACTGCGGACGGCGGCGCTCCAGGCTCTCCAGATCGGCCAGCATCAGCTCCGTCTCGATGATCTCCAGGTCGGCGATCGGGTCGATGCGGTTCTCGACGTGGGTGATGTCGTCGTTGACGAAGCAGCGGGCGACGAAGGCGATGGCGTCGCAGTCGCGGATGTTGGCCAGGAACTGGTTGCCCAGGCCCTCGCCCTTCGACGCGCCGCGCACCAGGCCGGCGACGTCGACGAAGGTGATGCGGGCGGGGATGATCTCCTTGGAGCCGGCGATGGCCGCCAGAGCGTTCAGGCGCGGCTCCGGCACCGCCACGTCGCCGGTGTTCGGCTCGATGGTGCAGAACGGATAGTTGGCCGCCTGGGCCGCCGCCGTCTTGGTCAGGGCGTTGAACAGGGTGGACTTGCCGACGTTGGGCAGGCCGACGATCGCGACTTTCAGGGCCATGGGTATCCTCTTGAGGCGCGAGCCTTTAGCGGGTTCGAAGCCGTTTGTCAGGCTCGCGCGCGAAAGAGGGGCTCAGTGGCCGGCGTGATCGATGGACGGGGCTCGCACCGGGGCCTGCACCGTCACCTCGGACGCCGAGGCGAAGCGCAGGGTCAGGGGCGCGGTCTCGCCTTCGACCAGCGGCCCGGTCAGGCCGATCAGCATGATGTGGTTCCCGCCGGGCGCCAGGGTGACGGTCTTCCCCGCCGGCAGGGGCAGGCCGTCCTTCATTTCGCCCATCCGCATCACGCCGCCGGCCATGCTCATCTCATGGATCTGGAGCTGGGCGGCGCGAGGGCTGGAGCCGCCGGTCAGCCGATCGTCGGTCGCAGCGGTGAAGGCAGCGTAGCAGGCGCCCGCGCGCGCGCCGTTCGGCGTGGGGCGGCACCAGGCGTCGGTCACCGTGACGGCGGCGTCCTGGACCGGAGGGGCGGGGCGGGGGCCGCAGGCGGCCAGCGCGACCAAGGGGAGGAGGAGAAGGCGCTTCATCTTGGGCTCCATCAATAGGTCAGGCGCAGGCCGACGAACAGGGACCGTCCGTCGCCGGGGAAGAAGACGGCGGTGGACGCCGCGCGGGCGTCGGTGACGGCGCTGAAGTTGGAGACATACCGCTCATCGAACAGGTTGCGGATGTCGGCGAAGGCGGCGACGCGGGGCGTCATGTTCCAGCCCAGGTTCAGGTTGGCGACCGCATAGGACGGCGCCTTCAGGGTGTTGGCGTAGTCGACCCAGGACTCGGCGACCGACCATTCCACGCCGGGCGCGGCAAACCAGCCGGACGGGTGGTCGTAGCGCAACTCCGCCCGGTACAGGTGCGGCGGCACGACGGGCAGGCGGTTGTCGCCATAGACCTTGTCGTCCTCGAAGAAGAAGTCGGACCAGGCGTAGGTCTGGCGCAGCCGCCAGCCCGGCGCGAAGCGCCAGTCCAACCCGGCCTCGATCCCCTGGTGCACGGTCGGACCGGCGTTGAAGGTCGCCGCCGGAATGCCCAGGCCGGCGTCGGGAATGAAGTTCAGCAGTTCATGCTCCAGCTCGGCGCGATAGGCGGTCAGGTCCCAGGTGACGGCGCCGCGCCGGCCGCGCGTCCCGGCCTCCCAGGTCACGGCCTCCTGCGGGACCAGCGGCTGGAAGCCGCCGGTGGTGGGCGATAGGGAGGAGAAATTCGGCGGCTCGACCGAGCGGGTGACGTTGGCGAACACTTGGGCGCCGTCCTCGGTCTCCCACAGCAGGCCGGCGCGGGGCGCGAACCAGTCGTAGGTCTTGCCGGTCTCCAGGTCGAAGGTCGCGGGCGCGCCGGGGACGGCGAAGCTGCGATAGTCCCGCTCGGCCCGGCCCCAGGTCCCGCCGGCGACCAGGGCCAGCCGGTCGGTGACGAACAGGCGGCCCTCGGCGAAGGCGTCCAGTCCCTTGGCGTTCTGGTCGCTGCGGGCGGTCAGGGCGCCGTGCTCGCCGTTCAGATTGACCCACTGCCGGGCGTCCAGGTCGCCCTGGCGGAGCCACAGGCCGTAGAAGGCGTCGGCGCGCAGGCCGGCGACCCGCCCCCGCCAGTCGAACCGGCCGAAGGCGCCGTAGTTGCGGCTCTGCTGGTCCAGGACCTGGAAGATCGGATGGTCCAGGTCCTTCCATGTCCCGTAGAGCGCGCCCTCGAAGACGGTGGATTCGCCCAGCCGCCAGTGGGTCTGGAGGGCCGAGCGGATGGAGACCATGTTGCGCTGGTAGTTGAGGGCGACATTGCCGGGGTTCGCTGCGCGCGGATCGGACAGGGCGGCGTCCAGGTCCACGCTGCCGGGGATCTCCTGATGGATGTCGCCGCCGGAGACCAGCAGGCGCACCTCCCGGTCCTGGCCGAAGGTCCGGCCAAGATTGGCGGACAGGTGCAGGGACTGGCCCTCGCTCTGGTCGCGCCAGCCGTCGACGGACTGGCCGGTGACGGCGGCGAAGCCGTCCCAGTCGCCGCGCACGGCGGCGGCCTCGGCGTGAAGGCGGGCCGTCCCCCAGGCGCCGCCGTCCAGGCGCAGGCTGAGGTCCGAGCCGGCGGTGCGGCCGGTGGGCGTGACCAGGTTGATCGCCCCACCCAGCAGGGCGCCGCCGAAGCGCAGGGCGTTGCCGCCCTTGTAGACCTCGGTGTAGCGGGCGATCAGCGGGTCGATCAGCTGGAAGTCGCCATAGCCGTCGGCCTCGTTGAACGGCACGCCGTCCTGCGCCAGCAGGGTTCCGCGGTTGTGGTTGGGATTGCCGACGCCGGAGCCCCGGATCGACAGGCGGACGTCGCCGCCCCACTTCTTCTGGGCGTAGACGCCCGGCGCGTCGCGCAGCACGTCGGCCAGGTTCGGCGCATAGCGGTCGGCGTAGGATTCGGCCGAGACGACGGCCACGGCGCCGGGCGTGCGGCTGAGCCGGTCACGCGCCTCGGCCACCACGGCGGGATCGGTCTCGTCCCGGCGGGCGGTGACGATGACGCTGTCGAGAACGACGGGTTGGGACGCCTGGGCCAGGACGGGCGCGGGTGCGGCCACGGCCGCGAGCAGCAGCGCGCCGGGCGCCGCCCTCAGGTGCAGAGACATGGGAGGTTTCCTGAATGCAGAGACGATCAGGCGCGCGGCATGGGCCGACGCGCGGGTTCGAAGTCCGGATTCAGGCGTGGGGCGGAGCTGTGGAGGGCGGACGCGGCGGGGCGCGGGCCGGCG
Source organism: Pseudomonadota bacterium (assembly GCA_023390245.1). Taxonomy (GTDB): domain Bacteria; phylum Pseudomonadota; class Alphaproteobacteria; order Caulobacterales; family Caulobacteraceae; genus Brevundimonas. Next base: position 38,402 of record JAEWDF010000036.1, read on the forward strand.
GCGGGGGGCTGGCCGGGACCGCGGCGTAGGCGACCGGCTCGAGCCGGCGGATAACGCGGACGGGCTCGGGCGCGGGCGGCGCCGGGAGGGCGGCGGCCAACGGCATGACGCAGGCGGCGCACTTGACGCCGACATCCTTGCGGATCGGGCCATCGACGCCGCCGACCTGGATGGTCCGGGGGCCTTCGGCCGAACAGATGACCAGGGGATGGCCCGGCCGCGCCGCCGCCAGCGCCGCGAAGGGCAGCAGGGTCCCGAGCGCGAGCGCGAACACCGCCGCCAGGAAGGCCAGCGACTTCGCGATGGACCAATTGTCGGCCTGGCTGCGGGTCACGCGCCGGCTTTACGTCGTTTCGACGCCCAGGCCTAGGGGCGGGCGGTCAATGCGACGCCCTGGGTTCGCGGCCGAAGGCGACCCGCAGTTCATCCTTGGCCTTTTCCAGCACCTTCACGCGCTCGGCCGGCAGGTTTTCCCCGGCGCGATTGATGTAGAAGGTCAGCATGGACATGGCCGACTGGAAGGGCGTGCCCTTCTTGCGGCGGCTGTGTTCGGCGCTGCGCTTCAGGGATCGGGCGATCGTCTTGGGATCGTCGGATTCGAACAGGTGCGGCTTCACGTCCAGGGCGTCGCTGGTGTCGGTGACGTGCTGGGACCATTTCCTCGTCGGCATGGCGAGCTCTCCTTGCACAAGGGAGAACCCGGAGGTCCGGCGTAGTGTTCCTACAGTTCGCCGCGCGCCGCCTGGCGGGGGCTGAACTTGGGCGCGGGGGCCAGGCGCATCACCTCGCCCTGGTAGCGCTCGTCGTCGCCGGCCAGGGCGAAGGGCAGGGCGTCGGCGCAGGCCTGGAGCAGGGCGTTCAACCACGGCTGGTCCGCCTTGTGGAAGTCGCCCAGCACATGCGGCATGACCAGATGCTTCTCGCCCGGATGGCCGATGCCCATGCGGGCGCGGCGGAAGTCGGGACCGATCTGGCTGATCAGCGATCGTATGCCGTTCTGGCCCGCCGCGCCGCCGCCGGTCTTCATGCGGAAGCGGCCGGGCGCCAGATCGATCTCGTCGTGGAAGACGATGATCTCGGACGGCTTGATCTTGTAGAAGCGCGCCGCCTCTCCGACGGCGCGGCCGCTCTCGTTCATATAGGTCTGGGGCTTCATCAGCAGGACCCTGACCGGGCCGTCCGGCGTGTCGACCTCGCCCTCGCTGACGATCGACTGGAACTTGGCCCGAGCGGTCCCGAAGCGCCAGCGGCGCGCGATCTCGTCGGCCGCCATGAAGCCGATGTTGTGCCGGTTCTTCTCGTACTTCGCGCCCGGATTGCCGAGCCCCGCGATGATGATCATGACGTTCAGTCGCCCAGACCGAGGACGAACATCAAGCTGGAATCGAGCGCGCTCAGTTCAGCGGCTGTGAGTTGTCCGATGCGTTCGCGACACCGCCGACGCGGCACGGCCGTCACCTTGTCGGTCATGATCACGGAAGGCGCGCCCAGGCCATTCTCAGGCCCAGGGGCGATCATCATCCGGAAAGGACCCGCCGTCGAGGCGTCGGATGTCATGGGACAGACCAGCAGGCTTTCGGCGTCGAACAGCGCCTCGCTCTGCACGAGCACGGCGGGCCGCGGCTTGCCGTAGTCGCCGGACAGGACGACGATCAGAAGGTCGCCGCGCTTCATTCAGGAAGCGAGGCCCATAGATCGGCGGTTATCTCTTCCATGTCGGCCAGGACCTGGGCGTCCTCTTCGGAGGCGTTGATGCGGTCCACGGCGTCGCGAATTCGATCCCGCACGCCCGGCGCTTCGAGATCGACCACCCAGCGGCGCACTTCCTTGTACCCGCGCGCGCGCATGTCGCCGGGGTCGGACTCCTCGGAAGGGGGGGGCGCGCCGTCCATGTGCTGGAATTTAGGACAGCCGGTCCTTCCGGTCAAAGAAAAGCCCCGCCGCGGCGAACCGGGCGGGGCGTAATCCTCGCGAAGGATGGAAGGCTCAGTCTTCGCTCTTCTCTTCAGTGGTTTCGGCCGGGGCCTCCGCGGCGTCCGCGGCCTCGTCGGCGGCGGCCGACAGGGCGGCCGAGGACACCTTGATGGTCGCGATCACGAAGTCGCGGTCGCCGATGGTCGGCTCGGCGCCCTTCAGGTCGATGTCCGAAATGCGGATGGTGTCGCCCATCTTGTGGTTCATCAGGTCGACGACCAGCTCTTCCGGGATGCGGTCGGCGCGGACCGACACTTCCACGGCGTGACGGACGACTTCCAGCGAACCGCCCTGGCGGTTGAAGGGGGCGTCTTCCAGGTTCTTGAAGTGGACCGGAACCTCGATCTTGATCGTGCCCTTCTCGTCGACGCGCATCAGGTCGAAGTGCATCGGACGGTCGGTGACCGGGTCGAACTGGACGTCCTTGGCGATGACCGGCTGGGTCTCGTCGCCGTACTTCAGCGTCACCAGGTGGCCCAGCAGCTTGCCGGTGTAGAGCGACTTGCGGAAGTCCTTCTCGTTCACCGCGATGGCGACCGGGGCCTTGTCGCCGCCGTACAGCACGCCCGGCACGGCGCCGGCGCGACGCGCGGCGCGGGCGCCGCCGGTGCCGACGCCTTCACGGACGTCCACGTTTAGAATGATCTCGGCCATCTGGCTGCCTCAACAAACAACGGAAACGCCGCGCTGACGAAAGGGCCCGCGCGGCGGGGTCATGAACCCTCGAATTCAAGAGCGCGGGCTATTACACGCATCGCGGCCTGGGCGCAACCGCCTGGATCGGCCGCCGCTCAGGCCGCCTGGGCGCGGCGGCGGATCAGCGAGGCCGGATCGGCCACGATGGCCAGCAGGTCGGCGGCGTTGAAGGGCTTGGACAGGTGATGGTCGGCGCCGGCGGCGAGACCGGCGGCCACATGCTCGGGCATGGCGTTGGCGGTCAGCATGACCACCGGCGTCGGCGCGGCGCCCAGCGCGGCTTCGTGCAGGCGAATCTCCTGGGTGGCGGTCAGGCCGTCCATCACCGGCATCTGCATGTCCATCAGCACCAGGTCGAAGGCCTGGGCGCGGAAGGCCTCCAGGGCCTGGGCGCCGGTCTCGGCCAGGACGACCTCGGCGCCGGCCTGCGCCAGGATCAGCTCGATCACGCGGCGGTTGGTGGGGTGGTCGTCGGCCGCCAGCACGCGGACGCGCCGGTCCTCACGAGCCGGCGCCGGCGCGTCGTCTGGCGCCGCGCGCGACGGAGCGGCCGCCTGCACCAGCGGCAGGGTCAGGATGAAGGCGGAGCCGCCGCCAGGCTCGCTCTCGCAGTCCAGGTCGCCGCCCATCATCTCGGCCAGCTGCCGGCAGATCGACAGGCCGAGGCCCGAGCCGCCGAACCGGCGCGTGATGCCGCCGTCGGCCTGTTCGAAGCGCTGGAACAGGCGTCCGCGCGTCTGGGCGTCGAAGCCGATGCCGGTGTCCTCGACCGTGAAGCACAGAGTGGGGCGGTCGTTCCGCGCCAGGCTGCGCTGGACCGTCAGGCTGACGAAGCCCTGATGGGTGAATTTGATGGCGTTGGAGATCAGGTTGGTCAGAATCTGCTTCAGGCGCACGGGGTCCCCGCGCACCCACAGCCCGTCCTCGACGTCGATATCGACGTTGAACTCCAGGTGCTTGTCGCGGGCGTTCTCGGCATAGAGCTGGGCGGCCTCGCGAACCGTCCGGGCCAGGTCGAAGTCGTCCTCGGCCAACTCCAGCTTGCCGGATTCGACGCGGGCCAGGTCCAGGATGTCGCTGAGCAGGGTCTGCAGGGTGCGGCCCGAGGACTGGATCAGGTCCAGCATCTCCTGCTGCTCTGAGTCCAACTCCGTCTTGGCCAGGGCCTGGGCCAGGCCGATGACGCCGTTCAGGGGCGTGCGAATCTCGTGGCTCATATTGGCCAGGAACTGGCTCTTGGCGACGTTGGCGGCCTCGGCCGCGTCGCGCGCCTCCTCCAGGGCCTGGGCGTCGCGCTTCAGGTCGGTGATGTCGGTGCAGATGGTGACCAGGCCGCCTTCGGCCGTGCGCCGGTCCTGGACCCGCAGCCAGCGGTCGCCCAGGATGTGCTGTTCCAGCGTCGCGGAGCATTGGCGGCGCGCCTCCAGCCGTTCCTCCAGCCAGGCCTCCTCCCGGCCGACGGCCTCGTCATAACCGCCCTGGTCCAGTCCGATGCGCAGGATCTCCCGGAAGGACAGCCCGACCCGCAGGTGCGGCCCCAGTTCGGGATTCACCTCGGCGTAGCGGGCGTTCCACAACACGATGCGGTCGTCGGCGTCGTAGAAGGCCAGGCCGCCGGGCATGGCGTCGACGGCTTCGCGCAGCCGCTTCAGGGCGCCGGAGCGCGACAGGTGGTTCATCCCGGCGGTCAGTCCGACCGCCCCGGCGATCAGCACGACGCCGGCCAGGGTGGCGCCATTGACCAGACCGGCGGACAGGCCCGTCGCGGGCGCCTGAGCCGCGTCCGGGGTCAGGACCACCGCCATCAGCCCCAGCAGGTGCAGTAGGATGATAGCGCCCGCGTCGGCGAGCGCCAGCAGGGCCAGGCTGTGCATCGGCCCTCGCCGATAGGCGTAGCCGGCGACGGCGGCCGTCGCCGAACCGGCGATCACGGACAGGACCACCAACGATCCGCTCCAGTCGATCGAGGCGGGCGCGCGCAAGGCGGCCAGGCCGACATAGTGCATGGCCGCCACGCCCAGCACGCCGACCGCTCCGCCGGCCGCCTTCATGCGGCGGCTGTCCTCGCGGAAGGTGACGACCACGGACAGCGGGACGGCGGCCATGCCGATGCAGAAGGAGGCGAGGGTCAAGAGCGGGTCGTAGGCGACGGCGAGGCCCGAACCGGCGACATAGCTCTGCATCACCAGGCAGTGCGTGGCCCAGACCGTGCCGGCGGCGGTCAGAGCCGCCAGGAGGCCCGGCCGGCGTCCGCGCGCGCCGCCCCAGGTCCAGGCCCGGTTCATCAGCCAGAAGGCCGCGGCGAGGCCGCCGACGCAAAGCGCCGCCGCGAGGGCGATCAGCCCCCAGTCGTGACCCTGGCCCAGGCTTGCGATGAAGTGATCCACGCCGTCCCCTTTCGAGCGCAAGCCTCGCCGAAAGTCCTAAAGAAAACGTGCGATGAGGGCGGCGACGGGCGCGCCCTGTCGGCGCGTCGTCACAGAATCCGTGCAAGGATGGACGTTCGTCGTTCGGATGCGTCCGCCCATGCCCTATGAATTCCAGACATCGCCCGTCGCGCCGACGCCCGCGTCCCGCATGTGGACCGTGGGCGCCAGCATCGCGATCGCCGTGACGGTGCTGCTGGCCTTGGCGATCGCCCATCCGGAGCTGGCCGGCTGGCTGGTCGGCGGGGCGGCGGCGACGGCCGGGTCGGCCTGGCTGCTGAATGCGCATCCGCGCCGAACAGCCGCGACGGCGGCGACCGAGACGCGCGACGCCGACGCCGAGCCGGACGGGGTCGAGGCCCACCTGCTGGACCAGGTCTTCGAAGGGCTGGACGATCCCGTGCTGGTCGTCAGCGGCGGAGAGCCCGACGACATCGCGGGGCGGCGGGTGATCATGGCCAATGCGGCCGCCCGCGACCTGCTGCGCATCCAGCGGCAGGGGGCGCTGCTGGTCCAGGTCATGCGCGAGCCGGGCGTGCTGGAGGCGGTGGACGAGGCGTTGTTCGGCGGCGTGTCGCGCACCACCGACTACGCCACCGGAGGGCAGAGGGACCGGCGCTGGCGCGCATGGACGCGGCCGCTGGGGGAGGATGGCCCGCCGCTGGCCCTGATCGTGCTGCGCGACGAGACCGACGCGCGGCGAAGCGAGATGATGCGCGTCGACTTCCTGGCCAACGCCAGCCATGAGCTGCGCACGCCGCTGGCCTCGCTGAGCGGCTTCATCGAAACGCTGAAGGGCCATGCGCGCGAGGATTCGGCGGCCCGCGACCGCTTCCTGGACATCATGGCCGCCCAGGCCGAACGGATGACGCGCCTGGTCGCCGACCTGCTGTCGCTGAGCCGGATCGAACTGAACGAGCATATTCCGCCTTCCGGCCGCGTCGACCTGGATCGCGCCGCCGGCGACGTGGTCGATGCGGTCAGCGTGCTGGTCCAGGAGAAGCAGGTGACGGTGGCGCTGGATCGCGGCGAGGCGCGGGCCTCGGTCAACGGCGACCGCGACGAGATTATCCAGGTGGTGCAGAACCTGCTGGACAACGCCTTGAAATATTCGACCGCGGGCGGGCGGGTGGAGGTGACGGTGTGCGCCGACCTGTCGTTCGACGAGGCCTCGGCGGCGCGGATGCCGGGGGCGAACCGCCTGCCTCTGGTGTCGCCGGACCGTTCGGCGGGGACCGCCTATGCGGCGGTGACGGTGCGCGACCACGGTCCCGGCATGGCGCGCGAATACCTGCCGCGCCTGACCGAGCGCTTCTACCGCATCGAGGGCCAGAAGAGCGGCGAACGGCAGGGCACCGGCCTGGGGCTGGCCATCGTCAAGCACATCATCAACCGCCACCAGGGCGGTCTGATGGTCGAGAGCGCCCCGGGGCAGGGCGCGGCCTTCACCGCCTGGTTCCCGATGACGGCGCAGCGGCGCGAGGCGGCGCCGATCGCCCGCCTGGGGTGAGGCGCGGGCGGCCCGGCCGCTGTAATGGAACTGTCATGCGGCTGTCTTAATCCGCTGACCATTCACGGGCAGAAGTCGCGCCACGTCGAACCGGGCGCTCCGGTTCCGACGATTCGCGCCGTTTCCGCCCGGACTTCGAATGATCTGGATCTGCCTGCTGGTCATCCTCGCGCTCGGCGCGGCCGCCTTCGTGGGCGGCCGGGCGCTGGCGCGGCGGCGGCTGGCGGGGACGACAGCCCATTCGCGTCCGGCCCAGCACGGCGCCTACGCCTTGATCTGGGTGGCGATCCCGGCGCTGGCCGTCCTGGTCCTGTCGGGCGCCTTCGCCGCGCCGCTGGAACGGCAGCTGATCGCTGCGGGTACGCCTGACGCCGTCGCCGCGCTTGAGCCTTTCCGCCGTGACGCCTTCTTCGCCGACGCTCACCGCGTCGGCCGGGGACAGCCCGCACTCCAGATCTGGGAGCAGCCGCTGGCCGAGCAGCTGCCGGCCGAGGCGCGCCGCATGGTGCGCACCGAGCGCACCCTGCAATGGGGCGCGGTCTTCGCCGCCCTGCTGGCCGCCGCCATGGGCGGCCTGTTCGCCTTCAGTCAGGTTCGGCCGCAGACCCGCGCCCGCAACCGCGTCGAGGGCTGGGTCTGGGGCGCGCTGTTCATCTGCTCGGTGGTGGCCATCCTGACGACGGTCGGCATCATCTCCTCCCTGGCGTTCGATTCCCTGCGCTTCTTCCAGCGCGTGCCGGTGACCGAGTTCCTGTTCGGAACGCAATGGAGCCCCCAGATCGCGATCCGCGCCGACCAGGTCGGATCGACCGGCGCCTTCGGGGCCGTGCCGCTGTTCGTCGGCACGCTGCTGATCATGCTGATCGCCATGGCGGTGGCCGGCCCCATCGGCCTGCTGTCGGCCATCTACCTGTCGGAATACGCCGGGCGCGGAACGCGCGCCGTCATCAAGCCGGTGCTGGAGATCCTGGCCGGGGTGCCGACGGTGGTCTACGGCTTCTTCGCCGCCCTGACGGTGGGGCCGGCGCTGCGGGTCTTCTTCAACGAGATCGGCCTGTTCCTGATCGGCGGGCCGCTGGATGGCGTCGGCCAGTACCTGGCGCTGGTGCAGAACCAGATGGCGCTGACCGCCGGGGCGGTGATGGGCATCATGCTGATCCCGTTCGTCTCGTCCCTGTCGGACGACATCCTGAACGCGGTGCCGCAGAGCCTGCGCGACGGCTCCTTCGCCATGGGCGCGACCCAGTCCGAGACGGTCAAACGCGTGCTGCTGCCGGCCGCCCTGCCGGGCATCGCCGGCGCCCTGCTGCTGGCCGTGTCGCGCGCCATCGGCGAGACGATGATCGTGACCATGGCCGCCGGCCTGGCGGCCAATCTGACGCTCAATCCGCTGGACACGGTGACGACGGTGACGGTGCAGATCGTCACCCTGCTGACCGGCGACCAGGAGTTCAACAGCGCCAAGACCCTGTCGGCCTTCGGCCTGGGGCTGACGCTGTTCCTCGTGACGCTGATGCTGAACATCGTGGCCCAGCGCATCGTCCAGACCTACCGGGAACAGTATGACTGACGCGACCCCCGAACAGATCGGCGCGGCCGCGGACAAGCGCCTGGAACGCCTGCGCGCCGGGCTGAAGCGCCGCCACGCGCGCGAGCGCCGCTTCAAGCTGTACGGCCGCCTGGCCATCGGCGCGGCGGTGGTCTTCCTGGTCATCCTGCTGGCCCGGATCATCGACCAGGGCCACACCGCCTTCTACGCCCACAGCGTCACCGTGCCGGTCTACATGGATCCGGCGCGGATCGACCGCGCCTATCCGCAGGGCTCCAACTTCGAGCAGCTGGCCGCCGAGCAGCAGTTGCATCGCTGGGGTGTCCAGGACGACGAACAGGGCACGGCCGCGCGCGACATGAAGGCGCTGTTCTCGTCCGAGCTGAAATTCGTCGCCGCCGACCTGGTCGCGCGCCGCGGCGACGTGATCGGCGAGACGGTGCCCCTGGCCGCGCCCCTGTCCGACGACGCCGACCTGTACCTGAAGGGCGAGATGTCGCGCGACGTGCCCCAGGACCAGCGCCGCCTGAACGACCGCCAACTGGACTGGCTGGACCGGATGAAGGCCGAAGGCGTGATCGGCGCCCACTTCAACACGGCCCTGTTCACCAACGGCGATTCCACCCAGCCCGAGCTGGCGGGGGTGCTGGGCGCGGTGGTCGGCTCGGCCCTGATGCTGCTGGTCACGGCCCTGATCGCCATTCCGATCGGCGTCGGCGCCGCCGTCTGGCTGGAGGAGTTCGCGCCCAAGAACCGCTGGACCGACATCATCGAGGTCAACATCAACAACCTGGCCGCCGTGCCGTCGATCGTCTACGGCCTGCTGGGACTGGCGCTGTTCATCAACTGGATGCACCTGCCGCGCGCCAGCCCGATCGTCGGCGGCCTGGTGCTGGCGCTGATGGCCCTGCCGACCCTGATCATCGCCACGCGCTCGTCGCTGAAGGCGGTGCCGCCGTCGATCCGCGAGGCCGCCCTGGCCATGGGCGCCAGCCGGACGCAGACCGTGTTCAGCCACGTTCTGCCCCTGGCCATGCCCGGCGTGATGACCGGCGCCATCATCTCCATGGCTCATGCGCTGGGCGAGACCGCGCCGCTGTTGCTGATCGGCATGGTCAGCTTCGTGCCCGGCGTGCCGCACGCCATCGACCAGCCGGTCGGGGCGCTGCCGTCGCTGATCTACATCTGGGAGAACGCCTCGGAGCGGGCGTTCCACGAACGCACCGCCGCCGCGATCATGGTCCTGCTGGCCTTCATGATCGTGATGAACGCGGCGGCCATCGTCCTGAGGCGGCGCTTCGAGCGCCGGTGGTGAGAGAATGAAGTTCCGCATCTTCCGCGCGCCCGACGGCCAGAACGACGGCGGCGATCCGACCGAGCGTCCGCGCATGGGCGGCGACATCCTGCCCGAGGTCGCGCCCGCCAAGGCCGGTGAACGCGTGGAGCCGCGGCTGGAGGACGCCGAGCCGACGCCGGGCCCGACGGTCGTGGACAGCCCGCCGCTCGGGCCGATCAAGATCGCCGCGCGCGACGTGTCGGTCTTCTACGGCGACAAGCAGGCCCTGTACGACGTCTCTCTGGACATCCCGGACAAGACCGTGACGGCCTTCATCGGCCCGTCGGGCTGCGGCAAGTCGACCTTCCTGCGGACCATGAACCGCATGAACGACACCATCGCCGGCGCGCGCGTCGCCGGCCGGATCGCCATGGACGGCGAGGACATCAACGACCGCGCGGTCGATCCCGTCCTGCTGCGCGCCCGCGTCGGCATGGTGTTCCAGCGCCCGAACCCCTTCCCCAAGTCGATCTACGAGAATGTCGCCTACGGCCCGAAGATCCACGGCCTGGTCACCGCCAAGTCGGAGATGGACGGCGTGGTCGAAAGCGCCCTGAAGCGCGCCGGCCTGTGGGACGAGGTCGCCGACCGCTTAGGCCAGTCGGCCATGGGCCTGTCGGGCGGCCAGCAGCAGCGCCTGGTCATCGCCCGCGCCATCGCCGTGAACCCGGAAGTGATCCTGATGGACGAGCCGTGCTCGGCGCTGGACCCCATCGCCACAGCGCGGATCGAGGAACTGATCGACGAACTGCGCGAGCGGTTCTGCATCGTCATCGTCACCCATTCGATGGCCCAGGCCGCGCGGGTGTCGCAACGCACCGCCTTCTTCCACATGGGCCGCCTGGTCGAGACCGGCGACACCGAGGACATCTTCCAGAATCCGCGCGAACGGCGCACGCTCGACTACATCACGGGACGCTTCGGCTAATCCGATGAACCAGCACACCGTCAAGGCCTACGGCGACGAACTGAACCAGATCACGGCCGAGGTCGCCCGCATGGGCGGCCTGGCCGAGGCCCAGGTCGCGGACGCCATCGAGTCGGTCGCCCGGCGCGACATCGCCCTGGCGCGCGCGGTGGTCGACCGGGACCTGAAGCTGGACGCCCTGCATCGCGACATCGAGAAGAAGGCCATCCGCCTGATCGCCCTGCGCCAGCCGGTCGCCAGCGACCTGCGCCGCACGCTGGGGGCGATGAAGATGGCCTCGGACCTGGAGCGCACCGGCGACCTGGCCAAGAACATCGCCAAGCGCGCCCTGATCCTGGCCGAGGCGGAGCCGATGCAGCCGCTGACCCGCTCGATCGAGCGCATGGGCCGGCTGGTGTCGAACCGCCTGCGCGACGTGCTGGACGCCTACACCGCCTCGGAACTGGATCGCGCCATGGCGGTCTGGCAGACCGACGACGAGGTGGACGAGCACTACAACGCCCTGTTCCGTGAACTGCTCACCTATATGATGGGCGACCCGCGCACGATCGGCGCCTGCACCCATCTGCTGTTCATGGCCAAAAACCTGGAGCGGATCGGCGACCACGCCACCAACATCGCCGAGACGGTCCATTACGAAATCACGGGCGACGACATCATCGGCGAACGGCCGCGCGCCGCCGCCGCCTCGACCGACGAACCGCCGACGCCCAACTTGGACACCGATCCGAACTGATACGCGGAGAACCGACGTGCAGCCCTATATCCTGGTGATGGAAGACGAGGACGCCCTCGCCACCCTGCTCCAGTACAATCTCGAGAAGGAGGGCTATGACGTCGCCGTAGCCTCGGACGGGGAGGAGGGCATGCTCCAGATCGACGAGCGCCTGCCCGACCTGGTGCTGCTGGACTGGATGCTGCCCAAGCTGTCGGGCATCGAGGTGTGCCGCCGCATCCGCGGCAAGGCCGAGACCCGCAACCTGCCGATCATCATGCTGACCGCCCGCGGCGAGGAAAGCGACCGGGTGCGCGGCCTGGACACCGGCGCCGACGACTATCTGACCAAGCCGTTCTCGATGGTCGAGCTGATCGCCCGCATCCGCGCAGTGCTGCGCCGCATCCGGCCGGGCCTAGCCGACGACCGGCTGAACCACGGCGACATCGTCGTCGACCGCGTCTCGCACCGCGTGCGACGCAATGGCAAGGAGGTCCATCTGGGTCCGACCGAGTTCCGCCTGCTGGACCACTTCATGCAGCATCCCGGCCGGGTGTTCAGCCGCGAACAGCTGCTGGACGCCGTCTGGGGTTCGGACGTCTATGTCGAGGCGCGCACCGTGGACGTCCACGTCGGGCGCCTACGCAAGGCGCTGAACATCGGCGACGAAAGCGCCAATCCGATCCGCACCGTTCGGTCGGCGGGCTATTCTCTGGACCTGGAGGGGTGATCAGGCCTCCAGGCGCCGGCCACGATAAAGCAGTCTGAAGATGCGGACGGCGTCGCCCTTCTCATCCACCAGGAAGGCGATGGAGACGCTCTTTTCGAAGCCGATGAGCCGTGCGCCCGGCATGATGTCGTCGCGCACCGCGCCGCGTTTCGGAAAATGTCGAAGCTGGTCGCAGAAGCCGAGCAGACGCCCAACGAAGCGATCCGCCGCAGCGACGCCAGCGTTTGAGGCGACCCAGAAGTAGATCGAGTCGAGGTCGGCGAGGGCGGCGGGATCGTAGAGAATCCGCCACGTCTTCAACGGCCGGTCTTTCCCGCCCGATAGCGCGCCTTGATCCCTGCGAAGACCTCTTCGGCCGGAACGCCGGGTGTCTGGTCTCTTTCCCACCGATCCATTGTCGGGACGACTTCTTCCCGCAGCCAGCGCTCGATCTCGGGGTCCTGGCCGAGAAGGTAGGTTTCCAAGCTCTCGACCACATAGGCCTCGGCGCTTTCGGCAAAGCCCGAGGCCACCCTGGCGTCGATTTCGCGGGCGGTCTCTTCCGGCAGCTCTACGGTGATCTTGCGGGTCGCGGGCATGGCGTGATCCTCTCACGAAATCGCCCGGCCCGCCACGGGTCAGACCTGCGCCGCCACCACCTCGCCGGGCTCCACCTCATAGACTGTGGAGCAGTATTCGCAGGTGACGCGGATCTTGCCGTCGTCCTCGACCATGGCGTCGCGCTCGGCCGGGTCGAAGGAGGCCAGGACCGCGGTGATGCGGTCCTTCGAGCAGCGGCAGACCGCCGCCAGCGGACGGGCGTCCTCCAGCCGCACGCCGTCCTCGTGGAACAGGCGGAACAGCAGGGTCTCGGGGCTGATGGTCGGGTCGATAAGCTCGTCGTCGCCGACCGTGGCGAACAGCGCCTGGGTGCGCTCCCAGACGTCGTCGGTCGAGCCGCGCGCATCGTCGGCGGCGATGACCTGGATCATGGCCCCGCCCGCGCGCCACTGGGTTCCGGCGCTGGTCTGGACCGCCCCGACGGCCAGGCGAACCTTGGTCGGCACCTGTTCGGACTGCTCGAAATAGTGTTCGGCGCACAGCGACAGGCTCTCGCCCTCGATCGGCGTGATGCCCTGGGTGCGTTCGAAGTCGGCGCCGCGGTCCAGGGTCATGATGAAGACGCCCTTGCCCAGCAGCGACTGGGCGCCGGGCCGCGCGAAACCCTTGGAGGCTTCGGCCACCTCGGCCTCGTCATAGCGGCAGTAGCCGCGCAGCGTCCCGTCCGTGCCGTAGTCGGCGACGACGTAGCGGACCGGGCCGTCACCCTGGGCCTGCACCAGCAGGCGTCCCTCGAACTTCAGGCTGGAGCCGACCAGGGCGGCCAGGGTGCAGGCCTCGCCCAGCAGGGCGGCGACCGGCTCGGGATAGGCGTGGGCGCTCAGGATGGCGTCGATCGCCGCGCCCAGGCGAACCAGGCGGCCGCGCACGGGCCAGCCCTCGATCTGGAAGGCGGCGGCCAGGTCGTCGACGATAGGGGAATGAGGCGCGTGATCGGTCACGGCGGGTCCTTGGGGAAACGTCATGTCGGGATCGGCGCTATTTAGGCGCCCGACGGGACCTTGGTAAGACCCCGTGGACGCGGAACGGAACCCGGGCCGATTCCGGCCCGTTGCGGCCCGACAAGTCTCGACAATCGGCGACGGAAAGCTCGACAATGCACGGAAGGGACCTCGAACGAGAACGGCGGACATGAGCGCGAAACCCAAGCTGAAGCCCCTGGACCAGCAGGCCGTGGCGATCACCGGCGCCACCTCCGGCATCGGCCTGGCCACGGCGCGGCGCGCGGCGCGGGCCGGCGCGCGCGTCTTCCTGATCGCGCGCGGCGAACAGGACCTGCGCAAACTGTGCGAGGAGTTGCAGGCCGAGGGCGCACGGGTCGCTTGGGCCGCGGCCGATGTGGCGGACCCCGAGTCCCTGGCGGCGGCGGCCGAGAAGTGCCAGCGCCTGTTCGGCGGCTTCGACACCTGGGTCAACAATGCGGGGGTGTCGATCTTCGGCCCGATCCGCGAGACGACGCTGGAGGACCATCGCCGGCTGTTCGAGACCAACTACTGGGGCGTGGTCAACGGCTCCATGACGGCGGTGGAGCACCTGCGCGGACGGCCGGGCGGCGGAGCGATCATCAATGTCGGTTCGATCCTGTCGGACGCGCCGGTTCCGGTTCAGGGGATCTATTCGGCGTCCAAGCATGCGGTGAAGGGCTTCACCAATGCGCTGAGGATGGAACTGCTCCGCGAGCGATCCCCGATCGCCCTGACGCTGGTGAAGCCGGCGGCGGTGGACACGCCCTACAACCGGCACGCCCGCAACCTGACGGGACAGGCGGTGCAGAATCCGCAGCCGGTCTATGCGGCCCATGTCGTGGCCGACACCATCCTGTACTGCGCGACCCATCCGATCCGCGAGATCACCGTGGGAGGCGGCGGGCGGATCATCGCCTCCTTCTACGCGGCCCTGCCGGGCGTGGCGGAACCACTTTTCGCGCGGTTCGCTCCTTCGTTGATGCGGGACCGCCGTTCCGCCTACCAGCCGTACGACGACGGGCTCTACGACCCGACCGAGGACGGCCTAGACGAGGAGGTTCACTATCCGATGGTCCGCAACTTCAGCGCCCTGGCCGAAATCCGCAAACATCCCGGCGTCAGCGCCGGAACCGTGGCGACCCTGCTGCTGGGCGCCGCGCTCGCGCTGTATCTGAACCAGCGCAGCGGCCCGACCCGCTATCAGCGCATCCGGCGCCGCATCGACCCGCGCGGCTGGATCGACACCGAGGCGCTGGGCGGCCGCTTCCACGATGCGGTGGACGCCTTCCGCCACGGGGCGCAGGACCTGGGCGAACGGGCGGGCGAATACGCCGAGGACGTCCGCGACAACGCCGAAACCTGGTACCGCCAGGCGCGCAAGTCGTCGAAGAAGGGCCTGAAGAAACACGGCCGCACGGCCCGCCGCTACGCCGACGAATCGGCCGCCTACGCCCGCGACCACGCCCGGGAGGGCGGGGCGATGCTGGCCGTGGCGACCCTGGCCGCGGTGATCGGCGCCGCAGTCTTGGACAGCCGTCGACCCGACAGCCGCTTGCGCCGGATCGTCAGGTCCTGAGATTTTCATGCCGGAGGCGGCGGAAGCGCGCTCGCCTTCGGCATGTTTTTAGCGTCGCTGTGGCCCGATTTCAGCAACGCTCGCCTTTGCTGCATCCGCGAGGGCGGCTATGAGGGCGCCCATGAGCGCGCGCCCCACCCTGATCCTCGATTTCGATTCCACCCTGGTCGACTTTGAAACGCTGGAGGCGCTGGCCGACATCGCCCTGGATGGCCAGCCCGGGGCCGACGCCGTGCGGGCGCGCGTCGCCGCCCTGACCGACCGGGCCATGGCGGGCGAGATCGGCTTCGGTGAGGCGCTGCGCCAGCGGCTGGCCCTGTTGCCGCTGACCCGCGAGCACGTGACCGCGCTGGCGTCGCGGGCGGCGGCGCGGTTGACGCCTTCGGTGCGCCGCAACCTGGGCTTCTTCCAGGAGAACAAGGGCCGTGTGGTCATCATCTCCGGCGGTTTCCGCGAGGTGATCGCGCCAGTGGCGGAGGCGCTGGGCGTCGCGCCGGAGCGCGTGCTGGCCAACGACCTGGTCTATGACGAGGCGGGGCGCGTGACGGGCGTCGACGACGCCAATCCGCTGTCGCACGCCGGCGGCAAGCCCAAGGCGATCCACGCCCTGAACCTGACCGGCCGTGTGGTGATGGTCGGCGACGGCTGGAACGACGCGGAGGTGAAGATCGCCGGCGCGGCCGACGCCTTCTACGCCTTCACCGAGGTCGTGCGCCGGCCGACGGTGGTCGAGGCGGCGGACCGGGAGGCGGCGTCGCTGGACGAGGTGCTGCACGCCGAGGGCCTGGCCGGCCGCTGGTCCTTCCCGCGCAGCCGCATGAAGATGCTGCTGCTGGAGAACATCCACCCCGCCGCCGTCGAGCGGCTGGAGGAGGCGGGCTATTCCGTCTCGACGATGAAGGGGGCGCTGGACGAGGACGACCTGGTCGCCGCGATCAAGGGCGTCCACGTCCTGGGCGTCCGCTCCAAGACCAACGTGACCCGCCGGGTGCTGGAGGAGGCCGACAGGCTGATGGCGGTCGCCGCCTTCTGCATCGGCACGAACCAGATCGACCTGGACGCCGCCTCCGACCACGGCGTGGCGGCGTTCAACGCGCCCTATTCCAACACCCGCTCGGTGGTGGAGCTGGCCATCGGCCTGATGATCGTGCTGATGCGCGACGTGCCGGACAAGTCGGCGGCCATGCACCAGGGGCGGTGGAACAAGTCCGCGACCGGGGCGCGGGAACTGCGCGGCAAGACGCTGGGCATCGTCGGCTACGGCGCGATCGGCAGCCAGCTGTCGGTGCTGGCCGAGGCCCTCGGCATGCGGGTGCTGTTCCACGACCTGTCGGAGCGGCTGGCGCTGGGCAATGCGCGGCGGATGCGCTCGCTGGACGCCCTGCTGGCCGAGAGCGACGTGATCTCGCTGCATGTCGACGGGCGCAAGGCCAATGCCGAGGTCTTCGGCGCGGCGCAGTTCGCGCGGATGAAGCCGGGCGTGCTGTTCCTGAACCTGGCGCGGGGCCATGTGGTCGATGTGGAGGCCCTGGCGGAGGCGATCCATTCTGGCCATGTCGCGGGGGCGGCGGTGGACGTCTTCCCCGCCGAGCCGCGCACCAACGCCGATCCCTTCGCCAGCCCGCTGCAGGGCCTGAGGAACACGGTCCTGACCCCGCACATCGGCGGTTCGACCGAGGAGGCGCAGGAGGCGATCGCCGAATTCGCCGCCGAGCGGCTGCTGGGCTATTTGAACCGGGGCGACACCACCTTCAGCGTCAACCTGCCCAACGTGCAACTGGCCGAGGTGTCGGGCGCGCACCGCCTGCTGCACATCCACCGCAACCAGCCCGGCGTCCTGGCGGAACTGAACAAGGCGCTGGCGGCGGCGGGGCTGAACATCCTGGGCCAGCACCTGAAGACCAACGAGCGGGTGGGCTATGTCATCACCGACGTTGACCGGGACTACGACCGGGACTCGCTGCACGCGCTCAGGACCGTGCCGGGCACGCTGAAGTTCCGCACGCTGCACTGACGGGCGGCCGGCGACCTGTTCCCGCCCTCGGCCGATCGTCCCCGGTGACGACGGAAGAGGGAGGGGAGACGCGAAGAAAATCCTCCGAAGGCTGACGTAGCGGCATCTTGCGTCCGGCGAGAACAGGCGCATCCTGCGGTGCAACGGCCGCGAGCATGACGGCCGCGGGAGGATTTCATGAAACGCTTCTTCACCGGCGGCGCCGTCGCCGCCCTGGCGCTGGCCGCCGCCGCGGGCGCCGCCTCGGCCCAGGACTATGATCGGCTGGTCGTGCTGGGCGACAGCCTGAGCGACAACGGCAACCTGTATCAGCTGACCCATGGCGGCAAGCCGGCGTCGCCGCCCTATTACCAGGGCCGGTTCTCCAGCGGGCCGACCTTCGTCGAACTGCTGGGCTTCGATCTGCAACGCTACGATGGCGATGTCCGGGGCGACATCAACCTGGCCTTTGGCGGCGCGCTGACCGACGCGACCCTGCCGGACCTGGCCCTGGGCAATGTTCCGGGAATGAAGACCCAGCTGGGCGGCTATCTGATGGCCGGCGGGACGTTCGGCGCGGGCGACCTGGTCAGCGTGCTGGGCGGCGCGAACAATATCTTCGGCAGCTTGAGCGCCTACGCCGCCCTGCCGGCGGGCGTCCGCGAGGCGACCAGTCCGGCAGGCTTCGTCCAGCCGACGCTGGTCGGGGCGGCGAATGACATCAACGCCATCGTCGGCGCCGTGGCCGGCGCCGGGGCGGGGACCGTCCTGGTCACCAACCTGCCGCGCCTGGGCGTGACGCCACAGTTCAGCCAGGGCCCCGGCGCGGCGCTGGGCCCGCTGGCCGACTACGCCGGCCAGACCTTCAACAGCCTGCTGCTGAGCGGGCTGAAGACCACGGCGGCGGCCCAGCCCGGCTCGAACATCATCCTGATGGACCTGTACAGGGTCAGCGAGGTGCTGCGCGCCAATCCGGGCGAATTCGGCCTGAGCAACGTCACCGACTCCTGCTTCAACGAATCGGCGTTGAGCGTCTGCTCCAACCCGGACGGTTATCTGTACTGGGACGGCGTCCATCCGACGGCGGCGGGGCACCGGCTGATCGCGCGGCTGGCGACGGACTATCTGTACTATGGCGATATCGGCGCGCAGACGGCGCTGCAGGGCGAGACGGCCTATCGCCACCGCGAGACCGCCCTGGACGCCGCCAGCGAGGCCCTGTCCGGCCGCGAGGCCTGGACGGCGGGCGCGGCGGTGACCGCCTCGGCCTGGGGCGACAGCGTCGACACGGACGCGCGCGGGGTCGTGTCCAAGTCGTCCAGCGACGGCTGGGGCGCGCGCATCGCCCTGGAGGCGGGGCCGTCGGAGGCGTGGCGTTTCGGCCTGGCGGGCACGGCGGCGAACGCCGACGTCCAGAGCCCGAACCTGTCGTTCACGGTCGAGAGCTTCGGCCTGGACCTGTACGGCGGCTGGCGCTCGGGCGGGGCCTTCGTGAACGCGGCCGTGGGCGTGGCGCGGGACAACATCGACGACATCGAGCGCATCACCAGCCTGGCGCCGATCGTCCATACGGCCGAGACCCGCGCGCTCAGCACCGGCGCGCGGCTGCAGGCCGGGACCTGGTTCGACATGGGCGGCTTCGCCCTGTCGCCGCGAGCGGCGGTGACCTGGGCCTCGTCCGATGTGGACGGCTACTATGAGACCGGCGCGGCGGCCCAGTACGAATACGGCGACCGCGTCGTGGAGGCGCTGACCGGGGAGGTCGTGCTGCGGGCCGAGGCGGCGATGGGCGGCTTCAACCTGTTCGCCGAAGGAGGCTATCGTGACGCCCTGGACGATCGCTCCGATGCGGTGCGCGTGGGCATCCACGACAATCCGGCCCAGGTGCTGGCGCGCGAGGTGGAGGAGCCGTTCGGCGGCCAAGTGCTGGCCTCGGCCGGGGTCGAGGGCGACGTGGGGCCGGTGAAGGTGACGATCGGCTATCGCGGCCGCTTCGGCGACCACGCCGACAGCCACATGGGCGCGATCCAGTTGCACCTGCCGCTGTAGGCGCGAAAGGAGAAGGGGCGCTCAGCGCCCCTTCTTCCTGACCCACATGGCCGCGTCGGCTTCGGCCAGCCAGACCTCGGCGTCGGCATGGCCGTCCCAGCCGCGCACGCCGAAGGAGCCGCCCAGGGGCACGCGTTCGCCGTCCCAGAGGAAGCCCTGGGTCTCCAGCAACTCGGCCAGCCGGCGGGCCTTGTCGCGACCCTGCTCCACGCCGGCGTTCAGCATCAGCAGGGCGAATTCGTCCCCGCCCATGCGGCCCACGGCGTCCGACTCCCGCAGATTGTCCAGCATCAGCCGCGCCACCGCGACCAGGGCCGCATCGCCCGCCGCGTGGCCCAAGCGGTCGTTGACGCCCTTGAACCCGTCCATGTCGAGATAGAGCAGCGCTGCCGGCACGCCGTGCCGCTGGCAATAGGCCATGGCGCGCTGGAGGGCCGTGATGAAGCCGCGCCGGTTCAGGGCCGGGGTCAGCACGTCATGATCGGCCGCCGCCTCGGCCGCCTCGGCGCGCCGTTTCCAGGCGTCGAGCTCCGCGCGCAGCCGGTGCAGTTCGGCGTTCAGGTCGATGTCGTCGGCCACGTCGGTCACGGCGGCGGAAGGGCTCCGAAGGCGCGACTCAGCGTTCGCGCGGCGCCGTCATGCTAACGCCGTTGGTTGCGGGCGCAACGCGCGTGCTGTAACGGGCCAGCTTTCCCGCGCGAGGGCTTCCGCCATGCCAAGCACGCCGCCGGTGGCGATCATCATGGGCAGCCGGTCCGACTGGCCGACGATGAGATGCGCCGCCGACATGCTGGATCAGCTCGGCGTCGCCTGGGAGGCCAAGGTGGTCAGCGCGCACCGCACCCCCGGCCGGCTTGTCGAATTCGCCTCGGGCGCCAAGGCGGCCGGTTTCAAGGTGATCATCGCCGGCGCCGGCGGCGCGGCGCACCTGCCCGGCATGGCCGCCTCCATGACGCCGCTTCCGGTACTGGGCGTGCCGGTCCAGTCCAAGGCGCTGAAGGGTCTCGATTCCCTGCTGTCGATCGTACAGATGCCGGGCGGCGTGCCCGTGGCGACCCTGGCGATCGGAGAGGCGGGTGCAAAGAACGCCGGCATACTGGCCGCGCAAATCCTGGCCCTGACCGAAACGGATGTCGCCGCACGGCTGGACGATTTCCGCCAGGCCCAGACCGATTCCGTCGCCGAAACCGTCGAGGACTGAGTGCCCGATCTCCCGCTTCCTCCCGGTTCGACCATCGGCATCCTGGGCGGCGGCCAGCTCGGTCGGATGCTGAGCCAGGCGGCCTCGCGCCTGGGCTTCGACGTGCTGATCCTGGACCCCGAGGCGGACAGCCCCGCCGGCCGCGTCTCCGCCGGCCAGATCGTCGCCGCCTATGACGATCCGGAGGCGCTGACCGCCCTGGGCCGCGCCGCCGACGTGGTGACCTTCGAGTTCGAGAACGTGCCCGCCGCCTCGGTGGAGCTGCTGGCCGAGGCGGGCGCCCTGGTCGCGCCGGGGCCGACGGCGCTGCGCGTGGCGCAGGATCGGGCCGAGGAGAAGACCTATCTGAACGCCGTGGGCGCGCCGACGGTCGAGTTCGCCGTGGTCGATACGTTGGCCGACCTGCGCGCCGGATTGGAACGGCTGGGTCTGCCCGCCCTGCTGAAGACGCGGCGCGAAGGCTATGACGGCAAGGGCCAAGTTTGGATCCGGTCGATGGAGGAGGCCGAAGCGGCCCTGGACAGCCTGGGCGGCCGGGCCGCCATTCTGGAGGCCAAGGCCAGCTTCGTGCGCGAGCTATCGGTGATCGCCGCGCGCGACTGGGACGGCCGCATGGCCGTCTATCCGCTAGGCGAAAACCACCATGAGGGCGGGGTGCTGCGCGTCACCACCGCGCCGGCCATCGTCGACGAAACCACGCAGGTTCGCGCGCGCGCCATCGCCGAGGCGATCCTGGACGGGTTGGACTATGTCGGGGTGCTGGGCGTCGAGCTGTTCGACTTGGGCGACGGCGTGCTGCTGGTCAACGAGATCGCGCCCCGGGTGCACAACACCGGCCACTGGACCCAGGACGGGTGCGCCTGCGACCAGTTCGAGCAGCACATCCGCGCCGTCGCCGGCTGGCCGCTGGGGCCGACGCACGCTCACGCCCGCATCGAGATGCGCAACCTGCTGGGCGACGAGGTCGAGGCCTGGCGCGACCTGTCGGCCAAGGGCGACATGCGGCTGCACCTCTATGGCAAGGCCGAGGCGCGGCCGGGCCGCAAGATGGCGCACGTGAACCGGGTGCTGGGGCCGCTCTGAAGCGGCTCAGACCTCGCGCATCTGGCGCATGGCCTCGCGGAAATACTGCCAGCCGGTCCACAGGGTGATGATGGCCGCCAGCCAGATCAGGATGTCGGCGAACAGCTGGAAGGCGCCCAGATAGTCGAAGGCCAGGCCGAAGCCGTCCCAGTTGCGGGCGAACAGCTGGCAGCCCAGGGCGATCATCTGCAGCGTCGTCTTCCACTTGGCCGCCAGGGTGACCGGCAGTTCGATCCGCCCGGCCATGGTCTCGCGCAGGGCCGAGACGGCGAACTCGCGGAACAGGATCAGGCCGCAGGGAATGATGATCTGCGGCACCGAGCCCGAGGTCAGCACGCCCAGGATGGCGCCGGTGGTCAGCACCTTGTCGGCGATCGGGTCCAGGATGGCGCCCCAGCGCGTGGTCGCGTTCCAGCGGCGCGCCAGCCAGCCGTCGAACCAGTCGGTCGAGGCGGCGACGACGAAGATCCAGAAGCCGGCGCGATAGAGGGTGAACTGGTCGTCCGGGCTCATCCACTGGTCGGCGAACGGAAAGCCGCTGGTGGCCCCCGCCAGGATCAGGAACATCACCACGCCGGCGAACAGGCGGATGCCCGTCAGAATGTTGGGGATGGGATTGGCGCGGTGCGCGGTCGCGGTCATGGACGGGTCTCCAGCACGGAGGCGAGCAGAGGATGCAGGGCGGCCGCGAACGGATTGGCGACTGTCACCCCCCGATAGACGAAGCCGTCCTGCATGTCTTCGGAAAGCAGCATCGGCACATGTCGTGCTTCAGCCGGCTGCATCCCTGCTTTGTGCAAATCACGCCAACGGCTCGAACCTCGGCTTGTCGGTCATGGCGGTCAGGACGCCGTCGGCGATGCCGAAGTGCAGGCCGCTGAGGACCAGCTGACCGGCTGCCTCGCGCTCCGCGATCCAGGGGAAGGTGCGCAGGTTCCGGATCGACAGGCGCACGATGGCCTCCTCGGCGGCGCGGACGACCTGATCGGGCTCGACCGTCTCGGCGACGTGCTGGACAACCGGCGTGCCCTGGGCCACCCAGGGGCCGATGAAGTCGGCGCAGTCGGCCGGGGCGCCCTTCAGCATGGCGTTGACGCCGCCGCAGTAGGCATGGCCCATGACCACGATCCGCTTGACGTTCAACACCTTGACCCCAAACTCCAGCGCGGCCGAGACGCCGTGGAGCTGGCCATCCGGCTCATAGGGCGGAACCAGGTTGGCGACGTTGCGGACCACGAACAGCTCGCCCGGCTTGGCGTCGAAGATCAGCGCCGGGTCGGCGCGGCTGTCGGAGCAGGCGACGATCAGAGTGTGCGGCTTCTGGCCCTGGACCAGGGCCTCGTACTCGGCGTGGGCGGCGGGCCAGTGATCGGCCCGGAAACGGTGATAGCCGGCGGTGAGTTCATCGTCATGGTCGCACATGAGTGTGCTTTAGCGTCTTAGGCGTGACGGCAAAACCGTGTATACGTGTATACACGGAGCTCGATCATGACGGCCACCACCAGCAAGACATTCAAGAGCGGCAACAGCGAAGCCGTGCGCCTGCCCCGCGAAATCGGGTTCGGCATTGACGTCGAGGTGGAGGTGGAGCGCAAGGGCGATGTGATCGTCATTTCCCGCAAACGCTCGACGCCCCAGGAATTGATCGCCAAGCTCAACGCCCTGCCCAAGCCGTCGCGCGTTCAGAAGCGACCGCCCTTCATCGCGCCGGTGCGTAAGGGGCTCTGATTGCCGCTGATGCTCGACACCAGCGTCGCTATCCACCTGCGCGACGGCGAGGCAAGTGTGCTGGACCGAGTCTTCACACTTCAGGAAGCGCTGATGCTTTCCATCGTCAGCGTCGTTGAATTGGAAGCCGGCGTCATGGGCGCGCAAGCCGCCATCCGCCGTCAACGACTCGATATCCTGCTGGATAATGTTTCAGTGCGCGCCTTCGGTCGCAGGGAATCGGACCTCTATGGCGAGATCGTTCGCGCGGTCGGCTATTCCCGCCGCAAGGTGCTGGATCGCATGATCGCGGCGCAGGCCATTGCGGCGAATGCGACGCTGGTCACCTTGAACGGCGCCGATTTCCGCGACGTTCCCGACCTCAGGCTGCTCGAATGGTGACGCCTACGCCTTCCTGAAGAAGGCGTGGATGCGTTCGGCCAGGGGCTGGCTGACGCCGTCCACCTTCACCAGGTCCGACACCGAAGCGCGGCCGACGCCCTTGGCGGAGCCGAAGGCGTGGAGCAGGGCCTTCTTGCGGCCGGGACCGACGCCCTCGATCTCGTCCAGCGGATTGCGCTTGATGTCCATGGAGCGGCGCTTGGCGTGGGCGCCGTTGCGAAGCGGTGGGCCTCGTCGCGCAGCCGCTGGAGATAGTAGAGCGCCGGCGATTTCAGCGGCAGCATGAAGGGCGCCTTGCCCGGCATGAAGAACTTCTCCATGCCGGCGTCGCGGTCAGGCCCCTTGGCGACGCCGACGACGGCGATGTCGTCCACGCCCAGGTCGGCCATGACGGCCAGCACCTCGGCCAGCTGGCCCGCGCCGCCGTCGATCAGCAGCAGGTCGGGACGAACGACCTCCTCGCCGTCCTCCTCGTCCTTGACCAGGCGGGAGAAGCGGCGGCGCATCACCTCGCGCATCATGCCGTAGTCGTCGCCAGGGGTCAGGTCCTCGCCCCGGATGTTGAACTTGCGGTACTGCGACTTCTGGAAGCCCTCGGGCCCGGCGACGACCATGCCGCCGACGGCGTTGGTCCCCTGGATGTGGGCGTTGTCATAGACCTCGATCCGCTCGGGCCGGGCGTCCAGCCCGAAAGCCTCGCACACCTCGTCCAGGATCTTGCCCTGGGCCGAGCTTTCGGCCAGGCGGCGGCCCAGGGCCTCGCGGGCGTTTGTCAGGGCATGGTCGATCAGGGCCTTGCGATCGCCGCGCTGGGGCCGTTCGATGGAGACGACGCGGCGGCCGTCCGACTGCTTGGCCTTCATCGAGAAGGCCTCCTCCAGCAGCTCCAGCTCGTGCGGGCGGACATTGGACAGGATCAGGCGCGGGACCGGCTTGTCCTCGTAGAATTGGCCCAGGAAGGCGGCCAGGATCTCGGGATCCGCGTCGCTCTTGTCCACGCGCGGGAAATAGGCGCGACCGCCCCAGTTCTGCCCGGCGCGATAGAAGAACACCTGGACGCAGGCCTGGCCGCCGTCGGTGTGCAGGGCGAAGACGTCGGCCTCGGCCAGACCCTCGGCGCTGACGGAATTCTCCATCGCGATGGCCGACAGGGCGCGGATGCGGTCGCGGACGCGGGCGGCGTGCTCGAAGTCCATCTCGTCGGAGGCGGCCTGCATTTCCTTGGACAGGCGACCGATGACGGCGCGCGACTTGCCGCGCAGGAACTGTTCGGCCTCCGTGACCAGGTCCCCGTAGTCCTCAAGGCTGATCAGACCGGTGCAGGGCGCCGAGCAGCGCTTGATCTGGTGCAGCATGCAGGGACGGGTGCGGGTCTCATAGACGCTGTCCGAACAGGAGCGGAGAAGGAAGGCCTTCTGCAGGGTGTTCAGCGTCCGGTTGACCGCCCAGGTCGAGGCGAAGGGGCCGAAATAGTCGCCGGGAATGGTGTGGGCGCCGCGATGCTTGCGGATCTGGGGCGCGCGGTGGTCGCGGCGGATCATCAGTTCCGCGAAGGACTTGTCGTCCCTCAGCACCACGTTGAAGCGTGGCTTCAGCTTCTTGATGAAGTTGGATTCCAGCAGCAGGGCCTCGGTCTCCGAGGCGGTGACCACCAGCTCCATGGAGCGGGTCAGCGACACCATCAGGCCGATGCGCTGGGTGTGGAAGCGGCCCTGGGCGTACTGGAGGATGCGCTTCTTCAGCGACCGCGCCTTGCCGACGTAAAGGCACGCGCCATCCTCGCCGTACATGCGATAGACGCCCGGCTTGTCGGGCGCGCGCCGGGCCTCGTCGCGGATCAGGTCGGCGGCCTTCAGCGGGGAATCGAGCGTCTCCTCGGTCATCGACCGGGATATAGGCTCATGAGCGCCGGACCAGAAGGACGCCGGTCAGGACCAGGGCGACTCCGGCGAGCCGGCCGATGTTCAGCGGCGCGCGCGGAACGCCCAGGGCGCCGAAGTGATCGAGGACCAGGCTGATCAGGAGCTGGCCGCCGACCATCAGGGTGATGGTCATGGCCACGCCCAGGCGCGGCACGCCCCACGCGGCGGCGACCACGAAACAGGCGCCGTAGGTTCCTCCCAGCCAGGCGTACCAGGGCAGAGCCTTCACCGCGCCCATGTCCGGCCGCGTGTGCATCACGGCGGCGACCGCGGCGAGCGCGATCGTTCCCACCGCGAAGGAGATGAAGGCCGCATTGACCGGCGAACCGGCGGCGGCGGCCAGCCGTGCATTGGTCGGGGCCTGCAGCGCGGTGGCGCCCCCGGCCAGGACGACGATCAGGATGGGGAGGAGTGCGGGATTCATAGGCCCTGCCTACCAGCTGGGATCGACGGGCGCGCCGTGGAAAATCTCGCCCAGGCGCGCCCGCGTGCCTCGGTTGACGTCGCTCGGCAGGGCGTCGGGCGTGAACCAAGCGACCTCCGCGATCTCTCCATGGCTGGTGCGTTCGCCCTCGTCGAAGGCCTCGATGCGGAAGACCAGCACATGGTCGCCGGGAAAGAAGCGTTCGTTCGAATGGACCGAGAGCAGCCGGGGGACCGATCGGGCGGCGAGGCCTGTCTCCTCGCGCAGTTCGCGCACGGCGGCCTGGGGCGCGGTCTCGCCGCGATCGACGCCGCCGCCGGGCAGCCACCAGCCGGCCAGATAGGTGTGCCGGACCAGCAGGATGCGCCCCCGGTCGTCCACCGCTGCGATGCGGACGCCCAGGGTCTTGCCCCGGGTCAGGCGCGACCAGGCGAAGAAGAAGGGGCGCGTGAAGGGCTCGATTCGGCGTCGCCAGTCGGACATGGCCGGACCATAGGGCGCCGAGCCCCGGGAGCAATCGCACGGATCGGCGTCTTTGTGACTTGAGGCGACGGCGGCTCGGGGCCATGAGTCGCCGCATGTTCCCGATGCGCTGCATGAGGCTGATCGGCCTGCTGATGCTGGCGCCGGTCCTGGCGGGACCGGCGGCCGTGGCCGATCCGGTCGCGGCGGGCGCGCCGTCGGCCGAGCGCGCGGCCCTGAACCAGCAGGTGTTCGACCGCGTGTGGAACGAGGTGCGGCGCAACTATTACGATCCGCGCCTGCACGGCGTGGACTGGGAGGCGGCGCGGCGGACCTATCGGCCCCAGGCGATCGCCGCGCCGGACGAGCGCGCCCTCTATCGCGTGCTGAACCGGATGCTGGACCTGCTGGACGACGCCCATGCGGCCGCCAGCTCCCCGGCGGCGGTGCGTCGCGACGGGCTGAAGCATCAGGAGCGCCCGGTGATGGGGATGACGCTGGTCATGCAGAACCACGATCCCGATCATTGGCGGATCGAGCGCATCCGGCCCGGATCGCCCGCCGAGGCGGCGGGGCTTCAGGTCGGCTGGGTGCTGGATTCCGTGGACGGCGAGCCGTGGGGGCCAGAGGCGGGCGTGGAGGCCGGGCGGCCGGTGGATCTGCGCCTGACCGACGAGGACGGCGCCGAGCGCCGGGCGCGCCTGGTCCCGCGGGTCATGCCGGCGCCGGAGGTCTTCGCCGCCGACCGCTCGCGCGCCGGCGTGCTGGTCCTGCGCGTCGACGCCTTCGATGAGGGGCTGGGTCGCTGGATCGGCGAGCAGCTGGACGGCCTGGCGCCGGGCGTGGACGTGGTGCTGGACCTGAGGGGCAATCCGGGCGGCCGGCTGGCCGAGGCGGAATCGGTGCTGACCTGCTTCCTGCCGCGTGGCCAGCCCTGGGCGACGCGCACGGGCCGCAACGGCCGCGCGGTGACCCTGCGGACCCAGGGCGACTGCGGCGGCCGGACGCGGCCGGCGGCCAACGACCTGGCCGTGCTGGTCGACGACGGCAGCCGCAGCGCGGCCGAACTGACGCCGGCGGCGCTGCAGGAGGCCGGGCGCGCCGTGGTGGTGGGCGAGACGACCGGCGGCTCGGTGCTGATCGCCCAGGACACGGATTTGCCGGACGGCGGGCGGCTGACTCTGAGCCGTTCGGACTTCGTCACCCGCCGGGGCGTGCGGCTGGAGAAGCGCGGCGTGACGCCGGACGTCGCCGCGCCCCGCACCCTGGCCGAGCGCCGCGCGGGCGAGGACCCCACGCTGGAGGCGGCGATCCGGGCGTTGTCCGACGATGGGCGGATGGCGCGGGCGCGCGCCGCGATGGTGCGGTAGGCGCTCAGCCCGCGACGACGCGGACCCGGCCAGCGGCTTCGCGCGCCCGGACGCGTGCCTGGTCGACATCGGCGCCCCGGGCGGTCGCCACGCCCATGCGGCGGCGTTCGAAGGCCTCGGGCTTGCCGAACAGGCGCAGGTCGGCGGTCGGCACGGACAGGGCCTCGGCGACGCCCTCGAAGGCGACGCCCCAGGCCTCCAACCCGCCATAGATGACGGCGCTGGCGGCGGGCTCGCGCTGGGTCACGTCCACCGGCAGGCCCAGGATGGCGCGGGCGTGCAGGGCGAATTCGCTCATCGTCTGGCTGGCCAGGGTGACCAGGCCGGTGTCGTGCGGGCGGGGCGAGACCTCGGAGAACCAGACCTGGTCGCCCTTGACGAACAGCTCCACGCCGAAGACCCCGAGGCCGCCCAGCGCATCGGTGACCGCGCCGGCGACGGCCTGGGCCGCGGCCAGGGCGGCGTCGCTCATGGCCTGGGGCTGCCAGCTCTCGACATAGTCGCCCTTGACCTGGCGATGACCGATGGGGGCGCAGAAGTCGGTGCGGACCGCGCCGTCCACGCCGATGGAGCGGACGGTCAGCAGGGTGATCTCGAAATCGAAGTCGATGCGACCCTCGACGATGACGCGAGCCGTGTCGACCCGGCCGCCGGATTGGGCGTAGGCCCAGGCGTCGGCGATCTGGTCGGGGCTCTCGACAAAGGACTGGCCCTTGCCGGACGAGGACATCACCGGCTTGACGAAGTTCGGATAACCGACGATCCCGGCCCCCGCCGCCAGTTCCTCCACCGAGCCGGCGAAGGCGTAGGGGCTGGTCGGCAGGCCCAGCTCCTCGGCCGCCAGGCGACGGATGCCTTCGCGGTTCATGGTCAGCTGCGTTGCGCGGGCGGTGGGGATGACGCGGGCCAAGCCGGCGGCCTCGATTCCGGCCAGGACCTCGGTGGCGATGGCCTCGATCTCCGGCACAACGATGTGCGGCGCCTCGGCCAGGATGACGCCGTTCAGCACCTGCGGGTCGGTCATGGGGATGACGTGGCTGCGGTGCGCCACCTGCATGGCCGGAGCGTTGGGGTAGCGATCGACGGCGATCACCTCGACGCCGAGGCGCTGAAGCTCGATGGCCACCTCCTTACCCAGCTCGCCCGAGCCGAGAAGCATGACGCGGATAGCGGTGTCGGAAAGCGGGGTGCCGAGTTTCATGTTGATCAGTCTCTGGCGCTTGTCTCCTCCCCGCGCCAGCGGGGAGGGGGACCGCGCGTAGCGTGGTGGAGGGGTTCTTGAAGTCGCACCCGCGCCTGGGATGAAACGAAGAGCCCCTCCGTCTCTCCGCTTCGCTGCGAGCCACCTCCCCATTCGCTGCGCGAACGGGGAGGAGACAGGGACTACAGACGCGTCTTGGCTGCCGCGACCACGGCGTCGGCCGTGATGCCGAACTTTTCGTACAGCACTTCCGCCGGGGCCGAGGCGCCGAAACCGGTCATGCCGACGAAGGCGCCGTCCTCGCCGATGAAGCGTTCCCAGCCCTGCTTGATCGCCGCCTCCACCGCGACGCGGACCGTGCCGCGCCCAATGACGGAGGCCTGGTAGGCGGCGTCCTGCTGTTCGAACAGCTCGAAGCAGGGGACCGAGACGACGCGGGTCGGCGCGCCTTCGGCCTCCAGAATCTCGGCCGCCTTCAGGGCCAGGGCCAGTTCCGTGCCCGTGCCGAACAGGGTGACCTTGGCCTCGCCGTTGGCCGCCTTGATCTCATAGGCGCCCTTGGCCGACAGGTTCTCCGCCGCCGCGACGGTGCGGACCGCCGGGGTCTTCTGGCGCGACAGGGCCAGGGCCGAGGGCGTCGTCTTCGATTGCAGCGCGATCTGCCAGCATTCCATGGCCTCGACCGTGTCGGCGGGGCGGAAGACGTTCAGGTTGGGAATGGCGCGCAGGGCGGCCAGGTGCTCGACCGGCTGGTGGGTCGGACCGTCCTCGCCCAGGCCGATGGAGTCGTGGGTCAGGACGTGGATGGCGCGCACGCCCATCAGGGCGCCCAGGCGGATGGCCGGGCGGCTGTAGTCGGAGAACACCATGAAGGTGCCGCCGTAGGGGATGACGCCGCCATGCAGGGCCAGGCCGTTCAGGGCCGCGGCCATGCCGAACTCGCGGATGCCCCAGTTGACGTAGCGGCCCTCATAGGACGGCGCGTCCAGGATCGGCGTGTCCTTGACGAAGGTGTTGTTCGATCCGGTCAGGTCGGCCGAGCCGCCGACCAGTTCGGGAATGGCGGCGAACACCTGTTCCAGCGCCGCGCCCGACGCCTGGCGCGTGGCCTGGGCGGGCCGGGTCTCCACGACCTCGGCGATCTTGGCGTTCAGGGCGTCGAAGGCGCCCTCGGGCAGGTCGCCCTTCATGGCGCGGGCGAAGTCGGCAGCCTGCGGCGATACGGCCAGGCGGGCCTCCCACTTCTTGCGGTCCTTGGCGCCGCGACGGCCGACCTTGCGCCAGGCCGACAGGATGGTCTCCGGCATCTCGAACGGATCGTGATCCCAGGCCAGGCCGAGGCGGGTGGCCGCGACCTCGGCCGCGCCCAGGGCCGCGCCGTGGGTCTTGTGACTGCCCTCCATGGTGGCGGCGCCCTTGCCGATCCTGGTCCGGCAGGCGATCAGCGTCGGCTTGTCCTGACGCGTCGCCCACTTCAGCGCGGCCTTGATCTCGTTCATGGAGTGGCCGTCGATGGCGCGCACGGCCCAGCCGGCGGCCTTGAAGCGCGCCTTCTGGTCGGTGGCGTCCGACAGGGACACCTTGCCGTCGATGGTGATCTCGTTGTCGTCCCACAGCACCGTCAGCTTGTTCAGTCGGTAGCGGCCGGCGAGAGTGATCGCCTCCTGCGACACGCCTTCCATCAGGCAGCCGTCGCCGGCGATGACCCAGGTGCGGTGGTCGACCAGGTCGTCGCCGTACTTGGCCGCCAGGTGACGTTCCGCCAGGGCGAAGCCGATCGAGGTGGCCAGGCCCTGACCCAGCGGGCCGGTCGTAACCTCGACGCCCGGCATGTGGCCGTATTCCGGGTGGCCGGCGGTCTTGGAGCCCCACTGACGGAAGTTCGACAGCTCTTCCTTGGTCGCCGCCTTGTAGCCGGTCAGGTGCAACAGGGCGTAGATCAGCATCGAGCCGTGCCCGGCCGACAGGATGAAGCGGTCGCGGTCGGCCCAGTCGGGGCGGCTGGCGTCGAACTTCAGGAATTTCGAGAACAGCACCGTGGCGACGTCGGCCATGCCCATCGGCATGCCGGGGTGTCCCGACCTGGCCTTTTCGACGCCGTCCATGGCGAGGACGCGGATGGCGTTGGCCATCTGCTCGGGCGTGGCCTTAGGGCTGGCCTTGGGTGCGACTTTGGCGTCGGTCACGGCGGAGACCTTTCGTCAGAGGGCGGAACGCGGTTCCACCACAGGAATTCGGAAGTGCGCCGCTTTACCCCGGCGCGTCGGCGGGTTCTATACGGATTCTGCAAGGAGCGACCGATGGCTGACGCCGTGACGGCCGCAAGGGCGCGGATCGACCGGGCCCTGGCCAATCTGGAACGCAAGGTGCTGGAGCTGAAGGCCCGGCCGGCTTCCGCGCCGGCGATCGGCGACGACGACCTGTTCGCGCCGCGCGCCGGGAACGCCGCCGACGCCGCGCGGATCGCGGAACTTGAATCCGCCGGACGCGAGGCCTCCGACGCCCTGGCGCGCGCCGCCGACGCCGTGCGCGAGACGCTGGCCGACGCCGGGGAGGAGGGCTGATGGCGACGGTGACGGTGGAGGTGAACGGCCGCCCCTACGCCATCGGCTGCGCCGACGGCCAGGAGGAGCGGGTGCGGATGCTGGCCAAGCAGTTCGACAACCAGGTGCGGGCGGTGGCGCAGGACGTGGGCCACGTCGGCGACCTGCGGCTGTTCCTGATGTCGGCGCTGATCCTGGCGGACGAACTGCACGAGGCGCGGCTGGGCGGAAAGCCGGCTGCGGCGCCGGCGCCGGGCGCGGACGGGGTGGCCGAGGCGCTGAACGCCGTGGCGGCGCGGATCGAGAAAATCGTCCAGTCGATCTGACGGCGCCGCTTGAGGGCGGGGCCCGGCGCGCCTATCTTGCGCGACGGCGGGTCTTGCTGCGGTTCTCGTCGAGGGCGACCACATCCTCGCGACCTTAATTCTCTTGAAGGGAGCTGTCCCTGTCCGGGCTCGAGGGCCTGGGCACACGGCGCCCACCTGGTTATCCAGGTCGAGAGGATTGAATAGTCCCTCACGGTCCTCGCGGCGCCGCCAACCTTTTTCTTCTGTTGTGCGCTGCCGCTCGCGACGCGGTCGCTCGCTGCTTGAGCGCGTTTGGCGCTACCGCTCGCCGCACGGCGGCGCGCTGCATGAGCGCGATTTGTGCGCTAGGCTGGCCGCGCAACGGCTCGGGTGGGCGCGATGATCCTCGACAAGCGTGAACTCCGCTCGGCCATGCGGGCGTTGCGCAAGCAGCTGGCCGAGGCCGATCCGGAAGCGGCGGCGCGGGCGGCCGACCATTCGGCGGACCTGCCGAGCGGAGAACCGGTCGCCCTCTATCGCGCCATGGGATCGGAACTCGACACCGGCGCGCTGGCGATGGCGCTGGAGGCGGCCGGACGCCGGCTGTGCCTACCGGTGGTCCTGGAGCGGGACGCGCCGATGATCTTCCGGTCCTGGCGGCCGGGCGAGCCGCTGGAGCTGGACGCCGCCGGCTGCCCCGCGCCGCTTCCGTTGGCGGAAACGATCGATCCGGCGGTGATCCTGACGCCGCTTCTGGCGTTCGACGCCCGGGGCGGCCGGCTGGGCCAGGGCGGCGGCTACTACGACCGCACCTTCGCCGAGCGCCCGGACGCCTTGCGCATCGGCTTCGCCTATGCGGGGCAGGGGGTGGAGCGCCTGGAATTGGAAGCGCACGATGTGCGTCTGCATGGCATTCTGACCGAGACGGGGTATAGGGCGATGTCTGGTATATCCCGTTGACATACGCCAGAGGCGTCGCGATACTGACAAGCATGAACGCGCCGTTGAAAGCGACTGTCTTCAAGTCGAACCGTTCCCAGGCGGTGCGCCTGCCCAAGGCCGCCGCCTTTCCTGACGACGTCAAGGATTTGAGGGTGATCAAGAAGGGCAAGGCCCTTCTGCTGGTCCCCGCAGACGCGATGTGGGAAGACTTCTTCGACAAGCCCGGCATCGACATCCGCATCGCCGCTGACCTCATCGACGACGACGTGGTCGAGTTCGACTGAGTGTACCTTTTTGACTCCGACATCTGCGTGCGGCTTCTGCGGAACCGCCCGGCGAACCTGATCGCGCGGCTGGAAGGTCATGCCGGTGCGTTGTTCACATCGGTCATCGTCCGTCACGAACTGATCCACGGCGCCTTGATGTCGTCGCGGCCGGACGAACAGCGCGCCGCTGTGGACGAGCTGTTGTCGCGGCTGACGGTTCTCGACCTGGACTCCAGGGACGCGGATCACGCGGCGGACATCAAGGCTGTGCTTCGACGTCGAGGCCAGATGATCGGAGCGAACGATCTGCTGATCGCCGGTCAGGCGCGGAGCCGATCTCTGATCGTGGTCACCGGCAACCTTCGTGAATTCGCCCGTGTCGACGGCCTGCGCTGCGAAGACTGGCCGGCAGGCCCGATGGGACCGTATCTGACATGAGACTGGCTTTCTTCGGCGACGTCATCGGCAAGTCCGGCCGTGACGGGATCAGCGACCATCTTCCCGGCCTGAAGCGCGACCTGAAGCTCGACTTCGTCGTGATCAACGCCGAGAACGCGGCTGGCGGCTTCGGCATCACCGAGAACACCGCGCGCGAGCTGTTCATGGCCGGCGCCGACTGCCTGACGCTGGGCAACCACAGCTGGGACCAGCGCGAGGCCCTGACCTACATCGTGCGCGAGCCGCGGCTGATCCGGCCGCTGAACTATCCGCGGCTGATGGACGCCCCCGGCGCCGGGGCCAATCTGTTCGAGACTCACAACGGTCGCAACGTCCTGGTCATGAACGTGCTGGGCCGCGTTCACATGGACCCGATGGACGACCCCTTCAGCGCGGTCGAGAAGGAACTGGCCGCCTGCCCGCTGGGCCTGGCGGCCGATGCGATCATCGTCGACATGCATTGCGAGGCGACCAGCGAGAAGATGGCCATGGGCCACTTCTGCGACGGCCGCGCCAGCCTGGTGGTGGGCACCCACACACACGTTCCCACCGCCGACGCCCAGATCCTGCCGGGCGGCACGGCCTATCAGACCGACGCCGGCGGCTGTTGCGACTATGACTCCGTCATCGGCAACGAGAAGGAGGAGCCGCTGCGGCGGTTCACCACCCGGCTCTCCGGCGGGCGCTACCAGCCGGCGTCGGGACCGGCGACGGTGTGCGGCGTCTTCGTCGAGACCGACGACCGGACGGGCCTGGCGACGCGCGTCGAGCCGATCCGGATCGGCGGGCGGCTGAAGACGGCCGTGCCGGTCGTCGACTGAAGCCCGGAGACGCTTCAGCTCTGCTCGGCGCGTCGTTCCAGCAGGGCGTAGCGCAGGATGGCCGCGCCGACCCCGATCGTCAGGACGGCGTGGATCGCATCCAGCGTCCCGATCGGCTCGACGAACTGGTTGACGGCATAGACGCCGAGGCCCGCCAACGCCGCGGCGAAGAAGCCGAACTGCTGGCCGCGCCGGCGGTTGTCGATCGCCACCTCGTCGTTCATCAGCCGGCGGACCTCCCGGCCGTGGACCCAGCCGCCGCCGGTCGCCATCATCAGCAGCAGGGCCAGGACCCATACGGCCCAGGCCGAGACCTTCACCTGGTCGACGAGGCGGGGCCCGTCGGTTTCGGCGCCCCAGGCGTAGAAACTGGCCTGCCAGATCAGGAACAACAGCCCCTGAGCCATCAGGATGCGCCTGCGGCGGCGTGAAAAGCGCTCGGCCGCCTCGGCGGCGGTTCGCGTGGTCATCAGATGCCCCTCTATGTAACCCTGGGGTGACAGGTAACCTGTAGGTGACATTCCGTCAATGGTCGGCGACCGGTCGACCGAGCGATGGCCCGGTCCGGATGGATGACCGATTATTCACTCGGGACGACGACGTTCTCCGGGTTAGGTCAGGCGCAGGAGGAAACCATGCGCATTCGTCATCTCGCCGGCCTCGCCGCCGCCATCGCCGCCAGCTCCGCCGCCGTCCAGGCCCAGGACGCGCCCCGGACGATCCAGCTTGGCGAATTCCTCGGGCTCCGGACCGTCCAGGCGACGATCGGCGGACGGACCGGGTCCTTCATCCTCGATACGGGCGGCGGCGTTTCCGTGGTCGGTCCCGATCTGGCGAGCGGCGCCGGCTGCACGCCGTGGGGCCAGATCACCGGATTCCGGCTGACGGGAGAGCGGTTGACCATGCCGCGTTGCGACGACCTGGCGATCGACGTCGGCGGAGTCGCCCTGACGGCGCCGAGCGCGGGCGTTCTCGACCTGTCGACGCTGATGCCGCCGGAGGCGCCGAAGATCGACGGCCTGGTCGCGCTGGATGGGCTTCAGGCGCGGCCGTTCACCCTGGAGCTGGGGGCCGGCCGCCTGACCGTGGAGACGCCAGCCAGCCTGGCCGAGCGCATCCGGGGCGCGGTCGAGGTTCCGATCCGTCTCCACCGCCAGGCGGGCGGGGCCAGCCTCACGGTCATGGCGCGGGTCATGACGCCGCGCGGGCCGCTGTGGATGCAGCTCGATTCCGGAAGCGCCGCGCCGATCCTGGTGGCCAAGACCTCCGCCGAACCGCTGGGGCTCGATCCCGAGACCGCGCGCCAGCCGCTGCATCTGGCCATCGCCGGGATCGACGGCGGAATGGTGGAGGCGGATGTTCCCGCAACGGTCCGCGAGATGATCATCGACGGCAACATCGGCCTGCCGGTGATGCGCGACTGGATCATGACCTTCGATCTCCAGGCGCAGCGCCTTTGGATCAGGCCGGCGGGGTGACGCCAGAACGCCGGACCCGGAAGCGCAGGCGCAGGGTCTCGCGGCTGCGCAGGGTGATCTGGTGGATCGGGCGCGGCTCGGCCGGCGTGATCGGCTCGATTTCCGCCGCGCGGACGACGGCCGAGAGGGCGATCATCGCCTCCTGCATGGCGAAGGCCGCGCCGATGCAGACGCGCGGGCCGGCGCTGAAGGGGATGTAGGCGTAGCGGTCGACGGCCTTGCGGTTCGCGGGCAGGAAGCGTTCCGGCCGGAAGGCCTCGGGGTCGTCCCATAGACGCTTGTGGCGCTGGATGATCCAGGGGGAGATGATGACGGTCGCGCCGGCCTCGATCCGCTGGCCGCCGATCTCGTCCGGCCCCAGGGCGCGGCGCGCCATCGTCGGGGCGGGCGGGAACAGGCGCATCGTCTCCTCGATCACCGCCCGGGTCCAGGGCAGCGCGTCGGTCCAGTCGGGGCGCTCCAGATCCAGGGCGTCGGCCTCGGCGCGGACGTGCGCCAGATAGTGCGGCTGGCGGCTGAGCAGGTGCAGGGTCCAGCCCAGGGCGCGGGCGGTGGTCTCATGGCCGGCCAGGATGAAGGTCAGGATGTTGGCGGCGACCTCGCTGTCGCTGAGCGCGTCGCCGTTTTCGTCGCGGGCGGCGATCAGGGCGGTCAGGAGGTCGGCGGGGGCGTCCCCGCCCGCCTCGATGCGGCGGCGTCGCGCCTCCACCAGGGCGGAGACCTTGCGCTCGAAGAACAGGGCCGAGCGATAGCCGGCCAGGCGGCCCAGGCGCGGCAGCCAGGCGGGGGCGTCGAGCACGTCCAGCGGGTCGATCTTGCCGCCGGTCGCCAGGAAGCGGTTCAGCGCCCGCTCGAACCCCTTGGCCTCGCCGCCCAGTTCATCGGAGAACAGGGTGGCCGACAGGATGTCGAAGGTCAGGCCCGACATCTCGGAATCGACGTCCAGCACCCGGCCGCGCGCCGACAGCGCCCAGCCCGCGACCCGCGCGCGGCAGACCTGATCCATCCGCCGGGTCAGGCCGCCCATCCTCGCCGGCGTGAACAGGGGCGCCAGGATGCGCCGCACACGCCGCCAGGCGTCGCCCTCGGTCAGTAGCAGGCCCTCGGCCAGCAACGGACCCAGCACCCGGCGCTGGAGCGCGCCCTTCTCGTAGTTGGCGGCGTTCTCGGTCAGAACGTGGCGCACGCCCTGCGGATGGCTGACGACCAGGATCTCGCCCAGAGCACTCTGGCCGTGAAGCTGCGGCTCCTCGAAGTGCCGCTCCGACCAGATGCGGATCGGGTCGCGCCAGCTGATCCACAGGAACGGCAGCAGGTCCAGCGGCCTGCCCTCGCGGCGGGGGACGCTGGGCCTGAAAGGCTGGGTCGCCGCCATGTCCATGTCGCCGCTCCTTGGAATTCGCCTCAGTCGGGCGTGTCGTCCCTGAAACGATCCATCTGGTGCATCTGTTCATGCAAGATCGTGACGATGCCGACCGCACCGTCTGAAAGCAGGCGCCAATAGATGTAGTGATGCTCGAAACGGGCGTAATAGCCCTCGACGCCGAACTCGGCGGGAATGGCGCGCCAGGGGATGCGCCGCGCGGCGATGTCCTCGAACCGGGCGAACAGGCCTCGGATATAACGTTCGGCCTGCTCCTCGCCCCAGCGGCCGCGTGTGTAGACATAGATGTCGTCCAGCCGACGCCCCGCCGCATCCTGAACGCGAAACCTGGCCAAGGGATCAGCCTCTGGCGTTGCGGGCCATCACCTCATCGGCGGACAGGGCGACGTATCGATCCTCCGGCGCGGCGAAGGCGACCCTGAGTTCCGCCTGAAGGCGGTCGAAGCGTTCGGACTCCGCCCGCGCCTTGTCGCGACGGATCAGGTCGCGGACGTATTCGCTGACATTCTCATAGGCGCCGTTCTCGCCAACGTTGGCCGAGATGAAATCGCCCAAGGCGCCGCTGACACGGACATTGAGGGTCATGGGATTCGACATGGCGACCTCCTGCTCTCAACTTAAGAGATATTGTGGACGCCACAAGGCGCGTCAGCCCTCGATCCAGTTCGGCAGCCAGCCTTCGTGCCATTCGCGCAGATGGGCGACGGGGATGCGGAACAGTTCGCCCTTCTGGCCCGTGGAGGCGAAGTCGGTCCCGCCGGCGTGGCCGACGACGGAGGCGTGCAGACCGGCGGCGCGGGCCTTGGCGATCAGGGCCCCCGCATCGGAGACCGCGACCAGATAGCGGGCCTGGTCCTCGCCGAAGAGCAGGATGTGGGCGTGCTGATGGCTGGTCGCGTCCAGGGTCACACCGATGTCGGAGGCCAGGGCCAGGTCGGCGGCGGCGCCGATCAGGCCGCCGTCCGACAGGTCGTGGACCACCGTGAGGTCGCCGGCCTCGATCAGGCCGCGCACGAAGTCGCCGGTCTTCTTCTCCAGCGCCAGGTCGACGGGCGGCGGGGCGCCGTCCTCGCGGCCAAGGACTTCGCGCAGATAGATCGAGGCGCCCAGTTCGCCCTTGGTCTCGCCGATCAGGACCAGGGCGTCGCCCCCGGCCATGCCGGAGAAGCCGGTGGTCACGTCGTAGTTTGGCAGGAGGCCGACGGCGCCGACGGTCGGCGTTGGCGGAATGGCGACGCCGTTGGTCTCGTTGTAGAGGCTGACGTTGCCGCTCACGACCGGGAAGTCCAGTTCGCGGCAGGCCTCGGCCATGCCGTCGATGGCGCGGACGATCTGGCCCATGATCTCGGGCCGCTGCGGATTGCCGAAGTTCAGATTGTCGGTGATGGCGATGGGGCGCGATCCCACGGCGGTCAGGTTGCGCCAGGCCTCGGCCACCGCCTGCTTGCCGCCCTCATAGGGGTCATTCTGGACATAGCGGGGGGTGCAGTCGGAGGTGACGGCCAGGCCTTTGTCCGAGCCGTGGACGCGGACCACGCCGGCGTCGGCGCCGGTGGCCGAGTCCTGAAGCGTGTCGGCCATGACGTGGCGGTCGTACTGTTCCCAGATCCAGCGCTTGGAGGCCATGTCGGGACAGGCGACCACCTTCATCACCGCATCGGCCCAGTTCTCCGGCGCCGGAATCTCCGCATGGTTCAGTTTCGGCTGCAACTCCGGCTGGACCCAGGGGCGGTCGTACAGGGGCGCGTCGTCGAACAGCGGCGCCAGCGGCACGTCGCAGACGGTCTCGCCATGATGCTTCAGAACCAGGCGGCCGGTGTCGGTGGTCACGCCGATGACGGCGGCGTCCAGGCCCCACTTCTGGAAGATGCGGTATCCGTCTTCCTCGCGGCCGGGCTTCAGCACCGCCAGCATCCGTTCCTGGCTTTCCGACAGCATCATCTCATAGGCCGTCATGCCCTCTTCGCGCTGGGGCACGGCGTCCATGTTCAGTTCGACGCCGACGCCGCCCTTGCCGGCCATTTCGACCGAGGAAGAGGTCAGGCCCGCCGCGCCCATGTCCTGGATCGCGGCGACCGCGCCGGACGCCATCAGCTCCAGCGTCGCCTCAATCAGCAGCTTCTCGGCGAAGGGGTCGCCGACCTGGACGGTGGGACGCTTCGATTCCGACTCGTCGTCGAACTCGGCCGAGGACATGGTGGCGCCGTGGATGCCGTCGCGGCCGGTCTTCGATCCGAAATAGACGACCGACAAGCCCGCCGCCGGGGCGGCCGAATAGAAGATGCTGTCCGCCCGGGCCAGGCCCACGCACATGGCGTTGACCAGGATGTTGCCGTTGTAGCCGGCATGGAAGTTGGTCTCGCCCGCCACGGTGGGCACGCCGACGCAGTTGCCGTAGCCGCCGATGCCGGAGACGACGCCCGAGACGAGGCGCTTGGTCTTCTCGTGCGACGGATCGCCGAAGCGCAGGGCGTTAAGCAGGGCCACGGGCCGCGCGCCCATGGTGAAGACGTCGCGCATGATGCCGCCCACGCCGGTCGCCGCGCCCTGGTAGGGCTCGATGTAGGAGGGGTGGTTGTGGCTCTCCATCTTGAAGATGCAGGCGTCGCCGTCGTCGATGTCGAT
>JAEWDF010000059.1 GCA_023390245.1 Pseudomonadota bacterium
GGGCATGGCCCCTGTTCGGTCCGCGCGCGGCGGACGATGCGGCGGAGCTCGCCGCGATGAAGCGGGCGCTGGGGGATTTCCGCCTGTCGGCGCCGGCGATCCGGTTCGCCACCGGCACGGGCGGCACGCGCGTGACCCTGGCCCGGCCGGCCGAGCTGCGGCCCGTCGGCGGCGGCGTCCTGACCATCGCCCAGGCGGGCGAGGGCCTCTATCTGTCCGAGCCGGGCCGGCTGGGCGGCGGCGCCCTGACCCTGACGGCCAGCCGCGGCGAGGGCCTGCCGGAGATGGCCGTGTCCGTGCCGTCCTGGCGCCTGACCGATGGCGGTTTCGAGGCCGAGATCGACGGCAGGGCGGCGCTGGACTTCGACATCGGCCGGGGGATCGAGGCGGACATCCGCGGTCTCCTGGCCCTGGCGGGGGAGCGGCTGACCTTCGCCGCGAAGGACTGCCTGGACGTCGCCGTCCGCCATGTGGAGCTGGGCGAGAACGATGTGGAGCAGGCCGCCGGGCGGCTGTGCCCCGAGACCGGGCCGCTCCTCGTGTCGCAGGGCGGGCGCTGGCGCGTGGCGGGCCGGTTCGACCAAGTCTCGGCCGCCGCGCCCTTCCTGGACATGCGGTTCGCCGAAGCGGCCGGGCGGCTGCGGGTCGACGGCGGACCGTCCGGCCTCGGCCTGGAGGCCCAGGTCGAGCGCGCCATGGTCGTCGACGCCCTGGAGCCGCGTCGCTTCCATCCGCTGACGGCCGCCGGGACCGCGCGCCTGTCGGACGAGCAGTGGACGGGCGGCTTCGACCTGTCGCGCGGGGGCGCCGCCCTGGCGCGCCTGACGCTGCGCCACGACGGCCGCGCCGAACGCGGCGGCCTGGACATCTCGGCGCCGTCGATCGTCTTCGCCGAGGGCGGTCTGCAACCGTCGGACCTGACGCCGGTGCTCGACAATATCGTGCAGTCGCCGGTCGTCGGCGCGGTCGGCTTCGAGGGGCGGATCGACTGGACCGCCGATCCGGAGGCGGGCGCCAGCCGCGGCCGCCTGACGCTGTCCGGCCTGGACTTCGTCACGCCCGCCGGCCCGATCGACGGCCTGAAGGGCGACATCGCCTTCACCAGCCTGGTCCCGCCGATCACCGTCCCGGACCAGAGGCTGACGGTCGATCGGCTCGACACGGCGACCGACGCCACCGGCGCCGAACTGGTCTTCTCGCTGGACGAGACGGCGATCCGCGTGTCCGACGCGCGCGTCGAGGCCGCCGGGGGAACGGTGTCGGTCGAGCCGTTCGCCGTGCCGCTGGACCCGAGCCAGCCTTTCAGCGGCGTGGTGGTGCTGGACCGCGTGCAACTGGGCGAGGTGGTGTCGGATTCCGGCTTCGGGGACAAGGTCGAACTGGACGCGGTGGTGTCCGGCCGCCTGCCGTTCACGGCCGATCCGAAGACCGGCGTGCGGGTGTCCGGCGGCTCCCTGTCGGCGATCCAGCCCGGCCGGCTGTCGATCCGGCGCGAGGCCCTGGACCAGGTCGACGCCGGAGGAGGCGGGGAGGACGTGCCGCCGGGCATGGTCGAGGACCTGGCCTACCAGGCGATGGAGAACCTGGCCTTCGACGTGCTGAGCGCCGACGTGAACAGCC
The DNA here is from genome assembly GCA_023390245.1 of Pseudomonadota bacterium. GTDB lineage: Bacteria > Pseudomonadota > Alphaproteobacteria > Caulobacterales > Caulobacteraceae > Brevundimonas. The sequence continues at coordinate 1,621 of JAEWDF010000059.1, forward strand.
TGGACGGCGGGCGCATGGCGGTGCTGTTCCACATCAAGGGCCGCCACGACCCGCCCCAGCGACAGGAATTGCGCCTGTCCCTGCCGGAGCTGATCAGCCGGCGGTTCCTGAACCGCAACCTGCCGCTGCCGTCGGGCACCGGGATCGACCTGACGTTGGACACCACCCTGAACCTCAACCAGCTGATCGGCGATCTCCTGGCGGTCAATCGGGCCCGCGCGGGGCGGGCGGAGGACCCGCAATGATCATTCAGGCGCCGTTCACGACGGACCGTGCTACAACCCCCTCGAACCTTGGCCGAACCGGAGCCTTCGTCATGATCAACAAGCGTCAGCTCGCCGGACTCGGCCTGGGCGCCCTCGTCGCCGCGACGGCGGCCTGCGCCCCGACCGTCCGCCTGGAGGTCGCGCCCATCCAGATCTACGCCAAGCTGGACGCCGACGTGCGCGTCCGCCTGGATCAGGAGCTGCAGCAGCTGCTCCAGGACAATCCGAACCTTTTCTGATCGCCGATCGTTTCCCCGAACAAAGGACGGGCTGAGATGACCCTTCGCAAACTCTTCGTCATCGGCGCGGCCGCCGCCGCCCTCGGACTGGCCGGCGCCGCGGCGGCCCAGACCGGCGCCCAGAAGGCGCTGATCGACCGCGCCAAGGCCGAAGGCGTCGTCGGCGAGCAGGCCGACGGCTACCTGGGCTTCCGCACCGGTTCCTCGGACGCGTCGCTCCGCGCCGCCGTGGAGGCCACCAACGCCGGCCGTCGCTCCGCCTATGCGCGGGGCGCCGCCGAGGCCGGCACCTCGGCCGACGTGGCCGGCGCGCGCATGTTCGAGAGCCAGCTGTTGCCGCGCATCCAGTCGGGCCAGTGGTACCGCAACGCCCAGGGCCAGTGGGTCCAGCGCTGACCGCACCCGGGCCGGACAGGCCCCTGGCCCGGCGCGCCGTCCGGTTCGCCGTTTTCCTGGCCTGCGCCGTCGCGGTCGCCGCGGCCTCGACGGCGGGCCTCGGTCTGTTCTGGCGCTGGATCGGCGGTGGGACGCTGTCGCTGCACGGCTGGATCGCCATGACCTTGGGCGTCAGCGGCGCGTTCGGCCTGGCCTGGCTGTTGATGGCCCTGGCCTTCAAATCGGACCGGGAAGGCTGGGACGCCCGCGTCGACAACAGCCTGGACCCCGGTCGCGACGACGACCCTTCCCAGTCCTAGGCCGCCGCGCGCCGGGCGGACAGCGCCGGCAGGAGCAGGCCTTCGGCCAGGGCGCGCACCGCCGGCACGGCGACGGCGTCGCCCGTCAGCTTCAGCGCCGCGCTCTCGCTCCCGGGCAGGCGGTAGTCGTCCCCCAGTCCCATCAGCCGCGCGGCCTCGCGTCCGGTGAGCCGCCGCAGGCGGACCCGGCCCTGGTCGCAGACCACCACATACTGGCGCGACGATCCCCCCGCCGGGGTCCGCAGGCAGCCGGCCAGGCCGTCGAAGCGGATCTCCAGCCGCTGGACCTTGCGGCCCGCCTCGACGCGGACCCGGCGATAGGCGGCGCCGACGCATCGCCGGCCGGAGGCCAGGGCCGCCTCCAGCCGCGCGCGGTGAAGCGGCGACGCCAGGGCCAGGACCGAGGCGGAATCCTCCAGCCAGGCGACCGCGTCGTCGGGCTCCAGCAGGGACTCGAGGTCCAGGTTGCGGCGCGGCGGCGCGGGCAGGGACCACCAGGCCCAGGCGGCCCGCGTCGTCGTCGGCAAGCGGTCCACGGCGGCGACCAGACGGGGCGTGTGGAAGGGCGCGCAGGGCCCGGGCGTCTCCGGCGCGGGGCCGCGCATGGCGACCACGAACAGGCGCGGCCGGGACTGCGGCAGCCAATGGACCGCGTCCATCTCCAGCGCCCCGACGCGATAGCCGGCCTCGGCCATGGCGGCGCAGACCGCCGCGAAGTCGCGCCCCTGGCCGGAGGTTAGCAGGCCGGCGACGTTCTCGAGCACCACGACGCGCGGCGCCCGGCCCTCGGCGTCCAGCCCCTGGACCAGCCGCCAGAATCCCCAGAAAGCGCCGGAGCGTCCCGCCTGCAGCCCGCCGCGCGCCCCGGCCAGGCTGAGATCCTGGCACGGGGATGAGGCCCAGCACAGGTCGGGACGGCCGGGCAGGTCGGAAGGCGCCAGCGCCCAGACGTCGTCCTGGCGGAAGGGCGTCCCGGGATGGTTGGCGCGGAAGGCGGCCGCCTTCATGGCGTCCATGTCGTTGGCGAAGACGGTTTCGATCCCGGCCTGGGCCAGGCCGAGCCCGGCCAGTCCGCCGCCGGCGAAGAATTCATAGGCTGTCGGGCGAATCGCCATGGCGCACCTTAGCGCAGGCGAGGCCCTTGACCGAAGCCGTCCGCGCCCTCACCTGCGCCATGAAGAGGAGATGCCGATGCGCCCCGTCCCGTCGATCGCCGCCGTCGCCGTGCTCGGCCTGGCCCTGTCCGCCTGCTACGACCGGACCAAGGACGAACCGCAGGCCGCGCCGCCGCCCGAGACCGCGCCGGTGCTGGGCGGCGTCGACCTGGGCAAGCCGGTGCGGGCGCTGGGGACCGAGCCGTTCTGGAGCGTCGAGATCACGCGCGACGCCATCGTCTACACCCGGATGGACCAGGCGCCGCGTCGCGCGCCCAATCGTGGAGCGACGGTCCAGGGGACGGTGGCGACCTACGCCACCTCGACCCCCTATCAGGAGGCGCTGAACGTCACCCTGATCGCCACTGAATGTTCGGACGGCATGAGCGACCGGGTCTATCCGCTGACGGCGCGGGTCCAGCTCGGGGCCGATACGCTGAACGGCTGCGCGGCCTCGGCCTCCGCCCTCATGGCCGCCGGCGAGAGCGGCGCGGTGCGGGACGAGCCGCAGGGCTGAGGCTCACCACCAGCCGGCGGCGCGTAGCGCCCGGGCGTAGCGGCGGCTGACCGGCGCGGCGATCCCGCCCTCCAGCGTCAGGCTGGCGCGGCCGTCGCTGCGCCTGACCTCGCGCACCGCGTCCTTCGCCACCCACCACGACCGGTGCGTCTGGGCGCCTTCCAGCCCCTCCAGCTCCTCCAGGGCGTCGGACAGCCGCATCAGGATCAGGTCGGACCCGCGATCGGTGTGGACGCGCAGATAATGGTCCTCGGCCTGGACGGCGTGGATCGCGGCGCCTCTCAGACGCGGCGGCAGGCGCTGGGGGAACCGGACCGCTCCGGTTCCGGCGGGGGCGGCGTGGGTCTGAACCGGCTTGCGGTCCAGGAAGATGTTGAGCGTGCTCAGCACCCCGGTCACCAGGACGACGGGCGTCAGGAAATCCAGGATCCGGCCCGGATGGGCGTGCAGGCCGCGCCCGTACATCCAGCCGGTCCAGCCCCACACCAGCACCGCCAGCGGCCCCGAGATCACCAGGGTCAGGACCAGCGCCGCCAGCCAGGGCCTCCGATCGAAGTCGATCCGTCGCTCCACCGCCCGCGAACACAGATGACCCCACAACGCCGCGACGAACATCAGCGGCAGCCAATAGGCCAGCCGCTGGGCCAGCGTGCCCTGGGTCATGCCGAAGGCCTGGGTCAGCGCCAGGACCGTCCCGGCGGCCAAGGCCACGAACACGCCCTTGGCCGCCTCGCGCAAGAAGGCCGGCGGGCGTCCGGGGAAACCCGGCTTCACCGGGGCGCGTCCCCGGCCGCGACGGCGCGGAAACCGGCGGCGGCGAAGCGGACCATGTAGGCGCAGGCGCTCTCCAGGTCGCCGGACCGGCACAGCCCGCCCGACAGCCGATCCAGGCGTCCCGTCTCGCCCAGCGTCAGCGTCAGGGCGCCGGACAGGTTGTGATAGCCCCAGTAGAGGTCGGCCTTGCTGGCCTCGGGCAACAGGCAGGCGATCAGTTCGATCAGCCGCCACACCGTCGGGTCGAAATATCGGGCCATGGTCTCGCCGCCGAACATCGGGTTGGCGTTGGACTGGGCCACCAGGGCCGCATAGTGCTTCCAGCCCGGCCCGCCCTTCAGCGACCATTCGAACGGCGGCCTCAGGAAGGCGTCCAGCAGGCCCTCCAACGTCATGGCCTCCCCGGCGGAGGCGGCGTAGCGGTCCATCGCCGCCACCCGTTCGTCGTTCCAGATCTTGGCCCGGCGGGTGAAGACCGCGTCGAACAGCTCGCGCTTGGCCCCGAAATAGTAGTGGATCAGGGCCGTGTCGACGCCGGCCTCGCGGGCCACCTCGCGGATGGTGACGCCATAGAAGCCATGCTTGGAGAACAGGTCCTCGGCCGCGTCCAGGATCAGGTCGCGCGTCTCGCCCGACTGTTTGGCCTGGGCCTTCGGCGGACGGCCGCGCCGCGCGGGCGCGCCGGTCCCGGCGATCTTGCGGCGGGCGGCGGCGACCGGGCGCGGCGCGGTCGGGGCGTCAGGCTTGCTC
>JAEWDF010000106.1 GCA_023390245.1 Pseudomonadota bacterium
GACTTCCCGCACATCTACGCCTCGGGCCGCAACGGCTGGGCCACGCTGGACCTGAATCAGCCGTCCGACACCCTGGCGCCGCTGTTCGACCTGATCGTCGACCATGTGCCGGCGCCGCCGGTCGCCCAGAACAAGGACAAGCCGTTCCGCATCCTGAACGTGCTGATCGAGTCCGACCCCTTCCTGGGCCGCCTGCTGACCGGCCGCATCGAGAGCGGCAAGGCCGTCCCCGGCATGGCCATCAAGGCGCTGGACCGAGACGGCAAGCAGATCGAACAGGGCCGGATCACCAAGGTCCTGGCCTTCCGCGGCCTGAAGCGCCAGCCGGTGGACGAGGGCGCCGAGGCCGGCGACATCGTCGCCATCGCCGGCATGTCCAAGGCCACGGTGGCCGACACCCTGTGCGCCCTGGAAGTGACCGAGCCGCTGGACGCCCAGCCGATCGATCCGCCGACCATCTCCATGACCGTTGCGGTGAACGACAGCCCGCTGGCCGGCCGCGAGGGCGACAAGGTCCAGTCGCGCGTCATCCGCGACCGCCTGCTGAAGGAGGCCGAGGCCAACGTCGCCATCCGCGTCACCGAGACGCCGGGCGCCGACGCCTATGACGTCGCCGGGCGCGGCGAACTGCAGCTGGGCGTGCTGATCGAGAACATGCGCCGCGAAGGCTTCGAACTGTCGATCAGCCGTCCGCGCGTGGTCTATCAGACCGGCGAGAACGGCGAGCGGCTGGAGCCGATCGAGGATGTCGTCATCGACGTGGACGACGAATACACCGGCGTGGTCATCGAGAAGCTGTCGGCCCGCAAGGCCGAGCTGAAGGACATGGGCCCGTCGGGCGCGGGCAAGACCCGCATCCAGCTGATGTGCCCGTCGCGCGCCCTGATCGGCTACCAGGGCGAGTTCCTGACCGACACGCGCGGCTCCGGCGTGCTGAACCGCGTGTTCAGCCACTATGAGCCGCACAAGGGGGCCATCGAAGGCCGCCTGAAGGGCGTGCTGGTGTCCAACTCCGACGGCGACACGGCGGCCTTCGCCCTGTGGAACCTGGAAGACCGCGGCGTCATGTTCGTCGGCGCCGGCGAAAAGACCTACCAGGGCATGATCATCGGCGAGAACAGCCGGTCCGACGACCTGGACGTCAACCCGATCAAGGGCAAGCAGCTGACCAACGTCCGCGCCGCCGGCAAGGACGAGGCCGTGCGCCTGACCCCGCCGCGCCGCCCGTCGCTGGAACAGGCCATCGCCTATATCGAGGAGGACGAACTGGTCGAGGTCACGCCCAAGTCGATCCGCCTGCGCAAGGAAGTGCTGAACCCCTCCTTCCGCAAGAAGCGCGTCAAGGCGGACTGATCCTTTCCAATCCTTCTCCCGGTGGGACAAGGTGGCCCGAAGGGCCGGATGAGGGTCGTGTCCGCGGCCAGCCCTCACCCTTTCGCGCCAGGACGACCGCTGCGCGGTCGTGCGCTCAAGCCCTCTCCCACGGGGAGAGGGAGACAAAAAAACGGCGCGTTCCTCGGAACGCGCCGTTCTCAATTCCGCGATGCGGCGTGGGATCAGGCCTGCATCATCCAGCCTTCGACGTCCATGGCCGCCTGGCGGACGGCTTCCGAACGGGTCGGGTGGGCGTGGCAGGTGCGGGCGATGTCTTCAGAGGCGCCGCCGAAGGCCATGGTCATGGCGGCCTCGTGGATCATCTCGCCGGCCTGCGGGCCGATGATGTGGACGCCCAGAACCTTGTCGGTCGCCGCGTCGGCCAGCACCTTCACGAAACCGTCGGTCTCGTGGTTGATCTTGGCGCGGCTGTTGGCGGCGAAGGGGAACTTGCCCTTCTTGTAGGCGACGCCGGCGGCCTTCAGCTGGTCCTCGGTCTGGCCGACCCAGGCGACTTCCGGCCCCGTATAGACGACGCTGGGAACCAGGGCGTAGTCGACGTGGCCGTACTTGCCGGCGATGGTGTCGATCACCGCGACGGCGTCTTCTTCCGCCTTGTGCGCCAGCATCGGCCCATGCGTCACGTCGCCGATCACCCACACGCCGTCGGCGACCTTGAAGTGGTCGTGGTCGATGAAGCCGCGCTTGTCCGGCGTCACGCCCACAGCGTCCAGGCCCAGGCCGTCCGTGTACGGACGACGGCCGATGGCGACCAGCACCACGTCGCCCTTGACCGTCTCGGCCGCGCCGCCCGCGGCCGGTTCGACCGTCAGTTCCACCCCGTCCTTGCCCGACTTGGCGGCCGTGACCTTGGCGCCCAGCTTGAAGGTCATGCCCTGCTTGGTCAGGGTGCGCTGGAAGGTCGTGGCGACCTCGGTGTCCATGCCGGGCGTGATGCGGTCCAGGAATTCGACCACCGTCACCTCGGCGCCCAGGCGGCGCCAGACCGAGCCCAGCTCCAGGCCGATGATGCCCGCGCCGACGACGATCAGCTTCTTGGGCACGGCCGGCAGGAACAGGGCGCCGGTGGAATCGATCACCTTGCCTTCCTCGAAGGCGACGCCCGGAAGCGGGGTCGGCTCCGAGCCGGTGGCGATGACGATGTTCCTGGTCTCGACGGTCTGGACCGAGCCGTCGGCGGCGGTGACATCCACCTTGCCCTTGCCCGTGATCTTGCCCTTGCCCTTGAGCCAGACGACCTTGTTCTTCTTGAACAGGAATTCGATGCCCTTGGTCAGCTGGCCGACGCTGTCGTCCTTGGCCTTGTGCATCTGGGGCAGGTTCAGCTTGGGCTTCACCTCGATGCCGATCTTGGCGAACTCGCCGTTGGCGGCCTCCCACAGCTCCGAGGCGTGCAGCAGGGCCTTGGACGGCATGCAGCCGACGTTCAGGCAGGTGCCGCCCAGGGTGTCGCGCATCTCGACGCAGGCGACCTTCAGGCCCAGCTGGCCGGCGCGGATCGCGGCGTTGTAGCCGCCCGGGCCGCTCCCGATGATGACGACGTCGTAGGAAGCTTCGGCCATGGTGTCCTCTGATCGTTCGGCGCGGGGAGACGGCCCGGCGCGCGGGCCCTTCTCGGGGCTGTAGGCAGCGGACCCGCCGGGGTCAACCGCCGCGCCCCATATGGGCGCGCCGGGGCATGGTTTGCAGCCCTCCGCCGCCTTTCAGGCCGAGGCCGGCAGGGAGAGGGAAACCTCGGCCCCTTCGCCCGGGGCGCTGTCGATGCGAAGTTCGCCGCCCGACTGGCGCGCGAAGGCGTGGACCTGGGCCAGGCCCAGGCCGGTCGCCCCCGGCCGGGTGGTGAAGAAGGGCTCCGGCGCCCGGCGCACGGTGTCGGCGTCCATGCCGGGGCCGGCGTCGCGCACGCTGAGGCGCAGCCGGCCGTCCGCCGGGGGCTCCAGCCGCACGGCGACCGAGCCGGACTCGCCCGACGCCTCCACGGCGTTGCGGACCAGGGCGCGGATCGCGCCCTCGAAGGCGGCCGCGTCGACCCGCGCCGGCGCGGGCGCGGTCGGCGCCTCGACCATCAGGTCGATCGAAGGGCCCGCCTCGGCGCGCAATCGGCCCTCCAGCCCGCGCAGCAGCACGCCGGCGTCGACGACCCGCGCCGGCTCGTCCTCGCCCTGGGCGAAGGCGCTCAGGCGGCGCGTCAGATGCTCGCCGCGCTGGCCGGCGGTCAGGGCCGCCTGGCCCAGGCGACGGACCCGGTC
>JAEWDF010000082.1 GCA_023390245.1 Pseudomonadota bacterium
CGCCGCGTCGCCGCCCGTCTCGGCCTCGGCCCGAATCAGCCGGTCCTCGAACGCCGCCCGGCCCAGCCGATACAGCGCCGCCCGCGCCGCCGCCTCATCCATGTCCGGCGTCACCGCCGGCTCGCCGCCCGCCATCGCCGCCAGGCGGTCGCGCAGGGCGTTGGACAGCCGCAGACGGCGCGCCGTCTCCAGCACCGCCGCCGGGTCGCCCGGCAGGAGCGCCGAAAGACGAATCGCGGGGTCATGCGTGATCCCGCACAGGGTTTCGAACAGGTCCAGCGGCCGGACCTCCGGCAGCACCGCGGCCAGCACCCCGGTCTTCGCCATGGCCCGGACGGCGCCGCGAGGGTCCGGCGCCGCCAGCAGCTTCAGCAGTTCCTTCGACACCCGCTCTGCCGACAGGCGCGCGACGCCGCCCTTCAGCCGCGCGCAGGCCTCCAGCCCGACCGCGTCCGGCGCGCCTCGGCCGTACCAGGCGTGGAAGCGGAAGAACCGCAGGATGCGCAGGTAATCCTCGCGAATTCGCGTCTCCGCGTCGCCGACGAAGACGATTCGGCCCTCGGCCGCGTCCCCGATTCCACCGCCCGTCGGGTCGAACACCCGCCCCGCCGCATCGGCGTAGAGGGCGTTCAGCCGGAAGTCGCGTCGCGCCGCGTCCTCGGCCCAGTCCCGGGTGAAGGCCACCACCGCGCGCCGGCCGTCGGTCTCCACGTCGCGGCGCAGGGTGGTGATCTCATAGGGCCGGCCGCCCGAGACGCCGGTGACCGTGCCGTGCTCGACGCCCGTCGGCACGGCCTTCAGGCCGGCCGTCTTCAGCGCCGCCATCGTCTGCTCGGGGGGCAGGCGCGTGGCGATGTCGATGTCGTCGATCGGCTGACCCATCAGGCTGTTGCGCACGCAGCCGCCGACGAAGCGCGCGCAGTCCTCGCCGCCCGCCGCCTCCAGCGCGGCCATCACCGCATGGGTGGATGCGGCCCGCAGCCAGTCCTGGTCCGCCACCGAGATCACGCCGCGTCCTCTCCCGCCGCGGCCTCGGGCGCGGCTTCGTCGCTGTACAGCCGCGCGTGCAGCCCCTTCAGTATGCCCGCCGTCACGCCCCAGATGTAGCGTTCGCGCCACGGCATGGCCCAGAACCAACGCCTCAGCCCCGCGTCCAGGTCATGGAAGTCCCGCCGGTGGTTGGCCGCGTCCATCAGGAAGTCCCAGGGCGTCTCGAACACCTCGGCCACCTCGGCCGGCGACGGCGTCACCCGGGGCGGCTCGCGCAGCCAGCCGACGACCGGCGTCACCAGGAAGCCGGTCCCCGTCTCATAGGCGTCGGACAGGCCCAGAACCTCGACCGCGCCGGGGTCCAGCGCGACCTCCTCGTCCGCCTCGCGCAGGGCGGCCCGGACCGCGTCCTCGCCGGGATCCAGCCGCCCGCCGGGAAAGGCGATCTGGCCGGTATGGCTGGCCAGGGTGTCGGCGCGCCGCGTCAGCAGCACCGTGGCGCCTTCCGGACGCGCCACGACGGGCACCAGCACCGCCGCCGGCCGCAGTTCGGCCGTCGGCCGGCGCGCGGTGGGGTTCAGGTCGAAGTCCGACCGCGCCGCCCTCAGCCCCGGCCGCCAGCTGTCCGCCGGCGCCAGGCGCTCGCCCAGCCGCGTCCTCAGCGTCTCCAGGCTCATGCGACCGCCCCCAGGTCGAAGGCGCGGCCGCCCGACCGCAGGACCAGCCGCCCGCCCTCCTCCCGCGCCATCTCGACCAGTTCGTAGAAGACCGGGCGCGCGATCCGCGCCCACAGGTCGGCCCGCACATGAACGCGCGGCGCCGGTTCGCCCGTCGCCGGGTCGGTCTCGACCACGACGGCGTGGTCCGGCCCCGCCCGCGTCGTGTCGCCCGCGTCGGTGACGAACACCAGGTCGTCGTCCTGGCGCGTCACGGCGACGGCGCGGAACGGCAGGTCCTCGACCACGATCTTCAGCTTCTCGACCGGCGTCACCAGGTGATAGCCGTCCACGTCCTTGCGCAGCACGGTGGAGAACAGCCGCACCAGTTCCCGGCGGCCGATCGGCGATCCCTCGTGCATCCAGACGCCGTCGCGCCGGATGACGATGTCGATGTCGCCGCAATGCGCCGGGTTCCACAGATGCACCGGCGGCAGGCCGCGCTCCGTCGTCGTCCTGGCCGCCGCTGCGACCGAATCCAGCCCGCCTGTCCCGTTCCGGTCCGTCATGCCCCCGATGTAGGCGCGCCCGCCGCCGCCGTCACCCGCCTTGACACCGCGTGTCCGGGCCGAAAGCCTTTGGACCTCCCTTCCCCGTTTCCGAGACGCCCGTGAAACTCCCGTTCCTTCTCGCCGTCCTGGCGCATCTCGCCGCCTCGCCCGTCCAGGCCCAGGTCGCCTCCGAGCCGGGCCCCTCGCCGGCCCCGATCCAGGCCGAGAAGATCATCCTGGTCGGCGATTCGACCACCGCCGTGCTCAGCGGCTGGGGTTCGGCCTTCTGCGCCCGTCACGTCCTGTCGCGCCTGACCTGCGTGAACCTGGCGCGAGAAGGCCGCAGCACCTCCAGCTATCGCGCCGAGGGCTCCTGGGACATCGCCCTGGGCGAGATGTCCACGCCCGGCTACGCCCGCACCTATGTGCTGATCCAGTTCGGCCACAACGACCAGCCGGGCAAGCCGGGCCGCTCGACGGACCTGGCGACGGAGTTCCCCGCCAATCTCGCCCGCTATGTGGTCGAGGCGCAGGCGCGCGGCGCGATCCCGGTGCTGGTCACGCCGCTGGCGCGGCGACAATTCGTCGACGGCGTGCAGCAGAACACCCTTGAACCCTGGGCCGAGGCGGCGCGGCGCGTCGCGGCCGAGACCGGCGCGCCCCTGGTCGACCTGAACCGGATCAGCGCCCAGGCGGTGCAGGCGATGGGTCCCGCCGTCGCCGCGAGCCTGGCCCAGCTCCCCCCGCCGCCCGAGGTCGCCGCCGCCTTGCTGTCGGGGACGACCGTCGACCTGCCGCCCGCCAATCGGCCGCATCCGGTCGAGGGCGCCTTCGGCGAACCCACGCTGGCGTTCGACTACACCCATCTGGGTCGGGACGGCGCGGCCTTCGTCGCCGTCCTGATGACCCAGGAACTCGGCCGCGCGCTGCCGGAACTCCGTCCCAGCCTGGTTCCCTGATCAGCCCGGCCGGACCGGTCCCGCGACATCTCCGTCGCCCAGCCAGAGGACGCGCCGGCGGTCCACCGGCCCCGGCAGGATCGCCTCCGGCGCCGGCCGGAAGCCGAAGCGTTCGAAATAGGCGCTATCCCCGGCCAGCAGCACGCCGGCCGCGCCGTGGGTCCTCGCATGCTCCAGGCAGGCCGCCACCAGTTCGGCGCCCAGGCCCGCGCTGCGCCGGTCCCTGTCCACCGCGATCGGCCCCAGGAACAGGGCCGGCGTCTCGCCGACGACGATGGGCCACAACCGCACCGAACCGACCAGCCGTTCACCCTCGCGCGCGACGAAGCCGATCGCCGGGACCGCCCCCTCCCGCAGACGTTCGGCCGTCTTGGCGAAGCGACCCGGACCGAAGGCGGCGATCACCAGGGCCTCGACCGCCTCGGCGTCGGCCGGAATCTCGGCTTCGATGCGGCTCTGGGCCGCCGGCTGGAGAAGGGCGTGCGACATGCGGCGCTCCGGAATGGGCGCGCGCACCTAGGCCCGAATGCGCGCCGAATCAAGGCGCGACCGCGATTCAGCCCAGCTTGGAGAAGTCCGGCGCCCGCTTCTGGGTGAAGGCCATGAAGGCCTCCATCGCCTCCGGGCTCCTCATCTGTGAACCGAACGCCTCGCCTTCGCGCTGCATCAGGGCCCACAGCCGTTCGGCGTCGCGCATCAGCCCCTTGGTCCTGCGGATGGAGTTCGGCGCCCGCGCGGCGACCTTGGCGACCAGGTCCTGCGCCGTCGGCTCCACCTGGTCGGCCGGGACCGCGCGATTGGCCAGGCCCCAGGCCAGGGCCGTGCGGCCGTCGATCGCCTCGCCCAGGGCGAACAGTTCGAACGCCCGCTGATGCCCGATCGCCGCCGGCAGCAACAGGCTGGACGCCGCTTCCGGCGCCAGGGCCAGATTGACGAAGGGAACCGACAGCAGCGCGTCCTCGGCGACCACCACCAGGTCGCAATGCAGCAGCATGGTCAGGCCGATGCCGACCGCCCGCCCCCGCACCGCCGCCACCAGCGGCTTGTCCAGTTCGGCCAGCGCCTTCAGGAAGCGGAACACCGACATGTCGAACGGCTTGTCCGTTCGGGAGCCGATGGCGATGAAGTCGCCGATGTCATTGCCGGCGGAGAAGCTGTCGCCCTCGGCCGTCAGCAGCACGGCCCGCACCGCGTCATCCGCCCGCGCCCGCTCCACGGCCTCGGAGAGGGCCGCATACATCGCCTGGGTGATGGCGTTCTTCTTCTCGGCGCGCGCCAGGGTGACCGTCAGGACGCCCTCCGCCAGGTCCGTACGGATATGTTCGCTCATTCGCCCTCTTTCCTCGCGGTCGCCGTCCACCAGTCGACGCCGCCTTCATCCTGCGAACGCCGCGCCCGGCCCCGCCGCTCCAGATAGTTCAGGTGCGCCTGGGCTTCGCCCGTGGCCATGCCCAGCACCGCATCCCCGACCGTTCGGCCGAACACGGCCGGAAAGGCGTCGATCACCCTAGTCGGTTTCCGCAACGTCCGCTCAAGCCGTTTCAGCGCGACCTCGTGCCCGCGGTTCAGGGCCTCCAACCGGGGCCGCACGCCGATGAACGGATCGCCGTGCGCGGGAAGCACCACCGTCTCCTCCGGCAGCAGGCCGCGCAGCTTGTCCAGCGAGTCCAGCCAGTCGCCCAGCGGGTCCGCCGCCGGCTCCGTCGGCCAGACAGAGACATTGGAGGAGATGCGCGGCAGGACCTGGTCGCCGGCCAGGAAGACGTCGTCCGACTTGCGCCACAGACAGACGTGCTCGGGACTGTGGCCCGAGCCGACCACCACCGTCCATTCGTCGCCGCCGATGGCCAGGACGTCGCCCTCCTCCAGCCGCGTGAAGGCGGCCGGCAACGGATCGACCCCCCTGGCGAAGCCGCCGAACCCCTCGCGCCAGCGCGCCAGCTGCGTCGCATCCCAGCCCGCCGCCCGATAGAAGGCTTCACCGTCGGCCGACGCCTCGGTCTCGGCCAGCAGCATTCGGGCGGTGACGTATTCCAGCCGCGACATCAGAAGCGGCGCGCCGTTCCTGGCGCACAGCCAGCTCGCCAGGCCGATGTGGTCGGGATGCATGTGGGTGCAGATGACCCGGCGGACGGGCCGTCCCCCCAGGACGGCGTCCCACATCGCCCGCGCCTCGACCAGGCGCAGACCGGCGTCGACGACAGTCCATCCTTCGCCGTCGTCCAGCAGATAGACGTTCACATGGTCCAGCTGGAAAGGCAGCGGCAGCCGCATCATCCGCACGCCGCGCGCGACCTCGACGCAGACGCCGGGGACCGGCGCGTCGGCCAGCACCGGATGCAGCCGATCCCCGATCCGGGACTGTCCCTTCGCCGATCCGTCCGCCAAGTCCGTCTCCATTCGAAACGCGCACGCTACAGGCTGGCGAAGCCGCTGGCTATCCATTCCGCGCCTTGACGTCGCCACACGAAGGGGACAAGGCTCCGCGCCAATTCCTGAAAAGTGAGGAGCGTCTCAGGTGCTGAAATCCCGCTTCGCCGCGCTGTGCGGCGCCCTAGCCGCGGTCCTGATCGCGGCCCCCATCGTCGCAGAAGCCCCCGCGGCGCAGGCGCAATCCACCGCCGACCGGGCCCGGCAGGCCCGCGCCCAGGGCCGGATGGACGACCAGGAGAACAGCCGCGGCCGTCGGGGTCATCATGAGGAGGCCGAAGCGCCGGAGGTTTCCCTGGCCAACGCCCAGGCGGCCCTGACCGCCGCCAGCACCTCCTGCCAGGTCACCGAGGCGAAGCTGCTCGGCAAGGTCGAGGGCGGGTCGTCCCTTTACGAGACCGTCTGCGCGTCGGGCCCCGGTTATCTGGTCGTGGCCAGCACCCCGCCCCAGGCCATGGACTGCATCCTGCTGAAGGCGTCGGCCGACGCCAAGAAGGCGGAAGATCCGGAAGCCGACGTCGGCACGGTCTGCACCCTGCCGGCCAACACCAATGAGGTGGCGGTGTTCGCCGGCTACGCGCAACAGGCCGGCGTCACCTGTCAGGTCGACCAGGGCAAGGCCATCGGCCAATCCTCGACCGGCCAGGTCATCTATGAAGTCGGCTGCGCCGGCTCCGACGGCGCCTGGGTTGAGCAGAAGGACGGCGCCTGGGTTTCGACCCCCTGCCTCCAGATCATGGCGTCGAACGGCCAATGCCAGTTCACGTCCAAGGCCGAGCAGGTCGCCGATCTGCAGAAGCTGCTGGCGCCCTCCAACGCCTCGGACTGCACCGTCACCGACATGCGCCTCATGGGCCAGAATGATCGCGGCCAGTTCATCGAGGCCAAGTGCGCCACGGAAGGCGAAGGCTACATCGCCCGCGTCCAGGATGGCGCCGTGCAACAGGTCTACGCCTGCAACATCGCCCAACGCATCGGCGGCGGCTGCACCCTGACCGAGGTTCCGCCGCTAGCGGAAGATTCGGAACAGTAATCCGCCATCCGAAGCCTGATCAGACGCCGTCGGACCCGTCCGGCGGCGTCTTTGTTTGCGCGCCCCTCTTTTCCCCGGTCGAGACGCAGCCTAGCGTCACAGCCATGCGCATCGCCACCTGGAACGTGAACTCCGTCAACGCCCGCCTGCCCACCGTGCTGGCCTGGCTGGAGCAGGCCGCGCCAGATGTCGCCTGCCTCCAGGAGATCAAGTGCGTGGACGAGAAATTCCCGCGCGAGGCGTTCGAGAGCCTGGGCTACAATATCGAGACGCACGGTCAGAAGTCCTACAATGGCGTGGCCCTGCTTTCGAAATTCCCGCTGTCGGACACGCGGCGCAGCCTGCCCGGTGACGAGGGCGACGATCACGCCCGCTATCTGGAAGCCGTGGTCGAGGCGCCGCGGCCGATCCGCGTGGCCTCGATCTACCTGCCGAACGGCAATCCGGTCGGGACCGAGAAATTCGCCTACAAGCTGGCCTGGTTCGAGCGGCTGAACGCCCACGCCCGGTCCCTGCTGGCGTTGGAGGAGCCGCTGGCCCTGTGCGGCGACTACAACGTCATTCCCGGGCCCGAGGACGCCAGGAATCCCGCCGCCTGGGTCGACGACGCCCTGTTCCAGCCCGAGAGCCGGCGCGCCTTCCGTGCGCTGAAGAACCTCGGCCTGGCCGATTCCCACGACATCGGCGGCGCGCCGGCCGGGACCTACACCTTCTGGGACTATCAGGCCGGGGCCTGGCAGCGGAACCACGGCATCCGCATCGACTTCGCCCTGCTGTCGCCCCAGGCGGCCGACCGTTTCCGCGCGGTGGAGACGCACCGCGAGGCGCGCGACATGGACAAGCCCAGCGACCACGTGCCGGTGGTGGTCGAGATCGATCTGGAGGCCTGACGCCGATGGCCGAGGCCTTCCGGGTGGTCCTGCTGGTCGCCCTTGCGGCCGCCCTGCTCACCACCCTGGCGCTGACCCTGTCGTGGTGGATGGAGCCGGCGCGGCGGATGCGCCGCGCCCTGGTCAAGGCGCTGGGCGCGGCGCCCGAGGTCGAGGCCATGTCCGTCGGCGAGGGCCGCGCCTGCGGCCTGAACTTCGACGCCGAGCAACTGGTCGTCCTGTGGTCCAACGGCGGGCAGGGCCTGGCCTACGCCTTCGAGGAGGTGGAGGGCGGCGAGATCATCGTCGATGGACATGTGGTCGCCCGCATCCGTCGGGGCGAGGCGCGCAAGTCCCTGGACGTCATGGCGCCGGGCGCCGAGCTGGTGGTGCTGCGGCTGATGTTCGCGGACCCGCGCCACCCCGAATACGAACTGGCCCTGTGGGACGCCACCTTCCCCGGCCAGATGGGTTCGCCCGGCGAGGGCCTGCGCCTGGGGCGCCGCTGGCTGTCGCATCTGGAAGCCCTGCTGAAGGGCTAGCCCCAACGGGTATGGAGCGTTAGAAGCGCCCGCTCATTTCCCCTCGCCTACCCTTTCAGGAGCCAAGCCGTGGCCCGCCTTTTCGACGCCTACGTCGTCGCCGACTGGACCGCCGCCGAGACCAAGAAACTCGGCGACAATTCGCTGTGGATCGGCGTCGCCAAGCGCGACGTGCGCTTCCGCCTCTATGCCGAGACGCACAATGTCGCGACACGGGCGGAGGGCGAGGCGTTGCTGGCCTCCATCATCGCCGAGCATCGCAGGCGCGGCGACCGGGTTCTGGTCGGGCTGGACTTCAACTTCGGCTATCCGGCGGGCACGGCCGCCCGACTGAAGCTGGACGGAACGCCGTGGTCGGCGATGTGGAAATTCATCGCCGCCAACGTCGTGGACAAGGCCGACAACACCAACAACCGCTATCAGGTCGCGGCCAAGATGAACCGGCTGATGACCGACGAAGCCTGGCCGCTGTGGGGGGCGCCGGCCAAGCAGACGCAGCGCTGGCTGACGGCGACCAAGCCGCCGCAGGGGACAGGCGACATTCCGGAATTCCGCGCGACGGAACGGGCGGCGAAGAAGGGCCGGCTCCAACCCAAGAGCGTCTGGCAGATGCACGGGGCCGGCGCGGTCGGCGGGCAGACGCTGGTTGGAATTCCCGCCGTGCGCCGCCTGCTGGAGCAATTGGGCCCGTCGGGCGCCGTCTGGCCGTTCGGCACGGGCTGGCGCGCGCTGACGCCGGAGGATGTCGAGCCGCTGTCGGCCCTGGTCGTCGAGGTGTGGCCGTCGATGTTCGACGGCAAGCCGAACCCCGGCGAGTTCAAGGACCAGGCCCAGGTCCGGACCACGGCCGAGGCCCTGGCCCGGATGGACGAGGCCGGCGACCTGGCCCTGGCCTTCGGTCCGCCCAAGGACGCCGACGGAGACCTGATCCGCACGGTCGAGCAGGAAGAAGGCTGGATCCTGGGCGTCTGACGCCTGGAGATTTCATGGAAAACCGGCTCGACACCCTCGACAATTTGTCGAGCCGGTTTCGATGTTCGGATCAGCGCGCGGGCGTGACGCGCCAGACGGTGTTGGACAGGTCGTCGGCGACCAGCAGGATGCGGCTGCGGGCGTCGAAGGCGACTCCGACAGGCCGGCCGCGCGCATGGCCGTCCTTCAGGAAGCCGGTGACGAAATCGACCGGCGCGCCGTTCGGCCGACCGTTGGCGAACGGCACCCACACGACCTTGTAGCCGGCGAAGTCCTGGCGGTTCCAGCTGCCGTGCTGGCCGACGAAGGCGCCCTGGGCGAAGCGGTCGCCAAAGCCGCCGTCCGTGGCGAAGCTCAGCCCTAGCGCCGCGACGTGGGAGCCCAGAGCATAGTCCGGCGCGATGGCCTTGGCGACCATGTCGGGCTTCTGCGGATGGACGCGCGGATCGGCGTTCTGGCCCCAGTAGCTGTAGGGCCAGCCGTAGAAGCCGCCATCGCGAAGCGAGGTCAGATAGTCGGGCACGAGCTGCGGGCCCAGTTCGTCGCGTTCGTTGGCCACGGCCCAGACGACGCCGGTCGTCGGCTCGATAGCCAGGGCGGTGGGATTGCGCACGCCGCTGGCGAAGGTGCGGTGCGCGCCGGTGGCCCTGTCGATCTCCCACACCACGGCGCGGTCCTGCTCCACGTCCAGGCCGCGTTCGCCGATGTTGCTGTTGGAGCCGACGCCCACATAGAGCTTGCTTCCGTCGGCGCTGGCGGTCAGCGACTTGGTCCAGTGATGGTTGATGGCCGAGGGAAGCCGGGTCACCTCCTCGGCCGCGGCGGTGATCCGCGTCTGCCCCGGCTGGAAGGGGAAGCGCACCAGGGAATCCTGGTTGGCGACATAGAGCGAGCCATCGACATAGGCCAGGCCGTAGGGCGCGTTCAGCCCCTCGACCAGGACGGTGCGCATCTCCGCCCGGCCGTCGCCGTCGGCGTCGCGCAGCAGGGTGACGCGGTTGCCGCCCTTCACCTTGGTCTTGCCGCGCGCCTTGATCAGGCCCGCGATCACGTCCTTGGGGCGGACCTTGGGCGCATCGGCGCCGCCGGCCCCTTCGGCCACCAACACGTCGCCGTTGGGCAGCACCAGCATCTGGCGCGGCACCTTCAGGTCGGTCGCCAGGGGGGTGACGACGAAACCGGCCGGCGCCGTGGGCGTCTCGCCGTTCCAGCCCGCCGGCGTGGCGATGTTCATCGGCGGCAGCAACGTCTGGTTCTGGGCCGGCAGATCGGGGTGCGGCCCGATCTGGTTAAGGCTGGGATCGCTGCGGCTGCAGGCGGCCAGCGCCAGGACGGCGACGGCGCAGGTCAGGGTCTTGCGGTTCATCGGACGATCTCCCGTGCGGTCGCGGCCGAATAGGCGATCCAGCCGGCGATCAGCGCCAGAAGGGCGGTCAGGACGGACAGGATCACGCCGGCGGCGCCCACCGAACTCCAGCCGTCATGGGTGTGGTGGAAGGCGTTGACCAGGCCCAGGATCCACATGACCGCCAGCACGATCACATAGGCGGCGGCGCGCCGTCGCCATGCGCCGCGCCATCCCACGATCAGGTCCACAATGGCCCAGGCCCCGACGATCCCGCCGAACACCAGAGCCCCGGCGATCAGCCATGAGGAGAAGTTGGTCCACTGGACATGCGCCGTCTTCACATAGGCGATGTCCGTGATCAGGCCCGCCGTGAACAGCGCGATCGGAAAGGCCAGCAGAATGGCGTGGACCGGGTACGCCCAGCTTCGAGCGGCCCCATGTGCGGCGAGCATCATCGTCTTCCCTGTCGAAACAGCCCAAGAGCCTGACCAACCCCGGCGCGGCTGTCCGGTTCCGGACAATAACGTCGTCGCCACGGCCAGCGCGCGAAGCTTAGCCTTTCGTTAGCCCTGTTCGCATGCGGATTGGTGACGGATGGCCTCTAGGGAGAACACTCCCAGTTCCTCCCCCCCAGGCCTGTGATGCGTTTCCTTTCCTGCCTGACCGACGACCACAATCTCTGGCTCGTCGGCCTCGCCGCCGCGCTCTGCGTGGCCGGCGCCCTGATCACCACCCGGCTGTTCCAGCGTCTGCGGCACGCCGAAAGGGGCGCGGTCCCCGCCTGGACGTTCATGGGCGCGGTCGCGGCCGGCGCGACCATCTGGTGCACCCATTTCGTGGCCATGATCGCCTATCAGCCGGGCGTGGACGTGGCCTATGAGCCGATGAACACCGGCGCCTCCCTGGGCGTGGCCATCATTGGCAGCGCGCTGGCGCTGTGGATCGCGGCGCGACGGTTCCGCTTCGCGCCGCAAGCGGGCGGATTCGTCTTCGGCGTGTCGGTCGCGGCCATGCACTATCTGGGCATGAGCGCCTTCGCCATGGACGCCTTCGTCCACTGGTCCCCCGCCTATGTCGCCGCCTCCGTGATCGGCGCCGTGGTGCTGGGCGCCCTGGCCTTCGCACGGGCGGCCGCCGCCGGGCGCGACGGTCGCCTGTGGACGGCCATCGCCCTGATGGTGGCCGGCATCGTCGTGCTGCACTTCACCGGCATGGCCGCCATGACCATCGTCCCGTTCGCGCCGGATGCGGGGGCGATCACCGGCGACCAGGCCAACGGCATGATGGCTTTCGCCGTCGCCGGCGTCGGCCTGCTGGTGCTGGGCACCGGCGTCGCAAGCCATGCGCTGGACCTGCAGACCCACGCCCAGGCCGAGGCCCATTTCAAGCAGCTGATGGAAGGCAGCGTCGACGGCATGGTGGTCGAGGAGGACGGTCGAATCCTGGCCGCCAACGCCGCCTTCGCCGCCCTGCTGGGCGTCGATGCGTCGACCCTGATCGGCCAGAGCCTGACGCGCTGGAGCCCCGATATCGGCGGCCTGACCGCCGGCAGTCTGACCCAGACGACGCTGGCGGGGCCGGATGGCGCCGCCATCCCGGTCGAGGTCGCCGTGCGCCGCGATCCCGGCCGCGGGCCCGATGCGCCTCTGATGATCTACGCCGTGCGCGACCTGCGGGCCCGGCTGGCGCAGGAGCGGCGGATCGCCCACCTGGCGCGCAACGACGCCCTGACCGGCCTGCCCAACCGCGCCAGCTTCCTGGAATGGCTGACCCGCCAGACCGGCGAGAACAGTCCCCATGCGCGCGTGGCCCTGATGGCCATCGACCTGGACCGGTTCAAGGAGGTCAATGACATCCACGGGCATGCGGCCGGCGACCAGTTGCTGGTCCGGCTCGGCGAGCGGATGAGCGCGGTCCTGCGGCCGGGCGAGTTCGTCGCGCGTCTGGGCGGCGACGAATTCGTCGCGGTGACACCGGTGGAAAAGCGGGGCCAGGCCCTCGGCCTGGCCGAACGGCTGCGCGAAGCGATCGGCGCGCCGGTCATGCTGGACCATGCGGAGGTCGCCTGCGGCTCCAGCATCGGCATCGCCATCTGGCCCGACGACGCCTCTGACATCTCAGCCCTGATCAACGACGCCGACCTGGCCATGTACCGGGCAAAGGCTTCCCTGACGACGGACATCTGCTTCTACGAGGAGGCGATGGACGAGGCCGTGCGCCATCGCCGTCGCATGGTGCAGCAGCTGCGCGAGGCGTTGGACGAGGAGCAGTTCCACCTGAACTGGCAGGTCCAGGCGTCGGTCGATACCGGAGAGATCACCGGCTACGAGGTGCTGCTGCGCTGGAAGCGGCCGGACGGCGCATTCATCTCGCCGGCGGACTTCATTCCGCTGGCTGAGGAAAGCGGCCTGATCCTGCCGATCGGCGAATGGGTGCTGCGCGCCGCCTGCGCCGAGGCCGCAGGCTGGACCCAGCCGCACAAGATCGCGGTCAATCTGTCGCCGGTGCAGCTGGGACACGTCGACCTGCCGCGCCTGGTGCATCAGATCCTGGTCGAGACCGGCCTGTCGCCGTCGCGCCTGGAGCTGGAGATCACCGAGACGGCGATGATCACGGACATCGAGCGCACCACCCATGTCCTGCGCCAGTTGAAGGCCCTGGGGGTGTCGATCGCCATGGATGACTTCGGAACCGGGTACTCGTCGCTATCCACCCTGCGCGCCTTCCCCTTCGACAAGATCAAGCTGGACCGGTCGTTCATGTTCGAACTGGATGGCGGGCCGCAGTCCTCGGCCATCATCCGCGCGGTGCTGGCGCTGGGCGAGAGCCTGGAGATCCCCGTCCTGGCCGAAGGGGTCGAGACGGCCGAGCAACTGGCGTTCCTGCGCGCCCAGGGCTGCACCGAGGCGCAGGGCTACCTGCTGGGCCGCCCCCAGCCGGTCGCAGACAGCCGGATCGACGCGCAGGCGCTGTGGGAACAGACGGCCGATGTGGCCGACGTCGCCTGAACAGGCTCAGCTCTCCTGGATTCCAGGTTCGCCCTGCGGACGCCCCCGGAATGACGATTGCGCCGCGTCGCGACGCCTGACGCCTTGCGTCGCCGGCGAACTGCCCGTTCAATCGCCCCTTCAACAACGTGGGGGCTCCCGATGTTCATACGATCCGCTATCGCCGCGCGGCTGCTGGTCAGCTGCTCCTTCATCGGCCTGACGGCCGCCGCCGGGGACGCCTGGGCGCAGGAGGCGCCGATCGTCCAGCCGGGCGCGCCGGGTCAGGCGTCGCGACCGCTGACCGCCGACGACGCGACGCGCATCGCGGACAACCGCTTCTCGGCCGACGACGTGCGCTTCATGCAGGACATGATCGTGCACCATCACCAGGCGGTGCAGATGGCCGACCTGGTCGCGCAACGCACCAACCGCCAGGCCATCGTGGACGCGGCGGGCCGCATCAAGGCGGCCCAGGGCGACGAGATCGCCTTCATGCGCCGCTGGCTGCAGGAGCGGGGCCAGGCCGCGCCCGATCCGATGAACGACCCGCACGCCATGCATCACGCCGCGCCGGGCGGCCATGACATGGGCCACGGCATGATGGCCGGCATGGCCACGCCCGAGCAGATGGCCGAGCTGGCCGCCGCCAGCGGCCCGACGTTCGACCGCCTGTTTCTGCAGCGCATGATCGCCCACCACGCCGGCGCGCTGGAGATGGTCGACCACCTGCTGTCGCGGCCCGGTTCGGCCTACGACCCCGTGCTGTTCGAGTTCATCAACGACGTGAAGAACGAGCAGCAGGGCGAGATCAACCGCATGACGGTGGTGTCGGCGGGTCTGACGGAAGACCCCCGCTCCAGCCTGTCGCCCGGCTTCCGCGACGCGGGCCAGGCCATCCTGAACCTGAACCTGGTCGCCAGCCTGCCCAAGCCCCAGGGCTTCTACGACCAGAGCAACCCCGCCGGCCTGCCCCCGCCCATCCCGGCGGAGACGGACGGCAAGGCATCCCGCGACGAGGACCCGGCCGACCGGGTCGGCAAGCGCTCGCCCTTCCTCAGCTTCGCCAACACCGACATGGCCTTCTCCGGCGACATGATGGCGGTCGGCAACTATCACGGCTTCAACCTGTACCGCCTGGGCCAGGCCGACGCGCCGCAGCTGATCAGCTCGGTGGTCTGCCCCGGCGGCCAGGGCGACGTCTCCATCGTCGGCAACCTGCTGCTGATGTCGGTCGAACAGACCACGGCGCGCGTCGACTGCGGCCGCGAGGGCATTGACGAGGTCGTCAGCGCCGACCGCTTCCGGGGCCTGCGCATCTTCGACATCAGCAATCCTCAGCAGCCCCAGCAGGTCGGCCAGGTTCAGACCTGCCGCGGCTCGCACACCCATTCGGTGGTGTCGGCCGACGACCAGCGGATCATCGTCTATAACTCCGGCACCGCCGGCGTGCGCGACGAGCGGGAACTGGCCGGCTGCGTCGCCACGGCGACCGGCGACAACCGCACCGCCCTGTTCCGCGTCGACGTGATCGAGATCCCCGTCGCCGATCCGTCGCGCGCCCGCATCATCGACAGCCCCGGCGTCTTCGCCGACGAGGCGACGGGCCGGCTGGCCGGCCTGTGGCTGGGCGGCGACCATGGCGAGGGCACCCAGACCACCAGCCGCACCGATCACTGCCACGACATCACCGTCTTCCCGACGGGGAACCTGGCGGCCGGCGCCTGCTCGGGCAACGGCCTGATCTTCGACATTTCCAACCCGCGCGAACCGAAGCGGATCGACGTGGTGTCGGACAAGGGCTTCGCCTACTGGCACTCCGCCACCTTCAACAATGACGGCACCAAGGTGCTGTTCACCGACGAATGGGGCGGCGGGGCCCGGCCGCGCTGTCGCGTGCAGGATCCGATGAACTGGGGCGCCGACGCCTTCTACGACATCGTCGACGGCAAGCTGGAGTACCGCAGCCACTACAAGCTGCCGGCGGCCCAGACCGAGCAGGAGAACTGCGTCGCCCACAACGGCTCGATCATCCCAGTGCCGGGCCGCGATATCTTCGTGCAGGCCTGGTACCAGGGCGGCATGTCCATCGTGGACTTCACCGACTCGTCCCATCCGACCGAGATCGCCTATTTCGACCGGGGACCGATCGACGGCGAGCATGCGGTGCTGGGCGGCTACTGGTCGACCTACTGGTATGGCGGACGCATCTACGGCACCGAGATCGTGCGCGGCCTGGACGTCTTCACGCTCAAGCCCAGCGACAGCCTGAGCGAGGCGGAAATCGCCGCCGCCGCTCTGGCCGACCAGGGGCGGACCTTCAACCCGCAGCAGCAGTTCCCGGTCACTTGGCCCGACCATCCGGTCGTCGCCCAGGCCTATGTCGACCAGCTGCAGCGGCAGGGCGCGCTTGAGGCCGGCGCCGTGTCGGACCTGACCGCCGTCCTGACGCAGGCGGCGACGCCCTTCGCGGCGGGCGCCAAGGACGCGGCCCTGGCCGGACGTCTCTCCACACTGGCCGGCGCCCTGCCCGCCAGCGGCGCGGACGCCCAGGCGACCAAGCGGCTGACGGCGCTGAAGGCGACGCTGGGCGGCGTGGCGAACGCGCTGCGGTAAGAAAAGAGCGACGGGTGGCGTCCCTTCGGGGGCGCTACCCGATCAGCGCCCGAGCGGCGGCGCGCGCCTCGTCGGTGATCTCGGCGCCCGACAGCATGCGGGCGATCTCTTCCTGGCGGCGCGCGTCATCCAGGGGCACGACCGTGGTGGTGGTCACGCCGTCGCGGTCGGCCTTGGCCACCTTCCAATGGACATGCCCGCGCGCGGCGACCTGGGGGCTGTGGGTCACGACCAGGACCTGAGCCCCGTTCGACAGGCGCTTCAGGCGAGAGCCGACCGCCTCGGCGACGGCGCCGCCCACGCCCTGGTCCACTTCGTCGAAGATCATGACCGGCTGGCGCATGTCCTCGCGGCTGGCCAACGCCGCCTTCATGGCCAGGGCGAAGCGCGCCAGTTCGCCGCCCGAGGCGATGGCGTCCAGCGGGCCGAAGTCGGTCCCGGCGTTGGTGGCGATCTGGAAGCGGACAGTCTCGACGCCATCGGGGCCGCGCCGGCCCTCGATCGGCTCCAGCGCCACGCGGAAGCGGGCGCGCTCCAGCTTCAGCGGCCCCAGCTCGCCCATCACCGCCTCGACCAGACGGTCGGCGGCCGCCTCGCGGGCGGAGGTCAGCAGGGTGGCGGCCAGGTCATAGGCTTCGGCTGCGGCGGCGGCGTCGCGGCGGGCGGCGGTCAGGGCCTCCTCCCCGTCCTCGATCAGGCGCAACTGCTCGCGCAGCTTGATGCGCAGCGACGGCAGGGCGTCGACGGTGGTGTGCAGCTTGCGGGCGGCGGCGCGCAGGGCGAACAGCCGCTCCTCGGCCTTGTCCAGCCGGCCCGGTTCGTAGTCGAAGGCGTCGGCGGCGGCGTCCACGGCGGCCATGGCCTCGGCCGCCTCGACCATGGTGCGATCGATGGCCTCCACGGCGGCGGACAGCTTCTGGAGGATCGGATGGTCGGCCTCGGCCCCCGCCTGGCCGGCGCGCTGGCGGGCGTGTTCGACGGCGCGCAGGGCCGCGCCCAGGCGCTGGCTCAGCTTGTCGCCGCCCAGTTGAGTGCGGGCGTCGGCCAGGTCGGCGATGGCCTTTTCCGCCGCCCCCAGCAGGGCGCGTTCGCCGGCCAGTTCCGTCTCCTCGTCCTCGCGCGGGTCGAGGGCGTCGAGTTCGGACAGGTTCAGCGCAATCTCTTCCGCCCGCGCGGCGGCGTCGGCGGCCTGGGACTGCAACTCCGCCAGGTGCGCCTCGGCGGCCTTCAGCCTGGACGACGCTCCGGCCACCGCCTGCAACTGGGGCTGAAGCCCGCCATAGGCGTCCAGCAGGCCGCGATGGGTGCGCCAGTCCAGAAGGCCGACCGTCTCGTGCTGGCCGTGCACCTCGACCAGGGCGGCGCCGATCTCGCGCAGGGCGGTGACGCCGGCGGCCTGGTCGTTGACATAGGCGCGGCTGCGACCGTCGGCGGACAGGACCCGGCGCAGGATCAGCTCCTCGCCCGGCCGCACCTCGAAGCCCCGCGCCTCGATCAGGGCCAGGAGGTCGGGATCGTCCGGCGCGGTGAAGACAGCCGTGGCGACGGCCTGGCGGGCGCCGGCGCGCACCAGGCCGGCGTCTCCGCGTCCGCCCAGCGCCAGGCCCAGCGCATCCAGGATGATCGACTTGCCGGCCCCGGTCTCGCCGGTCAGCACGGTCAGACCGGCCTCCAGTTCGAGGTCCAGGGCGTCCACCAGGACCACGTCGCGGATGGAAAGGGCGGTCAGCATGCGATGAGCGGCCGGCGGAACGAATCGAGACCGACAGGATTGGCGGACGCGCGATATTGCACAAGGGCCGTCGGCGCGGTTCCTCGCTTCGGGTCGATCAGGCCCGTCAGCCCGGGATGATCCGTTGCAGCCAGCTTTCGCGCTTGGCTTCCGGCGCCGTCTCGGGCCGCGCGCCGTTCTCGGTCAGCAGGGCGTAGGCCTCGGCGTACCAGGGGCTGCCCGGATAGTTGAAGCCCAGCACGGCGCCGTTTCGGGTCGCCTCTTCCTTCAGGCCCAGCTGCAGGTTCACCTCAACCAAGCGGTACAGGGCCTCGGGCGTGTGGGAGGTGCGCTGGAAGTCCGGATTGGCGATCACCGCCTTGTAACGGTTCAGCGCCGCCAGCGGCTGGTTGGCGCGCTGGTAGTAGCGGCCGATGGTCATTTCCTTGCCGGCCAGCTGGTCATTGACCATGTCGATCTTGACCGCCGCGTCCGTGGCGTAGGGCGTGCCCGGATAGCGGCGCACCACGTCCTTCAGACCCGCCAGGGCGGCATTGGCGTAGCCCTGGTCCCGGCCGACATCGGTGATCTGCTCGAAGTTGCAGACCGCCTTCATGTAGAAGGCGTAGGCCGCCGACGGATTGCCGGGAAACAGCTGGATGAAGCGGTCGGCCGCGGCCGTCGCCTCGGCGTAGTCGCCGTTCTGGTACTGGGCGTAGACCTGCATCAGGATCGAGCGGCGCGCCCAGTCCGAATAGGGGTGCTGGCGCTCCACTTCCTGGAAGTAATCGACGGCGTCGCGCCAGCGGTGCTGCTGCAGGCGCTCATAGCCGGTGTTGTACAGCGCCTCGACCGGACGCTCCTCATAGGCCAGGCGCGGCCGGTTCTTGTTGCCCGAGCAGCCGGAGATCGTCATCGCGGCGGCGGCGGCCGCCATCAGGACCATGCCGGTGCGGAACTTGGAAGCGGACAAGGACGAACCCCATGACGTGCGGAGCCCGAACGGCCCCGGAAATTGAACGCGGCGATCTCTAGCACCCGTGACCGAGGTGCGCCATGCCGACAAAAAGCGCTGTGCACGGCTTGCCCCGACCGGCCCCGCTGGTAAAGAGCGCGCCAACCGACGTCATCCTTTGGCGGTCGGATGACGGCGAAAGGATGACCGGCCCATGAAGCTGCTCTCTGGCAACTCCAACCGCGCGCTGTCCCAGGCCATCGCCGACCACCTGGACGCCCCGCTGACCAAGACCCAGGTCAAGCGTTTCGCCGACAACGAAGTCTTCGCCGTCATCGAAGAGAACGTGCGCGGCGAGGATGTCTTCATCATCCAGTCGACCAGCTATCCGGCCAACGACAACCTGATGGAGCTGCTGATCATCACCGACGCGCTGGTGCGCGCCTCGGCCAAGCGGATCACGGCGGTCATGCCCTATTTCGGCTATGCGCGTCAGGATCGGAAGACCGGCGGCCGCACGCCGATCTCGGCCAAGCTGGTGGCCAATCTGATCACCCGCGCCGGGGCCGACCGGGTGCTGACGATGGATCTGCACGCCGGGCAGATCCAGGGCTTCTTCGACATCCCCACCGACAATCTGGTCGCCACGCCCGTCCTGGCCCAGGACATCAGGGACCGCTACGCCCGCGACGGATCGCTGATGATCGTGTCGCCCGACGTGGGCGGCGTGGTGCGCGCCCGCTCGCTGGCCAGCCGGCTCGACGTCGACCTGGCCATCGTCGACAAGCGCCGCCCCAAGGCGGGCGAGAGCGAGGTGATGAACATCATCGGCGACGTCGAGGGCCGGCGATGCATCCTGTTCGACGACATCGTCGATTCGGGCGGCACCCTGGTCAATGCGGCCAAGGCTTTGATCGATCAGGGCGCGACCGAGGTCTCGGCCTACATCAGCCACGGGGTCCTGTCCGGCCCGGCCGTGAAGCGGATCACCGACGGCCCGCTGAAGGAGCTGGTCATCACCGACTCCATCGAACAGCCGCACGAGGTCCTGAACTGCGGAAAAATCCGAACGGTTTCCGTGGCTCCCCTTATCGGTGAAGCTATCCGACGGATCGCAAACGAGGAATCGGTCTCCAAACTGTTCGATTAACCTTCGAACAACCACTTTTGCGCGTTATAAGACTTCCGTGATCCTGACGTCCCCTGGCGTCCCCCGTGTATCTGGAAGCCCAGCCGATGACCCAGCGTTTCGTGAGCCGCGGCCTGACCCTTGCCGTCCTCGCCGCCGTCTCCGTCCTCGCGGCCTGCGAGAGCGGCCCCTCCAAGGCGGAGTTGGAAGCGCAACGCCTGGCGGCCGAAGCCGCCGCCCGTCAGCCCCCGCCCATCGCCCTGAACGACGGCGTGGCCCAGGCCGCCTCGGTCTATGTCGCCTTCCTGCGCCAGATGGAGTCTATCCAGGCCGGCGGCTTCACCGACGCCGAATCGATCCAGGCGTCGATCCGCAAGGGCGCGGCCTACGATCCGGCGCAGCTGTCGCGCGGCATGATCGCCTATGGCGCGGTGCTGGCCCTGCAGTCGCCCGAGTTCGTCGCCGGCGTGCGCCAGTATGCGATCGACCCCGCCCAGCGGCAACAGATCGTGGCGCAGATCATCGCCGATCCCGCCTACGCCGCCACCCTGCCCGGCGCGCAATACGCCGCCGGCCTGATCATCGAGACCCTGGGCAAGGACGCCAGCGCCGTGCGCGCCATCGCCGACGGCATCGAACAGGACGCCTACACCATCCAGGAGCGCGCCGATCCGCGTCGCCGCTGGGCCACCGCCCACATCACCAACCGCGAGGAGCGGCTGGAGACGGCCAAGACCCTGTCGGCCAATCCCATGCTGCCCTCCGCCGATGAGGCCGCGCAGCTGTTCGAGGCCGCCAACAGCGGCTCGGGCCTGAACCTGACGGCGGGCACGCGCTCGCCGCCCTATACGCCGCCGGTGGCCCGGTCGCTGGCCATCGCCGCCCTGGCCGCCTTGGGCGCCGCCGGCGACGAGGCGCGGATCAACACCGACGCCCTGGTCATGGAGACCAACAACGAGTTCTGCCTGAACATGTCCAAGCTGATGCTGTACCAGTGCCTGGCCGCCTCGCGGCCCAGCTATGAGGACATGTTCTGCCTGGGCCGCCACGTCGTGCGCGACCTGGCCTCCTGCACCACCGAGGCGACCCTGGCGCCGCGCATCTCGGTCGGCGATCCGGAAGAGACCGGCGGGGCCTCCACCGCGGCCAGCGCCGCCCAGACGGCGGTGGAGGTCTCCACCCCGATCCAGCCGCAGGTCACCCTGGCCCCCGCGCCGACCCAGACCTCGGCCGCCGAAGCGGTGCGCTCGCCCGCCAGCTGATCCGCAGGTCGGCGCCAAGACGCAGGCCCGCCCCGAGCGATCGGGGCGGGCCTTTCTCTTGCCTGGACCTATTCGCAGCCGTGGGCGGCCTCGTTGATCACCAGGGTCGGCATGTTCGAGAAATCGACCGACGCCGGCCGCCCCATCCGGGCCTGATAGGTCTTGAGCACATGCGTCAGCCGGCGACGCACCTCCCGTTCCACCTCGGTCCCGGCGTCGAGGGACAGGGGGGCCAGGCAGAAGTCGATGATGGCTTCGGTTCGGGTCAGCGGTTCCATGGAGATCTCCTTTCCGCTCAGGCCGCGCGGGTGAACTGCGCGGTTTCGGTCGAGTCCTTCAGGGCGGTGGTCGAGGACCGGCCCGAGGAAATGACGGTGGCGACGTCATCGAAATAGCCTGTGCCGACCTCGCGCTGGTGGCGGGTGGCGGTATAGCCGGCCGCCTCGTTGGCGAACTCGCGCTGCTGCAGTTCCGAATAGGCCGCCATGCCGCGGTCGCGATAGCCGCTGGCCAGTTCGAACATGCCGTTATTCAGGCTGTGGAAACCGGCCAGGGTCACGAACTGGAACTTGTAGCCCATGGCCCCCAGTTCGCGCTGGAACTTGGCGATGGTGTCCTTGTCCAGCTTGGCTTCCCAGTTGAACGACGGCGAGCAGTTGTAGGCCATCAGCTTGCCGGGGTGTTCCTTCTGGATCGCCTCGGCGAACCGGCGCGCATCGTCCAGGTCCGGATGCGAGGTCTCCCACCACAGCAGGTCGGCGTATTTGGCGTAGGACAGGCCGCGCGCGATGCAGTGGTCCAGACCCGTGCCCGGCTTCAGACGGAAGAAGCCTTCTGGCGTGCGGTCCTCGCGGTCGATGAAGGGGTGATCCCGCTCGTCGATGTCGGAGGTGATGAGCTGGGCCGATTCCGCGTCGGTGCGCGCCACCGTCAGGGTCGGGACGCCGCAGACGTCGGCGGCCAGGCGCGCGGCGATCAGATTGCGCTCATGCGCCTGGGTCGGGATCAGCACCTTTCCGCCCAGGTGGCCGCACTTCTTCTCGCTGGCCAGCTGGTCCTCGAAGTGGACGCCCGCGGCGCCCGCCTCGATGAAGGCCTTCATGATCTCGAAGCTGTTCAGCGGCCCGCCGAAACCCGCCTCCGCGTCGGCGACGATGGGAGCGAACCAGTCGCGCTTGGCGCCGCCCTCCGCATGTTCGATCTGGTCGGCGCGCTGCAGGGTGCGGTTGATGCGGCGGCACAGTTCCGGCGCGGCGTTGGCCGGATACAGCGACTGATCCGGGTACATGGCCGAAGCCGTGTTGGCGTCCGCCGCGACCTGCCAGCCGGACAGATAGATGGCCTTCAAGCCTGCCCGGACCATCTGCATGGCCTGGTTGCCGGTGACCGCGCCCAGGGCGTTGATGAAGGGCTCCGCATGCAGCAACTCCCACAAGCGGTTCGCGCCGCGTTCGGCCAGGGTGTGCGCGACCGGGACCGAGCCGCGCAGGCGCAACACGTCCTCGGGTGTGTACGGCCGCTCGATTCCGTCGAAACGGCCGGCGGGCGCGGAAACCAGATCGGCGAAGGTGGTCATGGCGGCGGTCTTCTCTGAAAGCGCGGCCGGGGCCGCTGTCTCAGCGAAGGAAACACGGCAAAGTCAAAATCGATACAGGATCATACCGAGTGAAGGAGTCATCTTGTCATGATATGACTATCGTCATTGGTCACATTGTGACATCCTGTGAGGATGAACGCCGTCGCGGATCGCAAGCTGTTCCTCGGCGCCCGCCTGAAGAGGCTGCGGCGCGAACTGGTCCTCAGCCAGACGGCGATGGCCGCCGACCTGGGGGTATCCCCCAGCTATCTCAACCACATAGAACGAAATCAGCGGCCGGTGTCGGCCCAGCTGCTGCTGCGTCTGGCCGAGACCTACGACGTCGACCTGCGCGCGCTGAACCAGGGCGGAGAGGCCGACGAAGCTCGCCTGAGCGAAGCGCTGACCGATCCTGTGTTCAAGGGCCTGAGCGTGCCGCGCCACGAACTGGTCCAGGCGCTGGACGAGGCGCCGGGCCTGGCCGACGCCCTGCTCAGGCTCTATCGCGCCTTCGACGACCAGCGGGCGCGCGCCCGCGCCGCCGCCGAATCCGGCGAGGGGCTGGAGGGCGCCAGCCCCGCCGAATGGGTGCGCGAACACCTCCAGGCGCGCGGCAATCACTTTCCCGATTTGGACGAACTGGGCGAGGCGCTGGCCCAAGCCCTGTCCGACGACGCCCCGGCCCACGGCGACGGCTTCGAGCCGGCGGCGCGGCGGCGGCTGGCCGCGCGACACGACCTGGCCGTCCGCACCCTGCCCGCCGAGGTGATGGTGGAATGGACCCGCCGCTACGATCCGCATCGGCGACAGCTTCTGCTGTCCGACACGCTGAGCCCCGCCTCGCGCGCCTTCGCCGTCGCCTATCAGCTGGCCCTGGCCGAGCACGGCGCCCGGCTGAACGAACTCGCCGCCGCCTCGGGCGCGCCGGACGAGGCGACGCGGTCGCTGCTGAAGGTCGCGCTCACCAACACCTTGGCGGCCGCGACGCTGATGCCCTACGCCGCCTTCCACCGCGCGGCGGAGGAGACGGGCTACGACATGGCGCGTCTGCAGGCCCGCTTCGGCGTCAGCTACGAACAGGCGGCGCACCGGCTGACCACCCTGTCGCGTCCGACCGCGCGGGGCGCGCCCTTCTTCCTGATGCGGGTCGATCAGGCGGGCAACATCTCCAAGCGCTACGCCTCGGGCGCCTTTCCGTTTTCGCGTTTCGGCGGCGCCTGCCCGCGCTGGCGGCTGCATTCGGCTTTCCGCACGCCGGGTCGCATCGTCACCCAGATCATAGAGACGCCGGACGGTAACCGCTGGTTCACCTTCGCGCGCACGGTGGAGCGCCAGGGCCACGACGGCTTCGACGCGCGCCACGACCTGGCCGTCGGCCTTGGGTGCGAGCTGCGCCACGCCCACCGGCTGGCCTATGCGCGCGGCCTGGACCTGGAGCGCCCGGACGTCACCCCCATCGGCCCGGCCTGCCGCCTGTGCCACCGTCACCCCTGCGCCGAACGCGCCGCCGCCCCGATCGACCGTCCGCTGGCCGTCGACGACTGGGCCAAGTCGGTCAGTCCCTATCCGTTCGGGGCGGAGTCAGCCGGCTAGAACGGGCTCGACATCGGTGTGCGCGAAATCCCCGCCAACGAACAGGAGCGGCGAACCCCGCGCGGTCGCCAACGCATAGGCGAAGCAATCGCCGAAGTTCAGGCCCGCCGGATGGACGCCCTTGCCCCATCGGCCATAGGCCTTCGCCACATCCCGCGCGCCGGCGGCCGACACATCGACCTCTTCAAATCCGAGTCCCTCGATCAGGCGGACCATTTCAGCGCCGACCCCGCGTCGCTCCGCCACGATCAACGCCTCAGCCGCCGTCCCCGCCGAGATCAGCAGAGCCTCCGCCTGCTCCAGCGCCTTCATGCAGGCGACCGCCTCGGGCTCGTCCAGCAGGACCGCCATCAGAGCCGAGGTGTCGACCACGATCATTGCGGCAGGCCGTCATCGTTATAAAGGAAATCCTGACTTCGCGCGGCGCTGGGACCGGCGCGAACCTTCCGCGCTGCGGCTTTCCGGACAGCGTCGAGCAAGTCTCGACGGGCCGACGCATCCGGCGTCGCCCGCATCGGCGCAAGACGCACGGCGGCGTGGCCATGTCGGGTCAGAATTACCTCCTCGCCGGCCTCGGCTCGCCGGACCAGATCGGTCAATTGGGCTTTGGCGTCGCTCACCGGGATTTCCATGCGGCTGTCCTTTCGCATCGAAATATAGACCACTTAATGGTCCAAAACCAGACGCTGGCTTTATGGGCGTGCTGCCCCCTCACATCAGGACTACTCGTCCGCCCTCAAACCGAAAGGCGACGCCGGTGCGTTCGAACAGGCGGGCGATGACGGCCGAGGGGTCGGCCGCGCCGTCGTCCAGAAGGCGGGACACGTCGTTGGCCAAGGTGCGGTCGGCGCCGACGCGGCCCAGGGCGGCCAGCCAGTCCTGCCGCGTCAGCACGTCGCGGCCGTCCAGCAGCGGCCGAAGGAAGTCGAACCAGTCGCCGCCGGTCGCCCGCTTCTGGGCAGCCTCGGCCGCCAGGGCGAAGACGGCGCCGCAGGCGTAGTAGGCGCGGTGCTCGCCGCGCGAACCGGCGCTCTCCACGCCCCGCCCGACGGTCAGCCGGGCGCAGTCGTCCACCTCGGTCTGCAGCTCGGCGCGGGCGTCATAGGCCGGGTCCTGGGCCTGCAGCGCCCGCACCGCCATCAGGTCGGCCCCGCCCTCGGTGATCCAGGCCTCGCTGGCGCGGGCGTAGCGGACCTTCTGCCCCAGCCAGAAGTGCGCGCTCTCATGGCCGATGAACCAGCGCGACCGCTCCAGCATCTCGGCCGAGGGCGTCGTCACCCCCTGCCCTTCGAAGCTCATCACGATCAGGCCCGGCAGCGCGCTGCCGCTCATGCTGGCCATCCGCTCGGTCGGCCCGTTCCAGGCGACCATGACGGTCGGCTTGCCCGCGCCGCTGTCGCCCAGCCGCTCGGCGTAATAGTCGATGACGCGCGGGCCGAAGCGGCCGATCTGGTCGCCGATCCAGGACGGCAGGTTCGGGTCCATCACCATGGCCAGGCGCTGGCCCAGCCGCAGGTCCGCCTGGCCGAACAGGACATAGGTGCGCGCGTCGCTGGCGGTGACGGAGGCGCGACGCTGGCCCTTGAACAGCACCGGCCCGGCCGCGTCGCGCCAGGTCACCTCGGCCGCATCGACGCCCAGGTCCAGGCCGTTCAGGTCGCTGTTCATCACCGCCGGGGCATCGAGATCATAGACCGGGAAGGCGTCGAACTGACCGCTGGGCAGCGCCACCGCCCCATCCGAGAAGGCCAGGGTCGCATAGGCCGCCTCCAGGTCCACCGCCTGGGGACGGAAGGCGATGCGCACCTGGCGCGGCACGGGAGATCCGTCTCGACTGCGCAGCAGGTCGCGCGCGCCGATACGAACCAGTTCGACGCCCGGCGTCTCCACCGTCCATTGCCGCGCCCGCCACGGCTGGCGCGTCCGCCGCTCCAGGGCCGAATCGACAAACCCCCAGGCCGGCGCGTCGCGGTCGAAGCGGTAATCGACGGTCCAGCGGTCGCCGTCGCGCTGCACCAGGGCCCGGACGGCAGGCTGGGCGCGCGGCGCGGCCAGAGGCGTAATCGCGGCCGGCGCGGCGGCGGCGCATCCGCCGGCGGCGAGGATCAGGACGAGGGCGGCGAATACGGACTTCATGCGGAGCCTTCCGGTTGTCGACGACGCCCGTGCCTAGGCCGAAGCGCGGCCAGCGTCACCTTACGCCTTCGTCAGGACCGGGCGGCGTCCAGAGCGCGCCGCGCGGCCTCCAGTTCCGCCGCCATCGTCGTCTTCAGCCGTTCGGGCGACAGGATCACCGCCTGCTCGCCCCAGGTGAACAGGTGCCAGGCCAGTTCGCGCATGCCCGAGGCGCGGAAGCGCACGATCAGCGAGCCGTCCGGCTGGTCCTCCAGCGCCTGGGTCGGATGCCAGCGCCAGCCACGCGCCTCGGCCGCCCCTTCCGGCGCGATATGCAGCGCCACCGCCTCGATCTGATCCTGGTAGATGCCGAAGGACTGGGCGGCGAAGGCGTTCAGGTCGAAGTCGGCGGGCGGCGGGGCCAGCCCCTCCTGCGGCGCGACATGGCTCATACGGTCCAGGCGGAACGTCTGGATGCGTCCCGTTTCCCGATCCGCCGCGACCAGGTAGTTGGCGCGCCCGAACATGACCCCGCAGGGCGCCACGCTGCGCCGGCGCGGCTCGGCGCCCGGCCGCGAATAGGTGAACCCCAGCGGCTGCTGCGCCAGGATGGCGGCGCGGATGGCCGTCAGCATGGCCTCGTCCGCCGAGGGACGCGGTCCGGCCTGGACGGCGATGGTCTCGGCCCGCACCAGGGCCTCCAGGTCCGGGGCCAGCCGGTTCAGCGTGGTGGAGCGCATGGCCGCCTTGATCTTGCGCTCCAGCCCCTCCAGCGCGGCGGCGCGCGCGGGCTCCCCGGCGGCGCGCAGGGCGGCGGCGGCCTTGGTCAGTTCCAGCATCTCGGTCGCGGTCGGGGCCTGTTCGAAGGCCGACAGGCCGCCGCGGATGCGCCAGCGCTTGGTCGGCGGGTCGGACACCTCCTCCACCTGGGGGAACAGCATCAGCACGGCGTCGCGCATCCGCTCGGCGGTGCGGCGGCCCACGCGCATCTCCCGCGCCATTTCGTCCAGCGTTAGCCCCTCGGCGCTGGCGGCCATGCGCCGCGCCAGGTCGATCACCATCGCCGCCTTGTCGTGTCTCACGCCTGCTCCCGCTAGATACGTCCGTTTCTGGCGCAATGCTGCTCCATAACTGCATCATCGACAAGAGGCGACCGCTTCAGGAGATCAGACATGGCCCGCTTCCACCCCCAAGCCGCCGTCAACACCGAGCGCTACATCATCGTCCCCTGCGAAGCCGAGGGCTGCGCCGACCTGGCCGTCATCTGGGATCGGTTGGAGGAACAGGTAGTGGACGTGGTCTCGGCCGCCGCCAGCGCCCGCTATTCGGACGAGGACATCCTGTGGGACGAAGGCCGCATGCCGGTCGAGGCCGACTGGCGGATGGCCGCCTGATCCCTTCGCTCCCGCCGCGCGTCAGGCCGCCTTCGGCTTGGTCCAGCGGTCGATCATGCGCTGGGCCGGAGTCTCGATCCGCCGATGGGCGGCGACGGCGACGATGACCACCAGGCCGAACATCCCGATGGCGAACAGGTCGTTCAGCCACGCCGACCCGAAGTCGATGCGCCGCCCGCCCGGCACCCAGTGCAGGGCGCGCGCCACGATCATCATCAGGGCCAGGATGAACATGTGCACCATGTAGATGGCGAACGACCACCGCCCCAGCGTCGTCAGCGCGGGCCGGTCCAGCAGGCGCGACACGGCCCCCTCCTCGCCCGCGAACACCCAGACCAGGATGACGAAGATCGGCGTCACCGCGACCGTGACCGGCCCTGCGGCATAGCCGACGAAGATGCAGACGGCGGCGATGGCGGCGATCTCCAGCCCGGTGGCGGCGGCGCCCTTCAGGCGCGGGATGCGGGTCCACAGGCCTTGCAGCAGGCAGCCCAGGAAAAAGCCGTAGACCGCGCGCGGCACGGCGAAGTCATAGGTGGTGTTCATCCAGCGCCGGGCGCAGGTCAGCACGACCACCCCGCCGATAATCGCCAGCGCCAGGCCGATCCAGCGAAAGCGGCGCGGGGCCAGCAGCGCCAGCACAGCGAAGATCAGATAGCAGGCGACCTCGGCGCTCAGCGTCCACGACGGCCCGTTCCACGTCAGGTGCGGGTGCACGTGCCAGGCCTGGACCAGCAGAAGGTTGGTGAAGATCGCCGCGACCGACCGATCGCCGGTGAACGGCGTCGCCGCGTCGAAATGCAAGGCCAGCCGCGCCAGCTCCAGCGCCACATAAGCCGCCAGCACCGCCACGTGCAACGGCCAGACCCGGCCCAGCCGCCGCACCATGAACCGCCCGCCGTCGCGCGCCGTCTTCAACCGGCCGGAATAGGCGTGGGCGATGACGAAGCCGGACAGCACAAAGAAATAATCGACGAACAGATACGCGTGCTGGATGAAGCCCCAGTCGCGCCAGTGGCTGGCGACGGGCATGTGGAACATCACCACCAGGATGGCGCACACGCCCCGCAGGGAATCCAGGGCTTCAAATCGGCGGGGCGCGGTCGTGTTCACGGCCGCGTGATACCCCCTCGGCGAACGCTGCGATAGAGGGCGGCCGGGCGGGGCCTCACAGCCCCTTCACGATCCCTTCGACCATCTTCTTCGCGTCCGAGAACAGCATCATGGTGTTGTCGCGGAAGAAC
The DNA here is from genome assembly GCA_023390245.1 of Pseudomonadota bacterium. Taxonomy (GTDB): domain Bacteria; phylum Pseudomonadota; class Alphaproteobacteria; order Caulobacterales; family Caulobacteraceae; genus Brevundimonas. The sequence goes on from JAEWDF010000082.1 coordinate 28,933, forward strand.
AGTTCGTTCTCGACCCCCGCATAGCCGGAGCCCATCGACCGCTTGACGAACAGGACCGTGCCGGCCTTCTCCACGTCCAGCACCGGCATGCCGAAGATGGGCGACTGGGGATCGGTCTTGGCGGCGGGGTTGGTCACGTCGTTGGCGCCGATAACGAAGGCGACGTCGGCGGACGAGAACTCGCTGTTGATGTCCTCCAGCTCGAACACCTCGTCATAGGGGACATTGGCCTCGGCCAGCAGCACGTTCATGTGGCCCGGCATGCGGCCGGCGACGGGGTGGATGGCGTATTTCACCTCGACCCCCTCCTCCTTCAGCTTGTCGGCCATTTCGCGCAGCGCGTGCTGGGCCTGGGCCACCGCCATGCCATAGCCGGGCACGATGATGACCTTGGAGGCGTTCTTCATGATGAAGGCGGCGTCGTCGGCCGAGCCCTGCTTGACCGGCCGCGTCTCCCTGGCCCCGCCCGCGCCGGCGGCCGCCGCATCGCCGCCGAAACCGCCCAGGATGACACTGACGAAGCTGCGGTTCATGCCCTTGCACATGATGTAGCTGAGGATCGCGCCCGAGCTGCCGACCAGGGCGCCGGTGATGATCAGGGCGATGTTCTCCAGGGTGAAGCCCAGCGCCGCCGCCGCCCAGCCGGAATAGGAGTTCAGCATCGACACCACCACCGGCATGTCGGCGCCGCCGATGGGGATGATCAGGGTCGCGCCCAGCACCAGGCTGAGGGCGAACACGCCCCAGAACGCCCAGGTCGCCGTCCCGCCCGAACCGACCATCACCCCGATCAGCAGCACCAGCGCCAGGGCCAGGCCGACGTTGATCAGATGACGAGCCGGCAGCAGGATCGGCGCGCCCGACATGTTGCCGTTCAGCTTGGCGAAGGCGATGACCGAGCCGGTGAAGGTGATCGCCCCGATGGCCACGCCCAGGCTCAGCTCGATCACCGACTGGACCTTGATGCCGCCCAGGCCGTCGGCGATGCCGAAGGCTTCCGGCGCATGGACGGCGCCCACCGCGACCAGGCAGGCGGCCATGCCGACCAGGCTGTGGAAGGCGGCGACCAGCTGGGGCATGTCGGTCATGGCGACCTTCCGGGCGATCACCGCGCCGACGCCGCCGCCTACGGCGACCCCCGCCGCGATCAGCCCCAGAGTCAGCCAGTCGAGCGCGCCGGTCGTTCCCAGCGTCAGCAGGGTCACGGCGATGGCCACGGCCATGCCGACCATGCCGAAGGTGTTGCCCCGGCGGCTGGTCTCCGGGCTCGACAGCCCGCGCAGCGACAGGATGAACAGCACCCCCGAAACCAGATAGGCCAGCGCGGCCAGCGATGCGTTCATCGCCTCTCCCCCTAAAATCCTAATGCGTCCGCGCCAGCCGCCACAGGGCGGCCGCGATGAACAACGGTCCGATGAACATCAGAACCCATTCCCAGGTCGCCAGCGGCGACGGCCGCGTGACCAGCCGCACCATGATGGCCGAGAACACCAGCACCACGCCGCAATCCTGCAGCCGCTGACGCTTCAGCGGCGTCTTCGCGCCGAACCAGCTCCACAGCCAAAGCCCCAGGCCCAGGCCGGTCGCGATCCAGGAGGCGACGACCGCCAGATGGGCGGCATCGGTCATGCGGCGTCCGCCTTGGGCCGGTCCTTCTTGCGATACATCGCCAGCATCCGCCGGGTGACCATGAAGCCGCCGAAGATGTTGACGCTGGCCAGGGTCACGGCCGCCACGCCGGCGCCCTTGGCGATCCAGGCGCTGGGGCCGGAGGCGTCCCCCGACACGGCCGCCGCGGCGATCAGGCCGCCGACGATGATGACGCTGGAAATGGCGTTGGTCACCGCCATCAGCGGCGTGTGCAGCGCCGGCGTCACGCTCCAGACGACGTAATAACCGACGAAGATGGCCAGCACGAAGATGGCCAGGCGAAAGACGGTGGGATCGACGTGTTCCATCAGTTTTCTCCCTTGAGGCCTTCATGCACGACGGCTCCGCCGTAGGTGACCACCGCCGCCTTCAGGATCTCGTCCTCCAGGTCAACCGCCAGGACGCCGTCCTTGATCAGCAGGCCGACGAAGGCGGTCAGGTTGCGGGCGTAAAGGGCGCTGGCGTCGGCGGCGATGCGGCCAGGCAGGTTCGACCAGCCGACGATGGAGACGCCGTTGGCCGTCGCCACCACTTCGTTCGGCTTCGAGCCCTCGACATTGCCGCCCGCCTCGACCGCCAGGTCGACGATCACAGAGCCGGGCTTCATCGAGGCGACATGGGCGGCGGTCAGCAGTTTCGGCGCCGGGCGGCCGGGGATCAGGGCGGTGGTGATGACCACATCCTGCTTGACGATGTGCGTGGCGGTCAGCTCGGCCTGCTTGGCCTGGTATTCGGCCGACATGGCCTTGGCATAGCCGCCGGCGGTCTCGGCCGCCCTGAACTCCTCGTCCTCCACCGCGACGAACTTGGCGCCCAGGCTTTCGACCTGCTCCTTGGCGGCGGGACGGACGTCTGTGGCGGTGACGACGGCGCCCAGCCGGCGCGCCGTGGCGATCGCCTGCAGGCCGGCGACCCCCGCGCCCATGATGAAGACCTTGGCCGCGGCGACGGTGCCGGCCGCCGTCATCATCATCGGAAAGCCCTTGCCATAGGCGTAGGCCGCCTCGATCACCGCGCGGTAGCCGGCCAGGTTGGCCTGGGACGACAGTACGTCCATCACCTGGGCGCGGGTGATGCGAGGCACGAACTCCATGGCGAAGGCGGTGGCGTTGGCGCCCTTCAGCGCCTCGACCGTCGCCTTGTCGCGCCAGGCGTCCAGCATGGCCGCGACCACCGCGCCCGGCTTCAGGGCGCTGATCTCCTGGGCCGTGGGGCCGCGCACCTTGAGCAGCACGTCCGCGCCGTCCAGGACCGAGCGCAGGTCGGTCTTCACCGTCGCGCCGGCCGCCTCATAGTCCGCGTCGGGGATGGCGGAGCCCAGGCCGGTCCCGGCCTCGACCGTCACGGCGGCGCCCAGGGCCGCCAGTTTCTTCACCGCGTCGGGCGTGACGGCGCAGCGCGTCTCGCCTTCGCGACGCTCCTTGGTGATGGCGATAGAGACGGCCAAACGAATCCCCTCGTCTTCCTTGTTGGATCGAGGTTAGGCCGGTTGCGCGTCTGGCGTCAAAGCACGGTTATGCCAAGCGTCGCCGGGGGCGACGTGATTTCCGCCCCTTGTCCGCCAAGGACTTAGTGAGACTTTTGCGGCTTGCTCTTGAGGGCGACGACGCCTACCGCAGCCAGCACGAGCGCAGCCAGCAGCGCGACCAGGAAGCTGCCGCTGGGCTGGAACCAGGTGACCAGGAAGACCAGCACAACCGCGACGCTCAGGCTGCCCCACTTGGCCAGATGGATGAACAGGTCGTAGGTCGACGCCTGCTCGTTGATCTCCATCTTGCCGTGCTCATAGGCGTGCGCGTCGGCGTCAGCCTGGGCGGTGGCGGGATTGTTCGCGTCGGCCATGGAGATTCCCCAGTCGTTCCTGCGGCGGACTTATAGCGAGGCCTGCGCGCGGCTCAAGGCCCCGATCATTGCAGCGCCTCGAACTGGTCGACCAGCCGCTCCAGCCGCTTGCAGCCCACGCTCCAGAACGCCGGGTCGCGGGGATTCAGGCCGAAGGGCTTCAGCGCCTCGACATAGGTGCGCGCGCCGCCGCCGGCCAGCAGGTCGCGGTACAGCGGCGTGAACCCCGCCGGATCGGCGCGCCGCGCCTCCATCAGCGCCGCGACCAGCAGATCGCCGAACGCATAGGCGTAGACATAGAAGGGCGAGTGGACGAAGTGGCTGACATAGCTCCACCAGTGCTCGTAGCCGGGGTTCAACGTCACGGCTGGGCCCAGCGAGGCGCCCATCTCCTCCAGCCACAGCTCGTTGATGCGCTGCTGGGGGACCTCGCCCTTCTGCCGTTCGTCGTGGAAGCGGGTCTCGAAGCGGTGGAAGGCGATCTGGCGTACGACGGTGTTCAGCCCGTCCTCGATGCGGCCCGCCAGCAGGCCGCGCTGCCCGGACTTGGGCGCGGTCGCCAGCAGACGGTCGAACGTCAGACCCTCGGCGAAGATCGACGCCGTCTCGGCCAGCGTCAGCGGCGTGTCGGCCAGAAGCGTGCCCTGCCCGGCCGCCAGGGTCTGGTGCACGCCGTGGCCCAGCTCGTGCGCCAGGGTCAGGACGTCGCGCCGCTCTCCCATCCAGTTCAGGAACACATACGGGTGACGGTCGGCGGTGACCGGGTGGGCGTAGGCCCCCGACTGCTTGCCCGGCCGCGCCCGGCCATCGATCCACGGGCTGTCGAAGAAGCGGCCGGCCCGCTCGGCGAAGTCCCCGCCCAGGTCGGAGAAGCTCTCCAGCACGATGTCGCGGCCCTGGCCCCAGGCGAAGGCGCGCGGCGGCGCGGTCTCGATCGGGGCGTTGCGATCCCAGTGGTCCAGCCGCGCCTTGCCCATCGCCCTGGCCTTCAGGGCGTAATAGCGGTGCGACAGGCGCGGATAGGCTTCGGCGACCGCCTCGACCATGGCGTCGACCGCCTCGCCGTCCACCTCATTGGCCAGGTGGCGGCTGTCGGCGGGCCGCCTGAAGCCGCGCCAGCGATCCTCCATCGCCTTGTCGGCGGCGACCGTGTTCAGCGCCAGGGCGATGGTCGGGGCGCGGGCCGAAAGCGCCTCCGACAGCCCCTCCGCCGCCGCCCTGCGCCGCGCGGGCTTGGGGTCCGACAGTCGGTTCAGCGCCTCGGCCAGGGTCAGGCTCTCGCCGCCCGACCGGCCGCCGACCTGGGCGCGCAGGGCGGCCAGCTGTTCGTCGAACAGGCGCGGCCACTGGGCGGTGATCGGGCCGCGCTCGGCGATGAAGGTCTCCAGTTCGCCCGACAGTTCGTGCGGCTTCATCGCCCGCACCCGGCGCAGCCATGGCCGCCAGCGCGCCGCGCCGGAATGCGCCGACAGAGCCGCCTCTAGCGCCGCGTCGTCGATCTGGTTGATCTCCAGCGTCAGCCACACCGTCGGGGTGGCGATGGCGGTGATCTTTTCGCGCACATCGGCCTCGAACCCCTGGGCGCCCGCGTCGTCGCGCGCCGTCGACGCCGCCAGGAAGGCGTAGGCCCCCAGCGCGCCCAGCACATCCGAGGCCTGTTCGTACAGGCCGATCGCCCGATCCAGCGCCGCTCCCAGAGCCGGCGCGTCGTCCCGGACCGCGACCAAGCCGCCGCGCAGGCCGTCCAGTTCGTCCACCATGGCCCGCGCCCGCGCCAGGTCGGCGGCCAGCCGCGCGTCGTCGCGCGACGCATAGAGGTCGGTCAGGTCCCACAGCGGGGCTTCAGTCTCGGGCGTCTTGAAGGGGGCGTTCATGGCTGCTGTTCTGGGGATTGCCGCGCCGGGATGCAACGGCCGAAAGACGCCAGACGGCCAGGCCGTCGCCGCCTAGCGTCCCGCCATGACCTGGAAAATCCACGCCCTGCCCGCCGCATCCTTCCAGCCGTTGTTCGACCTGGACGACGACGCCCTGCTCCGCCTCGGCGCACGCCGCATGGTCGCCGAGACGCCGCACAGCGCCCCCTGCCGCGTCAGCCTGATGGACGCCCATCCCGGCGAGACCCTGCTGCTGGTCAACCACGCCCATCTGGCGGAACCCGCTTCGCCCTATCGCGCCAACGGCCCGATCTTCGTGCGGCGCGGCGCGACCCCGGCCGACCTTCCGCCCGGCGTCGTGCCGGACATGGCGGCGCGTCGCCTGCTGTCGGCGCGCGCCTATGACGCACAGGGCATGATGCTGGACGCCGACGTGGTCGAGGGCGCCCTGATCGGCGACCGGCTGGACCAATGGTTCGCCCTTCCCGCCGTCGAGACGGTCCACCTGCACACGGCGAGGCGCGGTTGCTTCCTGGCGGGCGCGCGGCGGGCGGCGCCGATATGACGGCTTCCCTCCTTTATCGGCGGGTGCGATCCTCGACCGTCGCGGGAGACGGATCATGGCGGAGACGACGCACGACACCGGCCGGACGGGCCTGGGCGGGGAGACGCGGCTGTTCGCCGCGCGCCTGGCGACCGCGCTGGTCCAGGGCGCCGCGCTCTACCTGCTGTATTGGGCCGCCGAACACGGGGCATGGCCAAAAACGCAGCCGGCCCTGTTCGGCGCCCTGGTCCTGACCGCCGGCTATGCGCCGATTGTGGTGCTGGCCGGCGCTGGGCGCATCGGGCCAAGGACGCTGGCGCTGTGGACCGCCGTCGCCGCCCTGGCGCTGTTCCTGCTGGGCTGGCACGACGTGGCGCGCCAGACGCTGCAGCCGCACCAGACCGCGCCCTTTCTGACCTTCCCCGCGCTGGCCTTCAGCGCGGCGGCCCTGTTCATCGCCCATCACCTGGTCGTCCCGGCCGTGCGCGAAAGGCGCTGGATCGTCGACTTCCACGCCTATTTCGACGTGGCCTGGAAGGCGGGCGTGCAACTGGTCCTGTCGCTGGGCTTCACCGGCGTCTTCTGGTTGCTGCTGCACCTGGGGACGGCCCTGTTCGACGTCATCGGCCTGCGCGTCCTGGGCCGGCTGGTCGGCCAGGAATGGTTCTCCATTCCCGTCACCTGCCTGGTGTTCGCCGCCGCCGTCCAGCTGACCGACGTCCGCGACGGCCTGATCCGCGGCGTGCGGACGGTGGCGCTGATGCTGCTGTCGTGGCTGCTGCTGGTCATCACCGTGCTGGCGGCCGGCTTCCTGGCCGCCCTGCCCTTCACCGGCCTGGAAAAGCTGTGGGGCGCCGGCAGCGCGACCGCGCTGGTGCTGTCGGCCGCGGCGGCCCTGATCGTGCTGATCAACACCGCCTATCAGGACGGACGCCCCGACAACCTGCCGCCGGCGGTGCTGCGCCATGCCGCCCGCGTCGCGGCCGTGCTGGTCACGCCGCTGGTGGCCCTGGCCTTCTGGGGCCTGGCGCTGCGGATCGGCCAGCACGGCCTGACGCCGGACCGGATCATCGCCCTGGCCTGCGCCGTCGTCGGCGCCGTCTATGCGGGCGGATACCTGTTCGCCGCCGTCCGGCCCGGGTCGTGGATGAAGCCGCTGGAGCGGACCAATGTCGCCGCCGCCGTGCTGTCGGTCGCGGTGATCCTGGCCCTGTTCAGTCCAGTGGCGGACCCGGCGCGCCTGTCCGTCGCCGATCAGGTCGCGCGGCTGGAGCGCGGAACCGTCTCCGCCTCGGCCTTCGACTACGACTTCCTGCGCTTCGACAGCGGCAAGGTCGGGCGGGCGGCGCTGGGGCGTCTGGCGCGATCCGGCGATGCGGAGGTCGCGCGCCTGGCGCGGGCCGCCGAGCAGCGCGCCGTGCGGGACTTCGACACTCCTGGCGAACGCCGCGACCGCGCCCGGCAGGTTCGCCTGGCCCCGGTCTCCGGCCAGAGCCTTCCGGACGGCCTGCTCGCCCAGGTCGACGCCCTGCCCGACCTTCTGGCCTTCTGCCGCTCGGGCGATCCCTGCGTGGTCCGGCGGATCGACCTGGACGGCGACGGCCGTGACGAGGCGCTGGCGGCGACGCCCTATGTCGTGATCGCGCTGGGCCAGGCGGCCGACGGGCGATGGCGGCCGCTGGGGCGCTATTCCGTCCGGTGCGGCGAGAATCGTCCGGGCCGCCTGGGCGAGGCGCTGAAGGCGGGGGCGACGACCGCGCCGGCGACCCTGCCGGACCTGATGACGGGCGGGCTGCGGCTCGAGGGGCAGCCGGAAACCGCCTGCGACGACGCCGGTTAACGGCGCGCTCACCACGCCGCACAACGCCATTTTCACCTCGTCGCCGTAGGAATCGTCCCGAAACGGGCCAGTCCGGCGCAACGGGCGGCCGAAGGTGATGAAGGGGCCCCCATGGCCAAGACCGTCCTGGTCGTCGACGACGATCCGACCCAACGGCGCCTGATCCAGGCCGTGCTTGAGCGCGACGGCTACGCCGTGGTCCACGCCGCGGGCGGCGGCGAGGCCATCGACCGCCTGACGAAGGGCGGCGGCGCCGACGTGGTGCTGCTGGACATGGTGATGCCGGAGATGTCGGGCATGGAGTGCCTGGCCGAGCTGCGCAGCGCCGGGGTGACGACCCCCGTCATCGTCCTGACCGCCAACGGCGGCGTCGACATGGTGGTCAAGGCCATGCAGGCGGGGGCGCAGGACTTCTTCGTCAAGCCGGTCAGCGCCGAGCGGCTGCTGGTCGGGGTCAGGAACGCGCTGCAGCTGATCCAGCTGACGGCCGAAGTCGGCCGCCTGACCAAGCGCGCGCAGGGACGCGCCAGCTTCGACGACATCGTCGGCGACAGCCCCGCCATGCGCATCGTCAAGGCGCTGGGCGCGCGCGCGGCCAAATCCTCCATCCCCGTTCTGATCACCGGCGAGAGCGGCGTCGGCAAGGAGGTCATCGCCCGCGCCCTGCACGGCGCCAGCGGTCGCGCCGGCAAGCCGTTCGTGGCCGTCAATTGCGGCGCCCTGCCCGCCAACCTGGCGGAATCCATCCTGTTCGGCCACGAGAAGGGCGCCTTCACCGGCGCGGTCGAAAAGACCCTCGGCAAGTTCCGCGAGGCGGACGGCGGCACCCTGTTCCTGGACGAGATCGGCGAACTGCCGCTGGATCTTCAGGTCAAGCTGTTGCGCGCCCTCCAGGAGGGCGAGATCGACCCCGTCGGCGGCAAGCGTCCGGTCAAGATCGACGTGCGCATCGTCTCCGCCACCAACCGCGATCCGGCCCGGCAGGTTCAGGACGGCGCTTTCCGCGAGGACCTGTTCTACCGCCTCAACGTCTTTCCGATCGAGGCCCCGGCCCTGCGCGACCGGCGCGAGGACATCCCGGCCCTGGTCGATCATTTCATCGCCCGCTTCAACGCCGAGGAGGGCAAGCGCGTCGCCGGCTGCGCGCCCGAGACGATGGTCATGCTCCAGGCCCACGACTGGCCCGGCAATGTGCGCCAGCTGGAGAATGCGGTGTTCCGCGCCATCGTCCTGGCCGACGCGCCCTTCCTGCAACCGCACGACTTCCCCGCCATCTCGGGCCTCGCCGTCCCCGTCGCGGCGGAAGCGCCCGCCTCGGCCCCGCCGTCCTACGCCGACCTGCCGCCGCTGCCGGACCAGCCGGTCAGGATCCTTGACGACCGCGGCCACCTGCGCACGCTGGAGGACATCGAGCGCGACCTGATCCAGCACGCCATCGAGGTCTACGCCGGCCACATGAGCGAGATCGCCCGCCGCCTGGGCATCGGCCGCTCCACTCTGTACCGCAAGGTGCGCGAGCAGGGGCTGGAGGGTCAACTGAAGGAGGCGGGCTGAGCCTGGGAGCCATCGACACTCGTCCAGGACCGTCTTTCCGGGGCGTCCGAAGGACGAACCCGGAATCCAGACGACAACTCCGGCCATGATGCGGTTGCGTTCGCAGCAGCGGCCCCTGGATTCCGGGTTCTTCGCTTCGCTCAGCCCCGGAAGGACGGCATGGGATGCGTGGAAACCTGTGAGCCTAGGCTCAGCCGACCTCCGCCCAGTCGGGCACGGGCAGGCCCTTGGAGCGCAGGAATTCCGGGTTGAACAGCTTGGAGGCATAGCGCGCGCCGGGGTCGCACAGGCAGGTGACGATGGTCTTGCCGGGGCCAAGCTCGCGCGCCAGACGCACGGCGCCGGCGATGTTCACCCCGGCCGAGCCGCCCAGCGACAGGCCCTCGTGTTTCACCAGGTCGAACAGGATCGGCAGGAACTCGGCGTCCTCGATCCGATAGGCGAAGTCCGGGCGGAAGCCTTCCAGGTTGCCGGTGATGCGGGCCACGCCGATGCCTTCGGTGATCGAAGAGCCCTCGCCGCTCATCTCGCCCTTGTTGAACCAGTTGAACATGGCGGCGCCGGCCGGGTCGGCCAGGGCGATGGTCACGTCCGGCTTTTGCTCGCGCAGATAGGCCGAGACGCCGGCGATGGTGCCGCCCGAGCCCACCGCGCTGACGAAGGCGTCCACCCGTCCTTCGGTCTGGCGCCAGATCTCCGGGCCGGTGTTGAAATAGTGGGCGTCGCGGTTGGCGGTGTTGTCGAACTGGTTGGCCCAGACGGCGCCGGCGGGCCCGCTGTCGTTCAGTTCGGTGGCCAGGCGGCCGGAATAGTGGACGAAGTGGTTCGGGCTGGAGAAGGGCGCGGCGTCCACCTCTATCAGCCGGGCGCCCAGGGCGCGCACGGCGGACTTCTTCTCCTCCGACTGGGTGCGCGGCATGACGATGACTACCGGATGGCCCAGCGCCGCCCCGACCAGGGCCAGGCCGATGCCAGTGTTGCCGGCGGTGCCTTCCACGATGGTCCCGCCCGGCTTCAGCGCGCCCGAGGCGCGCGCGGTCTGGACGATGGACAGGGCCGCGCGGTCCTTGATCGAGCCGCCGGGGTTCAGGAACTCGGCCTTGCCCAGGATTTCGCACCCCGTCTCGTCGGACAGGCGGTTCAGGCGGATCAGCGGCGTATCGCCGATCAGGTCGATGACGGAAGAGACGGACACGGGAAATCCTAGGAGAAAGGACGGTCAGGCGGCGACGCTGCGCCGTCCCAGATGGATGCCGCATTCGGTCTTGTCCATCCCCGGCCAGCGTCCGGCCCGCGCGTCCTCGCCGTCCTCGACCGGCCGTGTGCAAGGCCAGCAGCCGATCGAGCGGTAGCCCTGCTCCACCAGCGGATGGCGCGGCAGGTCCCGCTCGGCCAGCCGCAGTTCCACGTCCTCGGCCGTCCAGCCGGCCAGCGGATTGACCCGCAGCACGCCGTCCACCGCCTCGAACGGCCTGAGATCGGCCCGCGTCGCGGCCTGGTAGCGCTTGCGCCCGGTGATCAGGAGGTCGAATCCCGCCGTCGCCCGCGCCAGCGGCCGCACCTTCCTCAGGTCGCAGCAGGCGTCGGCGTCGGTCCTCCACAGGTCGTCGCGCGCATCCAGCGCCGCCTTCTCCTCGGCGTCCGGCGTGACCAGCCGCACATCGGTCAGGCCCAGGGCCCGGCTCAGCCGGGTGCGATAGGACAGCGTCTGCAGGAAATGCTGCCCGGTTTCTAGGAACAGGACCGGCGTCCCCGGATTCTCCCGCGCGATTGCATCGAGGAGCACGGCGGATTCCGCCCCGAAGGACGAGATGGCCGCCGCCTTCAGCCCCAGCGCGGGGTCCAAGGCCGCCCGGACGATTCCGCCGGCGTCCGCGCCTTCGGTTTCCCGGTTCAGTCTTTCGGCCAGCGCTTCCAGTCGGCGATCGTGGGTCGCCGCGCGGCGTTCGCGCCAAATAGTCCGGGCCGTGTCGGCAGCGGGCTGATAGACGGCGCTAAACGCCCGGTCCATCCGCTCCCAGGCCGCCGGGTCCGCGTCCGGCGCCAGCTCCACCGCGTCGAAGCCCGAGCGGCGCAGGTGCCGCGCCTGGTCCGGCAGCACCTTGCCCGCCGCGACCAGCCGACCGGCGTAGCCCCGCTCGCGCAGGACCGAGGCCAGGGAGAAGCCGCGCCCGTCGCGAAAGGCGTCGAACTCCAGCACCAGAACGGGCGCGGCGGCGGCCGCGGCCTCCACCGCCTCCAGCGGGGTCGCGACCGGCAGTCTCACGCCGTTGGAAAGGCCTTCAAGCCGTTGCAGCATCGAGTGTCTCATAGATGGCGTCGCGGAAGGGCTCGGGTCCGACGCGGCGCACCGTGTCGATGAACCGCTCCCCGTCGGCGCGCAGGTCCAGATAGCGGTCCAGCGTGCGCTGGATGGCGGGCGCGACCTCTTCCGACGGCAGGCTCTTGCCGACGATGACGCCCAGCGCCGCCTGTTCGTCGGGCGATCCGCCCACGGTGATCTGGTAATATTCCTCGCCCTTGCGATCGACGCCCAGCACGCCGATGTGGCCGACGTGGTGGTGGCCGCAGGCGTTGATGCAGCCACTCATGTTGACGCGGATCGGGCCGAGCCGTTCCTGGTAGTCGGGATCCGCCAGCCGCTTCATCAGCGCCTGCGCCACCGGGATCGATCGGGCGTTGGCCAGGCTGCAGTAGTCCAGGCCCGGGCAGGCGATGACGTCGGTCACCAGGTCGGCGTTGGCGCTGGCCAGGCCCGCCCCGGCCAGGGCGCGCCACACCGTCGGCACGTCGTCCAGCCGGACATGGGGAAGCACCAGGTTCTGCTCATAGGCGACCCGCACCTCGTCGAAGGCGTGGCGCTCGGCCAGGTCGGCGACCAGCTCCATCTGCTCGGCCGTCATGTCGCCCGGCACGCCGCCGATCGGCTTCAGCGACACCACCACCGAGGCGTAACCCGGCTCCTTGTGCCGGCGCACATTGTTGCGGGCGAAACGGGCGAAGTCCGGGTCGGCCAGCAGGGCCCGCTCGAACGGCGCGCTGGTCCGGGGCAGGTCCTCGAACGGCGGCGGGGCGAAATAGGCCTTGATGCGCGCGACCTCGTCCTCGGGCACGCGCAGGTCCTCAAGGCGCAGGCCGGCGAAGTGGCGCTCCACCTCCTCGCGGAAGGCGTCGATCCCCAGGGAGGCGACCAGGATCTTGATCCGGGCCTTGTGGATGTTGTCCCGCCGGCCCAGCAGGTTCCAGGCCCGCAGGATGGCCGTCAGATAGGCCAGCAGGTCCGCCGCCGGCACGGCCGGCGCGATCTCCTGCGCCAGATGGGGGGTGCGCCCCTGCCCCCCGCCGACGAAGACGCGGAAGGCCGTTCCGCCGTCCTCGCCCCGCACGATCTGCAGCCCCACGTCATGGGTGCGGATCGCCGCCCGGTCGGTCTCGGCCGCGACCACGGCGATCTTGAACTTGCGCGGCAGGAACGAGAATTCGGGATGGATCGTCGACCACTGGCGGATGATCTCGCACCAGGGACGTGGGTCCTCCAGTTCGTCGTCGGCCGCGCCGGCGAAGACGTCGGTGGTGGTGTTGCGCACGCAGTTGCCGGAGGTCTGGATGGCGTGCATCTCGACCTCGGCCAGTTCGCCCAGGATCGCCGGCACGTCGGCCAGGGCCGGCCAGTGGTACTGGATGTTGGTGCGCGTGGTGAAATGGCCGTAGCCCTTCGAATAGTCGCGCGCGATCCGCCCCAGCCGCCGCAGCTGCCGGCCGCACAGCGTTCCATAGGGAATGGCCACGCGCAGCATATAGGCGTGAAGCTGCAGGTAGACGCCGTTCATCAGGCGCAGCGGCTTGAACTCGTCCTCGGTCAGGTCACCGGCCAGACGGCGCGCCACCTGGTCGGAGAATTCCGCCACCCGCTCGCGCACCAGCGCATGGTCGAACTCGTCATAGCGGTACATCAGGCGCCCTCCCGCCAGGCCGCGCCCAAGCTGTGGCCCACGGTCGGGCCGGCCGAGCGGATGCGTTCGCGCAGCCGGTCGCGGCCGGACGGCGTCCGTTCCCGCACCTCCACGGCGTAGGGACCGACATAGAGATCGGGCCGCGCGGCGAAGGCCGCCACCGCCGCTTCGGCCGCCGCGTCCTCCAGCAGGGCGGCCTGGTCGATATGGTCCGCCAGTCCTCCGCCTTCGCCCGCATAGACGACGCGGCCGGTGGTCAGCCGGTTGGCGGTCACGATCTTCACGCCGCCGCCTCCGCGCGCGGGGTCGCGATCGCCGAGAAGGCCGCCGTCTCGCCCACGAACAGCAGGGCCGGCCCGCTCAGGCCCTTCGCCAGCGCGCCCAGGCCGTCCAGCCGCCCGGTCAGCACCCGTTCGTCCGGCCGGTTGCCGTTCTCGACCACGGCGACCGGCGTCGCGGGCGAACGGCCGGCCGCGATCAGGCGCGTCGCCGTCTCTCCCGCGCGATCGACGCCCATGTAGATCGCCAGCGTGTGGTTCGGCGCCGCCAGTCGCGTCCAGTCGGCCTCGGCGCCGCCCGGCCGGGCCTGGGCCGTGACGAAGGTCACCGCCTGGGCGTGGTCGCGGTGCGTCAGCGGCACGCCCGCCGAGGCCGCGCAGGCCAGGGCCGCCGTCACGCCGGGCACGACGAAGACGGGGACGCCCGCCGCGCGCATCGCCGCCAGTTCCTCGCCGCCGCGCCCGAAGACGAAGGGATCGCCGCCCTTCAGCCGCACGACGCGATGCCCGGCGCGGGCTTCCGCGATCATCAGGGCCTCGATCTGGTCCTGCGGCACGGAATGATCTCCCCGCGCCTTGCCGACATAGAGACGTTTCGCGTCGCGTCGCGCCCGCGCCAGCACCGCCTCGGGGACCAGCCGGTCGTGGATGATCACGTCGGCGTCCTGAAGCACCCGCAGCGCCTTCAGCGTCAGCAGTTCGGGATCGCCCGGCCCGGCCCCGACGATGTGCACCACGCCCTGCTCGGGCGCGGCCATGTTCAGCAGGCGCAGCATCTCGCGGCGCGCCTCGGCGGTCCGCCCCTCGGCGGCCAGGTCCGCCGCCGCGCCCCGGAAGGCCCGCTCCCAGAAGCGCCGGCGCGCCAGGAAGTTCGGCACGCTGGACTTGACCGTCTCGCGAAGGCCGCGCGCCATGCGGGCGACGTTGGCCAGGCCCGCCGGCAGCACGGTCTCGATCCGCGTGCGGATGTCCCGCGCCAGGATGGGAGCCGCCCCGCCGGTGGCCACCCCGACGACCACCTCGTCGCGGTCGATCAGGGCCGGGGTCTGGAAGTCGCTGAGCGCCGGCTGGTCCACCACATTGACCTGGGCGCCCGCCGCGCGGGCCAGGTCGGCCAGGCGCGCGGCCTCGACCACGTCCGACAGGGCGATGAAGACCAGGCGCGCGCCGGCGAAATCGGCCGGAGTCGGCGTCCGCCTGACGGGAGCCGGCGCGCGCAGGGGCGTCTCCAGCGGCGCCGATGCGCCGTCCGGCGCGAACCAGATCACCTGGGCCGGAGTGTTCAGGAACAGTCGCAGCTTGGCCAGCGCCGGCTCCCCGGCGCCGACGATCACGACCTTGGCGGCCTCCAGCGGAACGGAGGCGAGAAATACACGCATCGTCTTGCTTTCAGCGCCGTCGGAAGGAAAGGAGGGCGACGGCAGGCCGCGCACCTTGGGATTCCCGCTCCCGAACCGCAAACCAGATTGCGTTTGGCTCGCTGATAGGATTTCTACAGACGATGGCTCGATCGCTCCTTCCCCTGAACGCCCTGCGCGCCTTCGAGGCTGCCGCTCGGCACCTGAACTTCTCGCGCGCCGCCGACGAATTGTCGGTCACGCCCGGCGCGGTCAGCCAGCAGATCCGCCTGCTGGAGGACATCGTCGGCGGCCCCCTGTTCGTGCGCGAGGCGCGCGGGCTTCAGCTCACCGACCTGGGTCGCGGCGCCACGCCCCTGTTGCGCGAGGGCTTCGAACGGCTGATGGACGCCTCGGCCCTGCTGCGCGAGCCGCCGCGCCGGAAACAGGTGTCGATCAGCGTCGCGCCCGGCTTCGCCTCCAAGTGGCTGATGCCGCGCATGGACGCCTTCCACAGCGCCCACCCGGAGATCGAACTGTGGATCTCGGCCGACATGGAGCCGGCCGACCTGTCCGAGGGCAAGATCGACCTGGCCGTCCGCTACGGTCCCGGCGACTATCCGGGCCATACGGTCGAGCGGCTGATGACCGAGACGGTGCTGCCGGTGTGCGCCCCGTCGCTGATGGACGGCGACCATCCGATCCGCAAGCCGGCCGACCTGCTCCACCACGCCCTGCTGCACGACATGTCCAACGACGGCGATCCCAGCCGCCCCGACTGGGCCATGTGGCTGAAGGCGCGCGGCGTGCGCCACCCGGACCCGCGCCGTGGCTCGCGCTTCAACCAGTCCAGCCTGCTGATCGAGGCGGCCGTCTCCGGCCGCGGCGTGGCCCTGGCCAAGCGCACCCTGGCCCAGGTCGACCTGGCCTCGGGCCGCCTGGTCGCGCCCTTCCCCGACGGCTCGGAGGCGGTGGGCTTCGTCTATTCCGTCGTCCAGCCCCGCGACCGGCCGCCGTCGCCCAGCGCGACCGCCTTCGTCGCCTGGCTGAAGAGGCAGGCGGTCGACCACGACAATACGATGGGGCAGTTGTAGCGTCGCGTCAGCGCGTGGCCGACTTGGGAACCGACAGGATGGTGATGCCCTGGTACTCGCCGACGACGCGGCCGACGCTGGAGACGCGCGGGTCCCGCATGGCGTTGGCGGGGCAGCCCAGGAGATCGGCGCTGTCGTCGAAGAGTTCCGACGTCGCGAAGGTCTCGCCCAGCAGGCGGCACGGCCCGCCGGGATAGGGATAGCCCTCGGCCATCACCTTCAGCCCTTCGGGAAAGGCGGCGGCCGGCGCCGGCGCGCGTTCCGTCGCGCACGCCGACAGCAGCGACACGCCCAAGACGGCAAGGATCAGGCGCATCGGCCAACCTCCAGAATCCAGATCGGCCCAGTCTGTCGAAAGCGAGACGGTTCGTCGAGCCTTGTCGCGCGTCGAGGCTCGGTCCGTCGGCGGTTGTCGCAACCAAGCCGCGCCTGGAGGATTGGCCCGCCATGGCGCCGCGTCTGAAAGTCTTCACCTGGTCCGACGGTTTCCACGCCTTCACCGTCGCCGCCTCGTCGCGGCCCAAGGCGCTGGCCGCCTGGGGCGTGGCGCAGGACCTGTTCAAGTTGGGCCTGGCCCATGAGATCGATACGGGCCCGGACCGCGAGGCGGCGCTGAAACGTCCCGGCGAGGTGATCGAGCGCGGCCTGTCCGTCGACCTGGGCCGAATCGGGCCCGCGCGGAAGCCGAAGGGTCCCTCTCCGGCCGCACGCCGGAAGGCGGCGGCGCTGGAGGCGGATTTGGCCGAACTGGACCGGAGCCAGGCCGAGGCCCTGGCCGCGCTGGACACGGAGGCGCGGGCGATCGCGCGCCGCCGGGCCAAACTGGAGAAGACGCAGAAGGCGACGCGGGACCGACTGGCGGCCCGCCTCAAGGCCGCCCGCGACCGGCTGTAGGCCTCAGCGCACGTGTCTGATTGCGGCGATCGCCACGGCGGCGGCGGCGAAACAGACGGTGGCCGCGAAGAAGAGACTGCGGAAGCCCAGGCCCAGGCCCTCCAGCAGCACCAGGGCCGCCAGCGGCGCCATCGCCTGCGGCAGGGTGACGGCCAGGTTGATCAGGCCCAGGTCCTTGCCGCGATCCTGGGCCGAGGGCAGCACATCGGTCATCAGGGCGATCTCGATGGAGCCGTAGCTCCCCTGGCCGACGCCATAGGCGGCGAAGGCGACGACCACCAGCGCCCAGGTCTGGGTCGTGGCCATGGCCAGCGCCGCGCCGGCCAGCAGCAGCCCGCCCGCCACGCCCAGCGGCTTGCGGCGTCGGACGCGCGACCCGGCCAGGGCGACCGTGCTGCTGACGACGATGACGCCGGCGCCGGCGATGCTGGTGAGCAGCGAATGGCCGGTCTCGGGCGTCCGGCCGGGAAACAGGGTCGAGAAGCCGATAGCGTCGGCGATGTAGTAGAGCAGGTAGAAGGCGACCAGCGAATAGCCGGTGGCGATCAGGAAGCGACTGCTCCAGGCCAGGGTGAAGTCGCGCACGGCGAACGGCCGCAGCAGGCTGGCCAGGGACAGGCCCGAGAACGCCGGGCGGATCGCCTCGGGCGGCGGCGGGTCCTCGCGAGTCAGCAGGGCGAAGGGCACGGCGGCGACCAGGACGATCAGCCCCAGCGTCGCGAAGCGCATGGGCTCGCTCTGCGGGCCCCAGGCCATCAGCACCGACCCGCCCGCCACCGCCAGGGGATAGGCCATGCCCAAGATGGCGGACATGGCGCCGCGCCGGTTCTCCGGCATGCGGTCGGCGAACAGGGCGATCAGCGGCGCCAGCAGGATGTTGAAGGCGATCTGGAAGGCGACCAGGCCGGCGATCATGGCCAGCGGCGTACGGGACCAGAGGACGGCGCCGTAGCTGGCGGCGGTCAGCAGCGCGCCGACCACGATCCAGGGGCGCCGCCGCCCGTGCCGTGATCGGGTCCGGTCGCTGACCGCCCCGCCCAGGATGTTGCCCACGCCCGCCGCCATGCAGCCGTAGAAGATCGCCTGGCTGAGGATCGAGGCCTTGGCGGCCGGGTCGATTCCGGCCGCATGCAGCGGCGCCAGAACCTGCAGCAGCGGCGCGCAGCCGAGGAAGGCGCCGATGTAGGCCACGGCGTAGCCCGTCAGGAACGCCGGATCGGCGCGCCGCTCCGGGCCGGCTGGCGCCATCCCCTCCCCCTGGTTCGTCGCGTCCCTCACCGGCCGATGATGGCAGGCTTCGCGGACGGCGATAAGCGGGAAGTTCCGACGCCCGGCCCCGCGCCCCGACTATCCCGCCGAGTAGCTGGTCTTGGTCTGTGTGAAGAACTCGACGGCGGCGAAGCCCTGCTCGCGCGCGCCATAGGACGACTTCTTGGAGCCGCCGAACGGCACGTGATAGTCGACCCCGGCGGTCGGCAGATTGACCATGGTCATGCCCGCCTTGGCCCGGCGCTGGAAGTCGCGAGCGTGCTTCAGCGAACCGGTGACGATGCCGGCCGACAGGCCGAACTCCACCCCATTGGCGATCTCCAGCGCCTCCTCGTACGACTTGACCCGGATGGTCGAGGCGACCGGGCCGAACACCTCCTCGGTGTTGATGCGCATGGTCGCGGCGGTGTCGGCGATCAGCGTCGGCTGGACGTACCAGCCCGGCTTGTCGAGGTTCAGTCGTTCGCCGCCTGTGACGATGCGGCCGCCGTCGCCGCGCGCCACGTCGATGTATTTGTACGAGGTCTCCATCTGGGCCTCGCTGACGGCCGGGCCCATCTGGGTGTCCGGGTCCAGAGCGTCGCCGACGCGCAGGGCGCCGACCTTCTCCGCCAGGGCGGCGACGAACCTGTCGTGGATTCCGTCCTGCACGATCAGGCGGCTGGACGCCGTGCAGCGCTGGCCCGTGGCGAAGAAGGAGCCGTCCAGCGCGATCTGCACCGCCCGGTCCAGGTCCGCGTCGTCCAGCACGATCAGCGGGTTCTTGCCGCCCATCTCGAGCTGCACCCGGGCCTGACGCTTGATCGCGCCCATCGCCACGCCCGCGCCCACGCCCTGTGAGCCGGTGAAGCTGAGGCCGTCGACGCCCGGATGGTCGACGATGGCCTGGCCCACGCCGCCGCGTCCGATGACCATGTTGACCACGCCCTTGGGCAGGCCGGCCTCGTGCAGGATGGCGACCAGGGCCTCGGCCGTCGCCGGGGTCGGCCCGGCCGGCTTGATGACCACGGTGTTCCCGAACGCCAGGGCCGGGGCCATCTTCCACGCCGGGATGGCGATGGGGAAGTTCCACGGCGTGATCAGGCCGAACACGCCGACGGCCTGTCGATAGGTCTGGATCTCCACGCCCGGGCGCACCGACATCAGGTTCTGGCCATGCACGCGCAGGGCCTCGCCGCCGAAATACTTCAGGATGCGGGCGGCGCGGACGGTCTCGCCGATCCCTTCCGGCAGGGTCTTGCCCTCTTCGCGCGACAGCAGGCGGCCGACCGGCTCGCGCCGCTCCATCAGGATGTTGGACGCCTTGTCCAGCACGTCGGCGCGGACTTCGGGCGAGGCCTGGGACCAGCCCTCGAAGGCGTCGCGCGCCGCCGTGACCGCCGCATCGACCTCGGCGGCGCCGCCGTCGGGGGTGTGCGCGACGATGTCGCGTGTGTCCGACGGGTTATGGCTCTGCGTCGGACGCTCCGACCCGACCTTCTCGCCGTTGATCCAGTGCGAAAGCTCCAGCGTGTCGGTCATGGGACGGGTCCTTTACTGCTCGGTCTGGTTCGGAGTTAGGAAGTCGTCCGCCCTACGGGAATTCCCAATCCGGCATAGATCGCGCCCGTTTCCGCATCGATCCGTCAGCCGGTCATGTCCTCCAGCTCTCGCCCCTTGGTTTCCTTCACCAGGGCGGAGACCAGGATGTAGGAAATCACGGCGCTGGCGGCGTAGAAGCCGTAGGTCGCCGTCAGCCCCAATCCCTTGGCCATCGACGGGAAGCTGACGGAAATGCCGAAGTTGGCGATCCACTGGGCGAAGCCGGCGACGGCCAGGGCCGAGCCGCGGATCTGGTTGGGGAACATCTCGCCCAGCATGACCCACATCACCGGGCCCCAGCTGAAGTTGAAGAACACCACATAGGCGTTGGCCGCCACCAGGGCGACCAGGCCGACGTTGCCGGGCAGGGACGGCGCGCCGTCGACGATGACCGACTGCGAGAAGCACCAGGCCATGACGGCCAGGGTCGCCGCCATCCCGGCCGAGCCGATCAGCAGCAGGGGCTTGCGTCCGATCCTGTCGATCACGGCGATGGCGGCCAGGCAGGCGGCGATCGACAGGGCGCCGGACAGGATGTTGATCTGCAGGGCGTCGTTCTCGGAAAAGCCCACCGACTGCCACAGCACCGCGCCGTAGTAGAAGACGATGTTGATGCCGACCAGTTGCTGGAAGATCGCCAGCACCAGCCCCGCCCAGACGATGGGGCGCACGCGACCCCGCTCGAACAGGTCCGCCAGTTTGGGCCTGTGGTCGGCGGCCAGGGAGGCGCGGATCTCCTGAACCTTGCGGGCTGCGGCCGGTGCGCCGAACAGCTTGGCCAGCACGGCCTGGGCCTGGGCGTCCCGGCCCTTCACGACCAGATAACGCGGGCTTTCCGGGATCGACAGCAGCGCCAGTAGATAGATGGCCGCCGGGATGGCCTGCAGCCAGAACATCCAGCGCCAGGCGGGGAAGCCCATCCAGAACTCGGCCGTCGAACCGCCGGCGGTGCGCGCCAGGGCGTAGTTGGCCACGAAGGCGCCGGTCAGGCCGGTGATGATCATGATCTGCTGCACCGACGACAGCCGCCCGCGGATCGCCGCGGGCGTGACCTCGGAGATGTAGGCGGGCGCCAGGACCGAGGCGGCGCCGACCCCCAGCCCGCCCAGGAAGCGGGCGATGATGAAGTGGGCGGAACTGTCGGCCGCGCCGGCCCACAGCGCGCTGACGATGAACAGGGCGGCGGCGATCAGCATCACCGTCTTGCGGCCGATCATGTCGGCCAGCCGCCCCGCCGCGAAGGCGCCGACGGCGCAGCCCAGCAGGATGGCGCCGACGTTCAGCCCCGTCCCCAGAGCCGACAGGTTGAAGGCGCGCTCCAGCCCGTCCTGCGTCCCGTTTATGACGCCGGAATCATAGCCGAACATGAATCCGCCGATGGTCGCCACCGCCACGATCAGGGCGATGAAGCTCATGTTCACGCGGTCGGCGCCCGCCATGTCGGGCGCAACGCCCCCGCCGATTGGTCCTGCCATCTCATCCTCCCAAGGGCTCTGTTGGCCCGTTCCCTCACGCACCTTCATGCCCGGGATTCCGCCGAACGTCACCCGAGAACGTTCACATGATCGTCGCGCAAAAGAAAAGCGGCGCCGGAAGATCCGGCGCCGCGATCCGCAGTGATCTCGCGGAGGGGGGATTTAGAAGCGGTACCGGGCGCCGACGTAAACCTGACGGCCGGTGTGGTGATAGACGTAGGTGCTGTCCCGCGATCCGCCGAGGTCGCCATGGTTCTGGCGGTTCGGCTCGTCAGTCAGGTTCAGGCCTTCCACCGTCAGGCTCAGGTGGTCCGTCAGGTTGTACGAGGCCGAGGCGTCGATCGTCGTCGTCTCGGTCTTGCCCTGGAACGGAATGCCACGCGAGCCGCCGTTCGAGCCCGGCACCGACTGATAGTAGCCGTCGCGATAGGCCGCCGAGACGCGAGCGTTGAACTTGCCGTCGTCGTAGTACAGCGTCGCGTTCCAAGCGTTCGGCGACAGGTTGACCAGGTCTTCGGTGACATAGACGTCACACGCCGACGTGGTGCAGTAGTCGATCTCCGACTCGACGTGAGTATAATTCAGCTGCGTGCCGATGTTCTGGAACAGGCCTGGCAGGAACGAGAAAGTCTGTTGATAGCTGATCTCGAAGCCCTTCAGCGGCCCGCCGGGGGTGTTCGACGGCGTGCTGAACATATGAGGCCTATCCGCGGGCCGAGCACCAGCAGGGAAAGCAATGGGGTTGAGAGCGGTCAACTCAGAATACAGAAGCTCCTCCTGAGTGGTCTGCACATAAGTCGAGATGTCCTTGTAGAAGTAGGCGAAGGACAGCAGGGCTTCAGGCGCAAAGTAATACTCAAGAGACAGGTCGTAGGTCTTGGCGCGATAGGGTTCCAGGGCCACGTTGCCCAGTGACGCGCTCGGGTTAGGAGAGTCGGCCGCGCTGAGGCTGAACACCGGGATCAGGCTGCCGAGCGGCGGCCGCGACATCACCTTGGCCGCCCCAAAGCGGACGATGAAATTCTCCATCGGTTCCAGCGCGACGTTCAGCGACGGCAGAGTGTCATCGTATTCGTTCTCGCCAGGAACCGCCGTGGCCACGCCGCCGACGTTGGCGTAACCCAAGGCGTCGATCTTGGTGTTGACTTGGCGCAAGCCGACATTGCCGCGGAACGGCATGTTCATCAGCTCGGTATTCCAGTCCGCCTGGACGTAGTAGCCAGTGTCCTCTTCCGAAACTTCACGCCAGCCGCCGAAGGTGGAGGTGTTGCCGTCCTTGCCGATCAAGCGGAAATCACCGCCCGGAACGCCGGTGTCGCAGTTGCAACTGAAGTTGAAGACCTCGTCGAACTTGTCGAGGCTCGGACGAATCCACGCGGTCGCGGAGCCTTCCGGCAGGTCCAACCCCTTGCCGAAACCTTCGAGCAGTTCCGTCACGTCCGCCATGCTCACTCCGGCAGGCAGATTCGGCGCATAGCTGGCTAGGCGCGCGAAGGAGGTGCTGCTGGATTCGAACTTCTTGTAGTTGAAGCCCACCTTCAGGGTCAGGATATCGTTTAAATCATAGACGAAATTGGCCGACGCCGTGGTGTAGACATTATCCTGATAGGCGGCGCTGGAACGCAGCTCCGACGCCGGGAAGTCGGCATCCGTATCGACGCTCGGCGAGGGGGGCGGACCCGTCACCGCCCATTGGTTCGGATCGGTGACGTCGAAACCGTATTGGATCAGCGGCAGATTCCGGTCGTCGCGGAAGTCCCACGTATAGCCGTCAGCGTTATGGTGGTCGATGATCATATCGACCTGCTGCGGGTTGCCGAATTCTGATTTCGCCCGGCCGATCAGGCCATTGAAGTGGAACTTGTCGGAGAAGTCGTGCTCCACTCCGAAAGTCATCTGGGTGAATTCGGTCTCCAGGATATCGAACCGCTGCTCGGTGCGCATGTCCATGTCGTCCAGGACGGCATAGACCATCTCGCCGGTGTCCGGATCGACCACGGAATCGACGACGTTCACGAACGGCTTGCCGCCTTGGCTTTCGTTACGGCTCAGCGACCAGGCTTCGAGGAAGTTTTCCTCGCGGGTCGAGTCCAGCTTGGAATACAGGGCGTCGAAGGTGAATAGGGTCGGACCATTGTCGGGGCGAGCTTGAACCGACA
The DNA here is from genome assembly GCA_023390245.1 of Pseudomonadota bacterium. Classification (GTDB taxonomy): domain Bacteria; phylum Pseudomonadota; class Alphaproteobacteria; order Caulobacterales; family Caulobacteraceae; genus Brevundimonas. The sequence continues at coordinate 52,277 of JAEWDF010000082.1, forward strand.
GGGTGGCGCCCAGGCGGTCCTGAGCATGGACCAGCCGCCCGTAGCGCGGAATGCGCGGATGGAAGATGCCGGACGCCGCAGCGGCCCCGCCCGGCAGGGCTTCGGGATTTTCGAAGCCCTTATCGCCGCTGGCCGGCCCCCAGCGCACGGAGCTGAAGCCTTCCTCGATCGAATCCCGCTCGCTGTAGGCGATCGAGAACAGGGCGCCCAGCTGGTCGCCCGCCCAGGTGTTCGAGATCAGGCCGGCGAAGCGCGGGCTCCAGGTCTCGGACAGGTCGTTGTAGCCGTACTGGCCCGACAGGGCGGCCTGGAAGCCCGGCTTGTCGAACGGGCGGCTGGTCTGCAGGTCGACGGTGGCGCCCAGCGAACCTTCCTCGGTCTCGGCCGACTGGGTCTTGCGGACGGTGATGTTGTTGAAGAGCTCCGAGGCGAAGACGTTGAAGTCGAAGCCGCGGCCGCGGTTCACGCCGCCCGAGGAGTCGGTGGCGCCGGTGGTGGCCTGGGCCTCGATGCCGTTGATGCGGGTGCGGGTGAACTCCGAGCTCAGGCCGCGCACGGTGATCGAACGGCCTTCGCCGGCGTCGCGGTCGATCGAGACGCCAGGAATGCGCTGGATCGATTCGGCCAGATTGGTGTCGGGGAAGTCGGCGATGTCCTCGGCCGAGATGGCGTCGACGACGCCCGCCTCGCGGCGCTTGATGTTCAGCGCGTTCTGGAGGCTGGCGCGGAAGCCGGTGACCACGACCGAATCGACTTCGGTCGCCTGGTCGTCCTGCGGCGCGGCGTCCTGCGCGGCCGCGTCATGGGCCATCAGAGCCAGGGCCAACGCCCCGGCGGATGCGGTGAAGGTCAGCGCGGTGCGCGCGAATTTGGTGCGTTGGGTCATGTCTCTCATGTCTCCTCCCAGTTACGGCGGTCGAGGATCAGGCGTCCCCGTTGAGCCATCCGCTGCTCGCGGACGACACCGGTGTCAGGTTTGGTTTGCCAAATCACTGCTACCGGTGTCATAGAAAGCTACGCACAGTTTCCGATGTGTGGCAAGAAGGCGGCGAAGAGGTTTTCCCGATTTGCTCCGACGTGTCTCCGCGGCGACAGCAGCGATCAATGGGACGACCGGGCGCGACAGACGTCCGGCGCGAGGAGGAACCGATGGGACTGAAATCCAGCTTGCTGGCCGGCGCCGCCCTGTGCGGGATGCTGGCCTGGTCTTCGACGGCGGTCGCGCAGGACGGACTGCTGTTCCGCCTGTCCGCCGACACCAGCCTGACCGCGGACGTCGCGGCCGGGCAGGCCGAACCGACCTTCGCCGACAAGGTGACGATCCGGCCGTCGGGCGGGGCCTCGGGCGGCTATCTGGAGGCGGAAGACGCCCAGGTCCTGGCCTGGTCGGCGCCGGGCAACATCCAGGCGCAGCGCGGCTCCCTCTCCTTCTTCTGGCGCAGCCGCTATCCGGTCGGCGAAAACGCCTTCCCCGTCTTCCGCGTCGGCTATTCCAACCATTCCAGCTGGGACATGGTCTTCCTGCGGATCGACTGGAACGGCCATGGGTTCGACGCCTTCGTGACCGACGCCAACCTGTCGCGGGTGCGGGTGTCTTGGACCACGCCCCAGGCGCCGGCGCCCGACCAATGGACCCACATCGCCTTCACCTGGGACGAGACGACGGGGATCAGGCTGTATGTCGACGGCCGCCTGGCCGAGCGCGAGGACCAGCCGGCGCTGCTCGACGCGGGGCTGGACCAGTTCGGGCCGCACAGCCGGATCATCAGCCCGATGCAGGTGCAGAGCCGCTACAACTTCCTGCGCGGCGGCGATGTCGACGAACTGCGCATCTACGACCGCGCGCTGGACGACGCGGCGATCGCGGCGTTGGCCCAAAACCAGGAGCCGACGGTCGCGTCGGCCCAGCCGGACTGGCTGCCGACCTGGACGCATCGGCTGGGCTTCGACGGGCCGATGCCGCCCTATCTGGCCGACGCCGCCACCCGTATCCGGCGGGTCGAATTCACCGACCAGCGCGACGTGGCGCAACGGATGTGGAAGGGCAATGACGGCATTCGCGAGACGACCTGGCCGGGCGTCTACAACCGCTCGCGCCTGACCGGGCGGCATGACTATTTCACCCTGCCCGATTGGAACGTCTATTCGATGGGCGGCAAGTCGGCGACCTGGTTCCTGCCCGAGGAGCCTTGGAACCAGGTGGAGATCCAGGGCGCGGCCCATGGCCGGCTGTCCGCGCTGGCCGACGGGCGGGTTCCGGACGCCTCGGCCCAGGTCACCGCCGAGGGCGACCTGCTGGCGCGACGTCGTCAGGGCGCGGAGCGCACCACCACGCGCCTGGCGGCCGACCGCCAAGGCGGCGCCGTCCGCTTCGTCAACGACGCCCAGGAGACCCCGATCGAGGAGATCGGCGTCTATCGCGTGTCGGAGGGCGCCGCGCCGGAAGGAATCGGACGGTTCGACTTCACCCTCCGCGGCGACGCGGCCCCCGACTATCCGACGGTGAAACAGGCCACGGACTTCATCGAGGGCCGCTATCCGGTCGAGGAACGGGCCACGCTCGTCGCCCTGCCGGCAGGGGCGCCCACGCAGGCGCGCGCCCAGCCCGTCGCCGGGGGCCGGCCGATCGTCCACGTCGTCATCCCTCAGGACTTCCGCACCCAGGGCCCGGGTCTGCCGCTGAACCGGGGCGGCCCGACCTTCGGCTATGAGAATTTCGGCGGGCTGGACGGGATCGAACTGACCCTGCCGGCGATGAACGTCAGGCCGGTGCGCGACGGACTTATCCCGCTGAACATCCGCATCAAGGACCCGCTGACGCCGACCCGCGACCTGATGGACGTCAACGTCTCGGTCAAGCCGGGCGAGGCGCGCACCCTGTGGCTGGATACGCGCGACCGCATCCTGCCCGCCGGACGGGGCCTGTATTTCACCATCGCCTCGGCCAGCCCCGACTTCGGCCCGGCCAGCCTGGAAGGCGCCAAGGTCGGCCTGGTGTTCAAGTCCCGCGAGGAGGCGCGCGTCGAGCATGAGGCCGACCGTTTCGAACAGGTGCGCGACAACTACGGCTTCCTGGTCGAGGAGCGGCAGAGCAACCGCAACCTGGCCCTGTTCAACCGCTTCTACGAGGACCTGACCGACCTGCTGCGGGTCAATCCCGAGCATCCGGGCGGGGTCCGCTACTGGAGCGAATGGAACCCGCAGCAGCCGACGCCGCGCGTCGACCTGGCCGCCGCGCCGCAGGGCGTCCCCGCCTGGGCCTGGGGCCAGACCCAGGCCCTGAAGCAGGCGCGGGAATTCGTCAACTGGTGGATCGACCATCGCCAGGTCGAGGGTGAATTCGGCGGCGGTCTGTCGGACGACACCGACCTGACCAACCAGTGGCCGGGCCTGGCGCTGATGGGCGTCGATCCGGACAAGCTGAACCGGTCGATCTCCGAAGAGATCGAGGCCATCTATCGCAACGGCATGTTCACGCGCGGCCTGGCGACGATCGTCACGGACGAACTGCATTCCTATGAGGACGGCATCAACGCCATCAGCCAGTCGTCCTACCTGAACCCGGGCGACCCGCTGGCGACGGAGCGACTGATGGCGACGGCGGCCAACTACACGCGCCTGACCGAGGTCAATCCCGCCGGGCATCGCCACATCGTCAGCAACTACTTCGGCGGCGACCACATCGTGCGGGAAGACCCGTGGCAGTGGTCCAAGCCCTATTCGAACCTGGTCCTGCATCCCGGCCTGCGGCTGGTGGACTGGAACGGGTCGCCCGAGCTGAAGCGGCTGCTGCTGGAGCTCGCGGACGGCTATCTGGCGCACGGCGTGCAGGACTCGGCCGGAAACTGGACCTTCCCGGAGGACATCCACTGGGCCACCGACGCCACGCGCGGGTCGGCCGGTCCGGGCATGACCAATCTGCTGATGTGGTCGGCCTATCGCTGGACCGGCGACGCCAAATACCTGCGGCCGATCGAGCAGGTGCTGCGCACGGGCGGGTCGGGGGCGCTGAACTCCACGATCAACGGCGACATCGCCGAGGCGCTGAACCGGCCCGAATTGCGCGAGACCTGGGTCGCCGCGGCGCAGCGCAAGAACGCGCCGACCCTGGCGCTGCACGGCGCCTGGGCCGCGACCGGCGACAAGACCTATCTGGAGCGGCTGTATGACGGTCTTCGCAACGAGGCGGCCTTCCGCATGCCGATGATGACCGAGGACCACTGGTGGGTCGACCGGGTCGACGTCCCGACCCAGGAATTGCAGCGGCAGCGGCTGGGCGGCGTGGCCCTGTGGCGCAACGCCATCGTGCCGGGCCACCTGATCGGCTGGCGCTTCGCCGACCCGGACGGGGCCGAGAAGCTGGCCGTGCTGGTGCGCGAGCCGACCCGCACCGGCTTCAAGGTCGTGGCCTACAACCTGTCGGGCGCGCCGCTGACGGCGACGATCACGGGGGCGGAGATCGCTTCCGGCGCCTGGACCCTGACCCAGGGCGTGGACGCCGACGGCGACGACGCGGCCGATGCGCCGGGCGCGGCCCGGACGCTAGACTTCGGGCGCGGTCAGGCGGTTGAGGCGACCTTCGCGCCGGGCGTGACCACCGTGCTGGAGTTCAGGCTGGCCGGCCCGGAGACGGACATCCGCGACCGGCCCGACCTGGCCCTGGCGGCGCGCGACGTCGCCTGGAAGGGCGGCGCGCTGGAGGCGACGATCCATTCGCTGGGCTCCCGGCCGGCGCCGGCGTCCCGGCTGCGGCTGGAGGGCGCCGACGGCGCCGCGCTGGCCGAGGCGGACATCCCCGCGCTGGACGCCCCCAACGACCTCAAGCCGAAGACGACGGCGGTTCGGCTGACGCCGCCGCGCGGCGCGGACCTGACGGGCGCCCGCCTGCGC
>JAEWDF010000110.1 GCA_023390245.1 Pseudomonadota bacterium
GGCTTGGGCCCGTCCCAGGCCAGGGCGCGCCACTCGGCCCCGGCCGCACGCGCGGCGTCGCCGGCGAAGACGGTCCAGGCGGCGCTGGCGGGGTTCAGCCGATGATCGACGGTCAGGGCCAGCAGGCGCCGACCGCGCCGCCGCGCCCATTCGCCGGCGAGACCCAGCAGGGCCACGGAATCGCCGCCGCCCGACAGGGCCAGGGCGACGGGGTGGGCGGCGCCGAAGGCCAGCCGCCGGTCCAGCCGATCCAGCATGCGGACCGTCAGGCCCGCCGCCTCGTCCGGCGCGGAATCGGTGGTCAGCCGCACTCGGCCGTGGCGCGCATCCGCGTGGCGCGGGTCTTCAGCGCGTCGGAGGCGGTCGAGGCGTAGCGGCGGCCGAACTCGGCCAGGGCGGCGCAGCCCTGGGTCTTGCGATCGGTCGCGATCAGGGCGTCGGCCAGCTTCAGCGTCGTGTCGGCGGCCCAGCCGATGCGCGGCCAGTCCTTCAGCGCGGCGGCGTAATAGGCGACGGCCCCGGCCTTGTCATTGGCGGCGACGCGCAGGTCGCCCAGGCGGGAGTTCGCCTCGCGCGCCTGGGGCGTGTCGGGCCAGGTGACCACCACGGTCTCCAGCGCCCGCTCGCCGCGCGGCCGGTCCGAACCCAGCAGGCGCACGGCCTCGGCCAGGTCGCCGCCGGCGTCGCCGGTCGGCGAATGGGCGACGACGGGGGCGTTCAGCTCGGCCTGGGTCTCCAGCTTGTCGACCCGGCCCTCGGCGTCCTGGAGGCGCGTGCGCAGGGCGGTGTTGTCGCGCTGGGTCTCGTCCAGCTGGAAGGTCAGCCGCTCATTGTCGGCGTTGATGCGCTGGACCGTGGCCTCCAGGTCGCCCAGGCGGCGGTCCATCAGGTCGACGCGGCCCTGCAGGGCGACGACCTCGGGGTCGGGCTCGACCAGCACGGGCTGGCCGGCGGCGTTGCGCTGGGTCAGGGCGCGCTCCAGCCGCCGCACATTGCGATCCAGCTGGTCCAGCCGGCGCTTGTCCCACTGGACCGGCTCCATCGGCACGGTCTGGGCGATGGTCGCGCCGCCGATCAGGACGAAGCCGACGGCGGTCAGGGCGAGGGCGCGCGTGCGCGGGGTCGAGAGCTTGAGCGTCATGGTCGCTAGGTTCCACCGATTTGGGGCCGCCGCAAGGCGTCAGTGTCCAAGGCCGAGATAGACGATGGCCGTGACGAACAGGCCGATCACGATGTTGCAGAAGACCAGCAGCGCCATGGTCCGCCACAGGGCCGAGAAGGCCGACAGCGAATAGGCCCCCTTCAACTGGGCGAACATGTGCACCGGGATCGACAGGACGCCCACGGTGATCACAAGCCCCCCCAGCGCGCCATTCAGCGTCGCCGTCACGACCATCAGCATCAGAAGCATGGCCATGAAGGTCAGGGAATACAGGACGAAGACGCCGTGGTCGTACAGGGTCGATCCGCGTCGCCACAGGAACAGCAGCCAGACGAACGGGATCGACAGCGGCACCAGCAGGAAGGCGAACTTGTACATCGTCTGCTGCAGCTTATAGAGCGCCAGGTCCGGATTCTGCAGCTTCTTCAATACAGTGGCCCCGACGCCGTGGCCGTCCGCCTTGGCCTCCTGACCCAGGATCCGGACGTTCGCTCCGCCGTCCTCCGCCTTGTCGACCGCGCTCATGTCCTTGACCCTGGCCTGCCAGCTTCCGGGTTTCAGACCGTCGGCGCGGCCCTCTCGCACCTGGCGCTCCAGATCCGCAAGCCCTTCACGGCGCTTGGCCACCGCCTGCTCGGCGGCGGTCACCGCGGCGCGTCCCATGCCGATGGGTTCGGAGGCCAGGTCCGCGCGCGCCTCCGCCAGCGCCTGTTCGGCCTCGACCAGTTCGGCGCGCTCCTTGACGATGTCGTCCGCCAGGACGGGCGGCGCCTCGTGATGCGGCGCGAAGCTCAGGGCGAAGAACATGACGAACAGGGTGAACAGAAAGAGCGCCAGCGGCGACACATAGCGGGTGCGCCGCCCCTCGACCCATTCACGCGTCAGCCGACCGGGGTTGATCCACAGCAGCGGCAGGGTCCGCCAGATGCGGGCGTCGAAGTGCATGACGCCGTGCAGCAGTTCCTCGCCAAGATGCAGCAGGGTGCGGTGCACATGGGTCGGTTGGCCGCAGTTGGCGCAGAAGGCGCCGCTGGTCTCGGCGCCGCAGTCGGAACAGACGCCGTGATCGTGCTCGCCGGCCTTGCCGGACGGCTTCTCGATCGCGCCCGCGATCAATCCGCCGGTGATCGCACCGCCCGCCGCGTCGATGTCCATGCGCCCGTTTCCCCTCGACTGGAATCGGGCGCACCTTGATGACAGGCTCGGCAAAAGAAAAGAGGCGTCGGCCGCGCCGACGCCTCCAACTTCCCGACGGTCGCCAGGCCTTAGCGCGGCGCGCCCGAGACGATGGCCGTGTGGGCGTTGCGGTTGCGCGCCCAGGCGTCCTCGTTCGACCCTTCGGCGATCGGCCGTTCCTTGCCGAAGCTGATGGTGTCGATGCGGCCGGCCGGCACGCCGCGCGAGATCAGATAGTTGCGCACCGATTCGGCGCGACGGGCGCCGAGGGCCAGGTTGTACTCGCGCGTGCCGCGCTCGTCGGCGTTGCCCTCGATGCGGACGGTGACGCCCGGATAGCGCTGCAGCCACTGGGCCTGAGCGTCCAGGCGCGGGCGCGCCTCGGAGCGGACCTCATAGCTGTCCAGGTCGAAATAAACGCGGTCGCCGACATTGACGACGAAGTCCTGTTCGGAGCCCGGCGCGGCGACATTGCCGCCGGACACCGGCCCTGTCGGGGCGGTCGGATACTGCGGGCCGCTGGGCTGGGCCGGCGGGGTGTCCGGCACGCCGGTGTCCACGGCGGGCTTGCGCGCGCAGGCGGCCATGGCGGCCACGGCGCAACCGACCATCGCCAGCGTTGCGATACGGGAAGCAGTCATTGGGTCGTCTCCTGGAGGTTCGTTGAGGACGGCGGCCTCAAGCGTTGCCTTATTCTGTGCGCCCGACAAAATTTTGGCGCCAGCCGGGATAACGCACTGTTGAGCTTAAAGGCTCCGTCCGTGATGTCGCAGCGTTATGCGGGGCAGCTGTCGGGGCTCTGGCCGAGCCCCAGATTGGCCGGCGGGGCGTCCAGAAGCGGCGACCAGGCGGGGTCGGTGCCGCGGCCGTCGTAGCCCGCTTGAGCCACCACGCGGCCGGACAGGTCGACGGTCCACAGCCGCGTGTCGCCGCCGCGCGCCTGCCGCGCGAACATGACGTAGCGGCCGTTCGGCGCCCAGCTCGGCCCCTCCTCGAAATAGCTGGAGGACAGGATGCGCTCGCCCGAGCCATCGGCGTTCATCACCCCGGTGTGGAAGCGGCCGCCCTGCTGTTTGGTGAAGGCGATCAGATTGCCGGCGGGGCTCCACGACGGGGCCGTATAGACGCCGCCGCCGCGGCTGATCGGCCGCTGGCCCGAGCCGTCGGCCCGCATGACGTAAAGCCGCGCCGAGCCGGATCGGTCGGAGTTGAACACGATCATCGAGCCGTCCGGGCTGAACGACGGCGAGGTGTCGATGCCGGGGTCGGACGTCAGACGCGACAGCTGCCGGCTGCGCAGGTCCATCACATAGATGTCGGTGTTGCCGTGACGGATGATCGAGAAGGCGACCTTGTTGCCGTCGTTGGAGAAACGCGGCGCCAGCACCTGGCCGTCGAACTCGCCCAGGCTTTCGCGCCGGCCGGTGGTCAGGTTGTAGAGGTAGATGCGGCTGTAGTCCTTGCCCAGCGCCACATAGGTGATCTCGTCCGGCTGGGAGCTGGAGAAGCGCGGCGACATGATCACCTCGTCGCCCTGCGTCAGATAGACGGGGTTGAAGCCGTCCTGGTCGACGATGGCCAGGCGATTGGTGCGGTTCAGCTGGGTCCCGCTCTCCGAGACGAACACCACCCGCGTGTCGAAGAAGCCGGCCTCGCCCGTCATGCGCTGATAGACGACGTCGGAGATCTTGTGGGCGATGCGCCGCCATTGCTCGGGCGTGGCGGTGAACTGGTAGCTGACCAGCTGGCACTGACGGTACGGGTCGTACAGGCGGAAGCCCACGTCGTTGCGGCCGTCGCCGCGCGGGGTGACCGAGCCGTACAGCACCGCCTGGGCGCCGATCTGGGTCCATTGCGGGAAGTTCGGCGCATTGGCCAGGGTCAGGCCGGTCTCGATGAAGCTGGCGGGATTCAGCGGCTCGAAGAAGCCGGAGCGGCGCAGGTTGGCGCTGATGACGCTGGAGATGTCCGAGCCGTGCTCGCCGCTGAAGGGCGCGATGGCGATGGGCAGGGGCCGCAGCACGCCCTGGTCGACGACGACGTCCTGCATCGGCGCGCTCTGCGGCGGCGCGGCCTTGGCCTCGACCATCAGCGGCGATGTCATCGCCGCGACGGCGACGGCGGCCAGGAGAAGGTTCGGACGCATTCAGGGCTCCCGTGTTCGCGAACGTGGTCCTCGCCCCTTATCGCTGGAGCGTGCAGCAAGCGCCAGCTTCGCGGGGAATTGGGCCTTTTGCGGGCCGCCGCTCAGCGATTTCCGCATTGGCGCGCGGTTTCGAAGCGGAACGGCACCTCCTGCGCCTGGAACCCGGCCGGCACGTTGAACGGCGACGTGGCGCGAATGGCGCGGACCATGGCGTCGGCGGCGGCGCGCCAGGTGGCGTCGCTGCGCGGCTGCTCCAGGCGCGGCGTCCCGATCACCCGCCCGTCGGCGTCCAGCCGCACCGCGACGCGGATGGTCAGGGAATCCATGCCCGGCAGGTCGCAGTTGATGTTCCAGTTCGGCGTCACCTGGGCGCCCAGCGCCGCCAGTTGTGGGCCGGTGGCGCGGCTGGCCGTGCCCGCGCCGGTCTGGCCCGTGGCCGGGCGGCCCCGGTTGTTGTTCGGACGCGCCGGACCGGCCACGCCCTGACGCTGCTGGCGGCGACCGTGGTCATCTTCCTGCTGCTCCAGGTCGTTCCCGGCGATCCGGCCAGCTATATGATGGGGCTGAACGCCA
>JAEWDF010000125.1 GCA_023390245.1 Pseudomonadota bacterium
CGTTTTTGACGGAACCGCTTCGCGGTTCCGGCAGAAGCGTGAATCATGCTCTCGCTTCAACCTGGAGCCTGATTCACCGTTTCAGCGGAACCGCGAAGCGGTTCCTCCTCAACGGATCAGGCTCTAGACGCGGCGGCCCGCCCCGCCAAGCCGGGCCGCAAGATGAACGAAGATGAACGGACCGCTCAAAAGCCGTTCAGGTTGGCGCGGCTAGGACTGGACGCAACAAGACGGGAGAGCGGGCGTTTCACGTTGAAGCGTTGCTACTCCAGGGGTTGAAGTCCATGCGTATCAAGTCCGTCTCTCTCGCCCTCGCCGCCCTGGCGACCGTCGCCGTCCCGGCGGCGGCCTCGGCCCAGAGCTATGGCTACGGCTACAGCCAGAACTACGGCACGGGCGCCTACAGCCGGCCGTATGACTACAGCTCCAGCCGCCCCAACTACGAATACTGCGACAGCGAGCGTCGGGGCCGCACCGGCGCGGGCGCCCTGATCGGCGGCGGCGCGGGCGCCGTGGTCGGCTCGCAACTGGCCGCGCGCGGGCGCCGCACCGAAGGCAGCATCCTGGGCGGCGTGGTCGGCGCCCTGGTCGGCTCGCAGGTCGGTCGTTCCAGCTCCGACGCCTGCGAGAGCTACCATCCCACCGGCTATGGCCAGCCCGGCTACAGCCAGCCGTCCTATGGCTACAGCCAGCCCGGCTACGGCTATTACGACGACCGCTACACCGGCGATCAGGGCTACGACTACTATCGGGACTATCCGCGCGACGACTACGGCTATGACGACCGTTATCGCCCGGCGCCTCCTTATCAGAACTCCGACGGATGCCGGCTCGCCGAGAGCGACATCCGTCTGCCCGACGGTCGGCGCGAGACCCGCTATGTGCGGACCTGCCCCGACCAGTACGGCCGCTATCGCGTCGTCGATTAATTTATCAGCCCCCCTGTCGATCGGCGACGTGACGGGAGCCGCCGGAGGCGAAAGCCTCCGGCGGTTTTCTCATTTTTGGGCGCCTAACGCGCTTCGCGCGGCTTGAGGCGCGGATTCCTACGCGACGAAGCGGCCGTCAGCGCGCGCTTCTGGCCCAGAGCAGGAATTCGATGTTACCGTCGCCGCCGACGATGGGGCTTTCGGCCGTCGCCTGAACCGTCCAGCCCCGCCCTTCCAGCCAGTCGCGCACGCGCCGGAGCGCGGCGGCGCGGGCCTCGGGGTCCTTGACCACGCCCTTCTTGCCGACCGCCTTGGGTCCCTCCGCCTCGAACTGCGGCTTGACCAGGGTGATCAGGTCCGCGCCGGGCGCCGCCAGGGCCAGGGCGGCCGGCAGCACCTTCGACAGACTGATGAAGCTGGCGTCGCAGACGATCAGCGACGGCGCCTCCGGGATCAGGTCCGGCGTCAGGTCGCGGGCGTCGGTGCGCTCCAGGTTCGCGACGCGCGGATCGGCGGCGACTTTCGGATGCATCTGGCCCGAACCGACATCGACCGCGAACACCCGCGCCGCGCCGCGGTCCAGGCAGACCTCGGTGAAGCCGCCGGTCGAGGCGCCGACATCCAGCACGGTCCGGCCCGTCACGGCGACGGGCCACAGGCTCAGCGCGTGATCCAGCTTCAGCGCGCCGCGCCCGACCCAGCGGTGGGCGGCCTCGGCCTCGATCTCGGCGTCCTCGGCGATCTGTTCGGACGGCTTGGCGACGGTGCGTCCGTCGGCCCTGACCCGTCCCGCCTCGATGGCGGCGCGGGCGCGGGCGCGGGTGTCGAAGATCCCCCGCGCGACGAGGAGTTGATCCGCCCGTCCCTTCATTTCCGCTCATCCCCGCGAAAGCGGGGACCCAGTGCTTTGGGCGATCTGCTGTGTGGCGGGTATCGTCGTGCTCGATCCCTAGCACCCGTCCAGTGAAAGATCTGGGTCCCCGCTTTCGCGGGGATGAGCGGAGGGGAAATCATCCGATCTCACTGAGGCGGGTCAGCGCCGCCTGCAGCTTCGCCTTGCCCGCCTCGGCCTCGGCCAGCTTGGCCCGTTGCTCCTCGACCACCTCTGGCGCGGCGCGGGCGACGAAGTTGGGGTTGCCCAGCTTCTTGTTCACATGGCCGATGTCGCTGTCGAAGGCGGCGATCTCCTTTTCCAGCCGCGCCTTCTCGACCGCCAGGTCGATGATCCCCGCCAGCGACAGGGCCGCCGTCGCACCGCCCGAGACGAAGGTCACCGCCCCTTCGGGCGCGGCGTCGGCGCTGGCGATCTCCGACACGCGGGCCAGGGTCAGGATCAGGTCGCGATGGCGCGCTATCCGGCCTTGCGTCGCCGCGTCGGGCGCGACGAAGGTCAGCGGCGGCTTGGCGGCCGGCGGTACGTTCATCTCGCCGCGCAGGCCCCGAATCTCCGTGACCAGCTCGACCAGCCAGCCGATCTCGGCCTCGGCCTCGGCGTCGACGAAGCTGTCCGGCAGGTCCGGCCATGCGGCGCCGATCAGCAGGGTCTCGCGGGGCGGCCCTTCCCGGCCCAGCTCGGCCCACAGCTCCTCGGTGATGTAGGGCGTGACCGGGTGCAGCAGCGTCAGGATCTGGTCCAGGGTCCAGGCGGTCATGGCGCGGGTCTCGGCCTTGGCGGCCTCGTCCGACCCGTTGAACACCGGCTTGGCCAGCTCCAGGTACCAGTCGCAGAAGACGTTCCAGACAAAGCGGTACAACGCCGCCGCCGCATCGTCGAACCGGCCGCCCTCGATGGCGTCCGACACGGCGCGTTCGGCCTTGGTCAGCTCGCCCCGGATCCAGCGGTTGATGGTCTGGTCGACGCCCGCCGGATCGAAGCCCTCGACGCGGCGCGCCTCGTTCATCTGGCTGAAGCGGGCGGCGTTCCACAGCTTGGTGCCGAAGTTGCGATAGCCCTCGATGCGCGACTTCGACAGCTTGATGTCGCGCGTGCCCGACAGGATGGCCATGGTGAAGCGCAGCGGGTCGGCGCCCAGTTCGTCGATGATCTCCAGCGGGTCGATGACGTTGCCCTTGGACTTCGACATCTTCTGGCCCTTCTCGTCTCGGACCAGGCCATTGATGATGACCCGCTTGAACGGCGCCTCGTCCATGAAGTGCAGGCCCATCATCATCATCCGGGCGACCCAGAAGAAGATGATGTCGGCCGCCGTCACCAGGTCGCTGGTCGGGTAGAAGCGTTCCAGGTCCTCCGTCTTCTCGGGCCAGCCCATGGTCGAGAAGGGCCACAGGGCGGAGGAGAACCAGGTGTCCAGCACGTCCTCATCCTGCGTCAGGGCGACCTCGGAATCATAGTCCGCCATCGCCTGTTCGCGGGCGTCCTCCTCCGTCTCCGCGACATAGATCTCGCCGTTCGGGCCGTACCAGGCGGGGATGCGGTGGCCCCACCACAGCTGGCGCGAGATGCACCACGGCTCGATGTTGCGCAGCCATTCGAAATAGATCTTCGAATAGCTGGCGGGCTCGAACACCGTGTCGCCCTGCTCCACGGCCTTCAGCGCGGGCTGGGCCAGGACCTTGGCGTCGACGTACCACTGGTCCGTCAGCCACGGCTCGATGACCACGCCCGACCGGTCGCCGTGCGGGACCATATGCCGGGTCTTCTCGATAGTCTTAAGCCACCCCTCTTCCTCGGCGCGGGCGACGATGGCCTTGCGCGCGGCGAAGCGGTCGAGGCCCTCGTATTCGGCGGGCACGTCGGGCGCATCAGCGGCGGTGATCCGGCCGAAGGCGTCCATGACGTTCAGGGCTTCAAGCCCCGCGCGCTTTCCGACGCCGAAGTCGTTGAAATCGTGCGCCGGGGTGATCTTCACCGCGCCCGAGCCCTTAGTCGGGTCGGCATAGGCGTCGGCGACGATGGAGATGCGGCGGCCGACGATGGGCAGGGTCACGAACTTGCCGACCAGGCCCTTGTAGCGCTCGTCGTCCGGGTGAACCGCCACGCCGGTGTCGCCCAGCATGGTCTCCGGCCGGGTCGTGGCGACGACGATGTAGTCGCGGGTTTCGTATTCGGTCGCCCTGCCGTCCTCGTCGAAGGCGACCGGGTGTTCGTAGGTCACGCCGTCAGCCAGCGGATAGGCGAAGTGCCAATAGGCGCCGTCGACCTCCTTCTGCTCGACCTCCAGGTCGCTGATGGCGGTCTGGAAGTGCGGGTCCCAGTTCACCAGCCGCTTGTCGCGATAGATCAGGCCTTCATTGTGCAGTTGCACGAAAACCTTGCGGACGGCGGCGTTCAGCCCCTCATCCAGGGTGAAGCGCTCGCGCGACCAGTCGCACGACGCGCCCAGGCGGCGCAGCTGGCGCACGATGGTCCCGCCGGACTCCGCCTTCCATTCCCACACCTTCTCGACGAAGGCGTCGCGGCCCATGTCGCGGCGACCTTCATTGCCCTCGGCCGCCAGCTTGCGCTCGACGACCATCTGGGTGGCGATGCCGGCGTGGTCCGTGCCCGGCAGCCACAGCACCGCCTTGCCCTTCATGCGGTGATAGCGGGCCAGGATGTCCTGGAGCGTGTTGTTCAGGGCGTGGCCGATATGCAGGCTGCCCGTCACGTTCGGCGGCGGGATGACGATCGAATAGGCCTCGGCGGCGCCGTCCGTCGGCTTGGCGGGGCGGGGCGCGAACAGGCCGCTCTCCTCCCATTGGGCATAGAGGCGCGGCTCGGCGGCCTGGGGGTCGAAGGTCTTCTCAAGCATCGGGATGGTCTCAAAGCGAAAGGGCGGCCCCGCCGGAGCCGCCCTCGGATTAGTCTCGGATAAGGCGAAGGGCTAGGCGCCGCGGGCGATGCGTTCGACTTCCCTGCGTACCTGGGCTTCGACGATGGCCGGCAGGTTGGCGTCCAGCCAGTCCTTCAGCATCGGGCGCAGCATTTCGGCGACCATGGCCTCGACGGTCGAGCCGCTGGCGAAATTCAGGTCCGGGCCGCGCGGGGCGGGCTCGGGGTCCGGCTTCTTGAAGCTGGCGGCCAGGCCCGCGAAGGCCGAGGCGGCGCTGGCGGCGGCGCTTTCCCCCACCAGGGAGTCATAGGCCGGCGCGGACTCCTCGGCCGGCGTCGGATGCGGCGCGGCGGGGAAGGGTTCGGTCGCGGGGTCGACGACGTCCAGGTCGCCGATGGTCTCGGCGGCCGGCGCCTCGTAGCGGTCGGTCAGTTCCAGAACGTCGTCCTCGGCCGGCGCCTCGGCGGCGGCCTCGAAGGCGGCGACCGGCTCCTCCGCCGGGGCGGGCTCCGGCTCGGGCTCGGGTTCGGACGCGGGTTCCGGCTCCGGCGCGGCGGCGGCGGCCGGCGCCGTCTCGGCGGGCGCCTCGTCTTCGGAGATGATCCGGCGGATCGACGCCAGGATCTCCTCCATGGTGGGTTCCTGTGCGGACTGGTCGGTCATGACTTAACCTTGGGCGAGGCCTGAGAAACAGCCGGCGCGCGGGCGCGCGCCCGGAACGATGCGGAGACGGCCGCCGCGACGCCCGTCCCCGCTCTTGTCGTCGCATCTACGCCCGCCGGAATCAACGGCGTTTCGCGAAAGCCTTACGGGCGCGGCGCCGTGCGGATGACCTCGCCCTTCAGCTGGGCGTCGATCGGCGCGTCCGGCGCGTCGTCGGCGGCGACAATGGCCGGAGAGGCGATGCGGTCCAGCGCCTCCACCGCGCCGTCCCACGGCAGGCCGCCGGTGTTCTGGACGCGCTGGAAGTTGGCGGCCGGGTCGTAGGCCTCGATCGCCGGGTTCAGGTTCGGCCCCTGCAACTGGCCCATCGCCGCCAGCAGCGAGGCCTTGGCCACGTATTCCGCCGCCCGCGCGCTGGCCAGCGCCGTCTGGGCCGAGCGCAGGGTCACTTCCTGCTGCAACACGTCCAGGGTGGTGCGCAGGCCGACCTGGGCTTCCTGGCGCACGCCCTCGGCGGCCACCTCGGCGGCGCGGACCGCCTCCTCGCCCGCCTGGACGTTGGAGCGCGTCGACAGCACCTGGGCGTAGGCCGAGCTGACATCCTGCAGCACGCCGCGCTTCTCGCCCTCGACCTGGATCTGGGCGGCGTTGGCGCGCTCCAGCGCCTGGGTCACGCGCGAGCGGTTCAGCCCGCCGGTGAACAGCGGCACCGACAGGGTGGCGCCGGCGGTGAAGGCGCGGCGGTCGGCGATGTCGTCGATGTTGCTCAGGTCATTGGTCGAACCGCCGTAGGAGGCGGTGGCCCGCACCGACGGCAGGAACTCCGCCTTGGCGGCGGCGACGGCGGCTTCCGCGCCCTGCTGGTTGTACAGCGCCGCCAGCACGCCCGGATTGTTGGCCAGGGCGGCGTCCAGCGCCGCGTCGAAGTCGCTGGGCGTCTCCGGCAGGGTCGGCGCGGCCTCCAGGGTGGCGGGGGCCTGGCCCACCACCGCGGCGTAGGACGCGCGCGAGGTGGACAGCTGCGCCTGGGCGCTGGCCAGGTCGGCTTCCGACTGGGCCAGGGAGGCTTCGGCCTGGGCCACGTCGGTGCGGGTGATCTCGCCGACCTCGAAGCGGGCCGAGGTCTCGTCCAGCTGCCGCTGCAGCACCGACAGGTTCTCCTGGCGGATGCGCAGGATCTCCATGTCGCGGACCACGTTCACATAGGCCTGGATCACCGACAGCATCACCTGCTGCTCGACGTCGCGCAGGGTCTCGCGCCCGGCCAGGACGCTGGCCCGCGCCTGGTCGATGGCCCGCGCCGTGCGGCCCGCCGTCCACAGGTTCTGCGACAGGGAGACGCCCACGTCAGCGCCGTCGCTTTCCGAGGAGGACACGGTGATCGGCGTGTCGGGCATGCCGTCGTTGTTGGTATCGACGTACTGGGTCTGGGCCGGGAAGACGCTGCGGGTGTAGTCGACGCCGGCCGAGGCGCTCAGCGTCGGCCGCAGCCCGGCGCGGGCCTGCACCACCGTCTGGTCCAGGGCGCGCTGGTTGGCGCGCTGCGCCAGCAGGCTGGGGTTGGTCTGATAGGCCAGGGCGATCGCTTCCTGCAGCGTCTCGGCCCAGGCGGGCGCGCCCATGCCGGCGAGCAGGGCGACCACGGCGGCCGAAGCCAGAGCACGCGAGGGTTTCAACATTGTCCGTCCTTGACCTGACGCCCCGGAACGGCGCCCCTGAATCCTGCAGGCGTAACTGCGGCCTCAGCAGACCACGCGCCAGTTAAGTTTTTTTCACGCTCCGACCCGCGAAACCCGTCGCGCCGCCGGTTCAGAACGCGAAGGTAGGCGCCGGCCGAAGCTCCGCAAGCACCGGCGGCGCGGAATCGAACAGTTCCCGCCGCGACAGCCCCTCGCGCCCCTTCACGTACAGCGCCGCCTTGCCGACCGGGCCGCGCCGTTCGACCGCGACGATCCGGCCGCCGGGCCTCAGCGCCGCGCCCCAGCTTTCCGGCAGCATCGGCAGGCCGGCCTCGCAGACGATCAGGTCCCAGCCCTCGCCCGCCGGCTGGTCGAACGGGGCGACGACGGTCTGGACGCCCTCCTCCGCCAGCGCCTCGCCCACGACGTCGAACACGGCCGCGTCGGCTTCCTGGGCGGTGACCGTCAGGCCCATGCGGGCCAGGACGGCGGCGGCGTAGGGCGCGGCGATCGCCAGCGCCGTCTCCCCCTCGCGCGCATCCGCCGCCTGCAGCAGCTTGGACACGTCGCGCGCGGGCGTCAGGCGGCGCTCGCCGGCGATGGCCACGGCCTCCTCCGAATAGGCGGCGAACCGGCGCTCGGGCGCGCAGAAGCGCTCGCGCGGGACCGACAGCATGGCGGCGTGGATGGCGCGGTTGGTGACGTCGTTCACCCGC
Source organism: Pseudomonadota bacterium (assembly GCA_023390245.1). GTDB lineage: Bacteria > Pseudomonadota > Alphaproteobacteria > Caulobacterales > Caulobacteraceae > Brevundimonas. The sequence goes on from JAEWDF010000125.1 coordinate 7,761, forward strand.
ACCTGCGAATCGACCATGGCCTTGCGCTCGGCGGAGAAATCCATCTGTGGACAGCCTTTAGAAGAAGAACGGGAGAAATTCTCGCGCGCTTATAGGTCCGCGCGTTGCAGCGGACAATCCGATCTGATAGCGAACGCGCCTCGCGACGCCCCGCCCAGTGCGGGGAGCCGGCGGCCTGATGGCGGAGTGGTGACGCAGAGGACTGCAAATCCTTGCACCCGGGTTCGATTCCCGGTCAGGCCTCCAACGCGATGACGAACCGGCGGGCGCGGCGCGTCCGTTCGTCCTTTCACGGATCGGAATGCGCGAAAGGCGGCCGGATGGACCCGCCGCCTCTTCCCGTCATCCTTGTCGCCCCTTCGGGCTCAGCTCATCCATCGCGGCCGCAGGGGATCGGCGAAGGGATCGTCCGGCTCGAAGGCGGTGTCGAAATCCTCGTCGTCCTCGAGCATGCGTTCATCGACGGGCTCGATCGGATCGTCGTTCCAGAAAGGCTGCGTCGTCATCGCCCTGCCTCGTGTCCTGCGGCTCTCATCGAGCCTGGACACATTAGGCGCGACGCAAGACGGTTCGGCGACGCCGGGCTGACGTCCGTGCGAAATCTTTCTGACGGTTCGGCGACGGTGAAGTCGCCGCCTCAGACCGGTGCGGTGATCCAGCCGATCGTCCCGGCGGCGCCCAGCGCCCCGGCCGCGATGGCCACGACCAGCGCGATGCGCGCGTTGCGATGCAGAAAATACAGAATGCTCATGACGACGCCCCTTCCCCGGAGCCGGAAGGTCGCCACAACCCGCGCCACACATCAAGGTGAATAGAGCGTTAACGCGACGAAAGCGCGACTAACGGGCCGCCGATTCGCCCGCCGCGCGCATTTTCAGGTGATGCAGCGCCACCGCCCCAGTCGCCGCCACGTTCAGGGAGTCGAATCCGCCCGCCATGGGGATGCCCACGGGACGACAGCGCCCGATCAGGCGGCGCGACAATCCGGGGCCTTCGCTGCCCAGCAGGACCGCCGTCGGCCCCTCGGGCCGGACATCGACCAGCCGCTCCCCCGCGGACGGCGTCAGCGCCAGCACCTCCACCCCCGCCTCCAGCAGGCGTTCGACCAGGACGTCCTCCCTCATCCCCTCGACGAAGGGCTGGCGCAGCACCGCGCCGACCGAGACCCGGATGGCCTTGCGGTAGAAGGGATCGCAGCAACGGTCGTCCAGCAGCACGGCCCGCGCGCCGAAGGCGGCGGCGTTGCGGAACAGTCCGCCCATGTTGTCGTGATTGCCCACGCCGCAGGCCGCCAGGAACACGTCGCCTGGCCCGGCGCTGGCCAGCACCTCCTCCAGGGGCGGTGACGCCGGCCGTTCGCCCAGCGCCAGGATGCCGCGATGCAGAGGAAAGCCGGCGATGGCGTCCAGCACCGGCTGGGGCGCGACATGGACCGGCGTCTCCGCCGGCAGGCCCGCCAGGACGTCGCTCAGGCCCTCGACCCGGTTCTCCGCCAGGAGCACCGACCGGACCCGGCACCGCGACGCGGCCGACGCCAGCACCCGCAGCACCACTCCGCCCTCGGCCAGGAACAGCCCCTGGCGGCCGGTCAGGTCCCGTTCGCGGATGTCGCGATAGGGGGCGATGCGGGGATCGTCGGGATCGGAAATGGGGGTGATCGTCATGGCGCGTCCGCTGGGAGCCGGACCTTCCCGCATCGGCGGGCCGCCCCCAAGATGGCTCCGCGGGTAGGATTCGAACCTACGACCAGCCGATTAACAGTCGGCTGCTCTACCACTGAGCTACCGCGGAACTGCTTGGGAGGCGCGCCTATAGCAGCGGCGGTTCGAGTCGTGCAATGGGGGAAATGCGCCCGCCCGGAAATTTGAGCCGCGTCGCCGCGCGGCCCCGACCCTGCGGTCAGGGCGCGCAATCGTCGCTCGTCTGGGCCTCGGCGTAGGGCCGATCGAAACAGCGGGACAGGCGCGCGAGATTGGCCGCGTTAATCGCGTCGCCCTCCCCGGTTCGGCCGCGCAGCCGCGCCAGCCGGTCCTCGAGCAGAGGACGATCCTTCACGAGGAAGCCGTACAAGCCTTCGACATAGGCGTTCCAGTCCAGCGCCCTGTCGTCCTCCAGCGCCTGGTCCGAGCGCCGGGCCGAGGCCACGGCCTGCGCCGCCTCGGCCTCCCTCCCCGCAAAGGCCAGGTTGCGGCCGCGATGCAGCTGGGTGATGGCCTGCTGGCGCACCGTCAGCAACGGCCCTCGCGCCAGATAGTCCCGCGCCGCCTGGGCCGCCTGGGCATGGCATCCGCGCCCGGCGTACCACATCGGCCCGCCCTCCGCCTGGGCGTCGAATTCGAAGTCGCTCCAGGCGCGTCGCGCCAAGGCCCCGACATCCGACGCGGGGCAGACGTCCGGCGTTTGCGCGGCTGGTCCGGAAGCTGGAAGCAGAGCGAGCATGGCGATGAGAAGCATGTCCCAGGCTCGGCCATGGGTGGTCGCCGCGCAAGCCTGGTCCCCGACCCTGCGGCCAAAAGACGGCGGCGCGCCGCCCGATTACGGCCACGCTGGCCGCCCAGCCTGGGGTTGCAGGGAGGGATGATGCACGCGCCAGGCCTCAAGGGATTTCGGCCGGAAGGCTGGAAGGTCGGCGCGGTCGTCGCGGCCCTGGGGGTGAACGGCCTGCTGGCGCTCCTGCTCTCCCTTCCCGACGCGCGCAGGCCGCCGGCGCTCGCGAGCCTTCCCATCCTGCTTGTCGAACTGGATCCCTGGCCCGCCTCGCTCCAGCGTCGGCGGCCCGCAACCAACGCCGCGGCGCGGCCGTCTCCCGCCGCACGCGCCGCGCCGGCTGCGGCGCCGTCCGAAATCCGGGTCCCGCCCGCGCCGGGTCCGGTCTCGATCCCCGTCGCGC
>JAEWDF010000034.1 GCA_023390245.1 Pseudomonadota bacterium
CGGCTGAGGAGGAATCGCTTCGCGATTCCGCTGAAGCCGTGAATCAAGGTCCAGCTTGGACCTGGAGCCTGATTCACCGCATCGTCGAAGCGCGAAGCGCTTCAACTCAAGCGGATCAGGCTCTAGGCTCGCGGATGTAAAAGGAGTTCCGCCATGCTGGTCCACGCCGTGATCGTCGCCCTGTTGCAGCAGACGCCGTCGGTGGTCTGGCAGGACGCCGCGCCCGTCCCCGAGGCGGCCGAGCCGGCCCCTGCGGCGGCGTCGGCCGTCGAGATTCCGGATTGGGCGCGCGCCGATCCGTTCGCCTACGAACGGTCGCGGTGCAGCCCGCTGGTGCGGGGCGACGCCTCGCTGGAGACCTGTCAGGCCCAGACCCGCGCGGCGCTGGCGGCCGCCCTGGGCGATGATCTGCCGGCGGCGTTGCGTCCGTCCGGTTCGGCCGACGATTGCCAGATGATGCGCGAAGCGGCCGGCGGCTCCGCCTACGCCGTCCAGTGCGGCCCCCAGCGTCGCGACGCCGTGGTCGCGCGCCCGTTGCAGGAGCAGGACTGCCGGCCCCGACCCGACCCGCGCGGCGGCTTCTCTTCCGAATGCCGCCCGGTCGTCCAGGGTCAGGAGAAGGAGGGCCTGCAGATCAAGCTGTGGGGCGACGACTGAATTGGAAACGCCGTCCGCACGGGCGGACGGCGCTCCTGACTCGCAAGAGCCTGACGGTCAGTGGCGGTTGTCGCGCAGCGAGTCCTTGACGCCGCCGACGGCGTTCTGGACCTTGCCCTCGACTTGGTCGGCGCGGCCTTCGGCCTTCATCTTCTCGTCGCCGGTCACCTTGCCGAGACCTTCCTTCATCTTGCCGCCCATGTTCTTGGCGGCGCCTTCGATGCGATCATGATCGGCCATGGAAATCTCCTGATTAATCAACAGCCTGATTGGTCAGGCCGCGTACAGGAGATTAACGGAGCAGCCTCGCCGCCGTTCCATACGGCAGCGCTTGCTCAGCGCCGCATCCACACCGCCAGCGCCCAGGCGTGGGCGTCGTGGCGCAGGGCCGACAGGGCATAGGCCGGTTCCAGCCAGGCCAGGGCGTGGTCTTCCTCGATCTTGGTTTCAGGCCGTTCGGCGACGACCTCGGCGGTCCAGTAGCCGCCGACGTTGTTCACCGCCTCGCCGCCGCTCTTGAGGAAATACTGGCCGGCCTCGGCGATCCGGTCGCGCGGAGCGATGCTCAGCCCGGTCTCCTCGACGAACTCCCGGACCAGGGCCTCGACCTCGGTCTCGTCGCCGTCGATGGCGCCCCCCGGCAGGTCGAAGTAGCTGTTCGCGCCACGCTCCACCCGGACGCAGGCGACCAGGCCGCCGCGCTCCGCCACGCCGAAGGCCGTCGCCCGGTGGCGATAGTCCAGGGCGGGATTGGCGACGCCGAACTGAAGCATGGAGAGTGAACGCGCGGGCGGTCTAAAGGTCGAAGGCCAGCTTGGCCCGGACGCCCTTGTGGGCGGGGTCGAACTCCAGCGCGGAACGCAGGCCCGACGCCATGGCGGAGATGATCTTGCCGCCCAGTCCGGTGCCCTTGGGCGATCCGTCGCCCAGGCCGGGACCGTCGTCCTCGACCGTCAGCAGGGCGCGCTCCTCGCCGTCGGCCTGGAGGCGGATGCGGATCTCGCCGCCCTGGCCGGGCGCATAGGCGTATTTCACCGCATTGGTGACCAGTTCGGTCACCACCACGCCCAGGGAGACCGCCTGGTCGGTGGTGACGTGGATGGGCGCGGCCTCCAGCATCAGGCGCGGCGAGCCCTCGCCGGGACCGACCGACTTGGACAGTTCGTCCAGCAGGCCCTTGAGATATTCGTCCATGGCCACGCGGCTCATGTCGCCGGAGGCGTAGAGGCGGCGATGCACATGGGCGACGGCCTCGATGCGCGCCTGGGATTCGCGCAGGGCGTCCTTGGCGGCGCGGTCCGACACATGGCGCAATTGCAGCGACATGAAGCTGGACACCAGCTGCAGCGAATTGCCGACGCGGTGGTTGACCTCGCGCAGCATGGCCTCGGCGCGGTCGCGGGCGCGGCGGATCTCCTCCTGCTGGACCTCGTTCTCGCGTTGCAGCCGGCGGCGCAGAAGGGCGTCCTCCAGTGCGGCGCGCAGCAGGGAGATGAAGTCCTCCGACACGTCCTTGATGACATAGTCGGCGGCGCCGGCGCGCAGGGCGGCGACGGCGATGCGCCCCTCCTGGGTCCCGGTGACATAGACGACCGGCGGCGGGTCGGGCAGGGCCAGGATCTCCGGCAGCACGTCCAGGCCGTCGCGCGCCGGCATATAGTGATCCAAGGCGCAGACGTCATAGGCGTTGTCGCGCAGAAGCTCGAGACCCGCGTCCCCGTCGGGCGCGCAGGTGACGGCGTAGCCGTGCCGGCCCAGCTCCTTCTCGACCAGCCGCGACAGGCCGCGGTCGTCGTCGATGTAGAGCAGCCTTATGCCCCCGTTCGCGTCGCTCACTCGATCTCCGGCGCCTGCATGACCGAAAGGAACAGACCCAGCTGGCGGATGGCGCCGGCGAAGGATTCATAGTCCACCGGCTTGGTGATGTAGACGTTGCAACCCAGGTCGTAGCAGCGCTGGATCTCGACCTTGTCGTCGGTCGTGGTCAGCACCACGACCGGCGCGCGGCGCAGGCGGTCGTCCGACTTCACCTTCTCCAGGATGTCCGTGCCCGACATGTCGGGCAGATTCAGGTCCAGCAGGATCAGCAGCGGCCCGTTGGCCTGCACCTCCTCGCTGAACAGATAGTCCAGCGCCGATCCGCCGTCGTCGAAGTGGCGGATCTCATTGCTGATGTTCGCCCGCCGGATGTTCTTCTCGATCAGCTTGGCGTGGCCGTGGTCGTCCTCGACCATGATGATTTTGACGGGGTGCGTCACAGCGCGGCTCCGGGTTCGGCGACGATCAATCGTTTGGGGAATTTCAGGATAAAAGTCGAGCCCTTGCCCAGTTCGGACTCGATGTCGATCTGACCGCCCAGGCGGCGCACGCTGTTGCGCACGAAGGCCAGGCCCAGGCCCTCGCCGGTGCGGTCCTGCCGCCCCGAGCGGCGGAACAGCTCGAAGATCCGCTCGTGGTCCCTGGGCGCGACGCCGCGCCCGTTGTCGGAGACGCGATAGACGACCCAGCCGTCGGCCTGCTCCTCGCCGTCGACGACGATCTCGCCGGGGCGGTCGCGGTCCAAGTATTTGACGGCGTTGTCGATCAGATTGCCGAAGATCTGTTCCATCGACAGGCGATCGCTCTGGATCGGGGGCAGGGGCCGGACGCGGATCTCGGCGCCGGCCTCGGCGGTCTGGTGATTGACGCTGTCGGCGATGGCCTGGGCCATGGCGGTCATGTCCAGCGGCTCGATCGCCAGGTTGCGCCGGCCTTCGCGCGACAGCTTGAGGATGGCGTTGATCAGCCGGTCCATCTTGGCGGTCGAGGCGCGGATGAAGCCGATGGCTTCGGGCAGATCCTCGCGCACCGCGACGACGGCGTCCTGTTCGATCAGTTCCGGATCGGCCTTCTCGAGCACGGCGATCTGCTGGTTCAGCACCTTGCCGGTCTGCTCCAGCTCGGAGGTGTAGCCCATGACGTTGACCAGAGGCGCGCGCAGGTCGTGGCTGACGATGTAGGCGAAGCGCTGGATTTCCTCGTTGGCGCGGGTGAGGTCCTCGGTGCGCTCGCGCACGGTTTCCTCCAGCCCGGCGTTGAGACGGTGGACGGAATCCCGCGCCGACTGGATCTCCAGGACGTAGCGGCGGACCATCCAGGCTGACAGAAGCGCCAGCAGGACCACCAGGACGCCCGCCGCGGCGTTGATCAGGACGGTCGCGCGCTGGCTGTGCTCGGAGGCTCGGGTCCGCGCCGCGATCCGGCTCGACTGGAGCTGGTCGAAATCGGCGATGGCGGTCCTCAGGGCGTCCATGATCGCCTTGCCCTCGCCGGATCGCACGCCCTGGATGGCCTGGCCGATCCGCCCCTCCCGCGCCAGGACCAGGGTTCCGGCCATCTCGGCCTGTTTGGCGGCGGCCAGGCGCTCGATGCGCTGGATGGCCGGCCGCAGCGCGGGATCGTCCTCGGCGGCCTCGTGCAGCCTGGCGAGGGCGGGGTCCAGCACTTCATGGGCGGCGTCATAGGGCCTCAGGAACCCCGGCTGGCCGGTCAGCAGGAAGCCGCGCTGCGCCGTCTCGGCGTCCAGCTCCGCGATCAGGACGCTGTTGGCGTCGCGGCGCATGGCCTGGGCGGCCTCGATCTCCTGGTTGGCCCGGACGGTCCTCTGGATGGTCACGAAGGCGGCCAGGTTGACCACGATGAGCAGGGCGAAGGCGATCGTCAGCAACAGGGCCACGGACCGGGCCAGTGACGGCGTCCGAAGGAAGCGCCCGAAACGGGTCCAGGCCTTGGCGTCGCGGTCGTCCATGGTCGGCACCATTAGCGCCCCCGCGACGGGCGTCAAACGCCATCATCATGGGCAACTCCCGGTGACTTCGCGGCTTTTGGTTAATATGGTCAGGCTCGGGGAAGGCGGCGCGACGCCGCCGAGGAGGGAAAGATGATCTGGTGGTGGTGGATATTGCCGGCGGTCGTGGCGCTGATCGGCGTGGTGGTGCTGGTTCGCGGCCTGCGCGCGCTGGTCTCCGGACATCCGTTCCGGGGCGTGGGCGGGGCGGCGCTGGGCGGCGGTCTGCTGTGGCTGGCGTCGCTGGCGGCGATGTTCGGCCTGAACGTCCAGACCTATGCGCGCCTGACCTATGAGCGGCCGGTCGCGACCCTGGACGTGCGCCGGATCGAGCCGCAGCACTATGAGGCGACGCTGATCCAGCCGCCGTCGGCGGAGGGACAGCCCGCCCGCTCGGCGGTCTATCCGCTGCACGGCGACGACTGGCGCATCGAGGCGCAGGTGCTGAAATGGAAGCCGTGGGCCAATGTCCTGGGCCTGGATTCCCAGTACCGCCTGGACCGTCTGTCCGGCCGCTACCGGTCGGTCGAGCAGGAGCTCCACGACACGCGCAGCGCCTATGACCTGGCCGCCGCCGAGGAGAAGGCGGCCGACGGCCGCCTGCCGTTCAAGGTCGACGCCTGGAAGACCATCCGCCGCTTCCGGCCCTATGTGGACGCGGCCGACACCCTCTATGGCTCGGCGGCCTACATGCCGATGGCCGACGGCGGCCGCTACGAGGTCTGGATCACCCAGTCCGGTCTGGTCGCCCGTCCCGCCAACGACGCCGCCCGCACCGCCTCCGCCGGGGGATGGACGGTGGCGGAGTAGCGACATCGCCGTTTGATTTCAGGGCCGTCCTTCCGGGGCTGAGCAGAGCGAAGAACCCGGAATCCAGGGGGCGCTGCTCCGGTCTGGAAACCGCATCAAGGCTCGGAGGCAACCCCCTGGGTTCCGGGTTCGTCCTTCGGACGCCCCGGAAAGACGACAAAAGCCGGACGTTGACTTGTCCTGGCGCGGCTAGACCTGCCCCAGCGTGCGAAGGCGCGCCCTGGGATGGATTTCGTTCTGGCTCATGACCACGGTCTGGCCGCGGAACCGCTCGATGATGGAGCGGACGTAGGGGCGGGTCTGCGGGCCGGTCAGCAGCACGGGGTTCTCGCCCGTCATGGCGATGCGCTCGAAGGTCTCGCGGATGGCGCGGATGAAATCCTGGAGGCGGGACGGGGGCATGGCCAGCTGCTTGTCTTCGCCGGCGCCGACCAGGCTCTCGGCGAAGGCGCTCTCCCACTCGGGCGACAGGGTGACGATCGGCAGGGCGCCGTCGCCGCCCTGGTGCTGCCAGCATAGCTGACGGCCCAGGCGGGCCCGAACGTGCTCGACCAGGGTGGAGACGCTGGAGGTGTGCGGCGCCGCCTCGGCCAGGCCTTCCAGGATGGCCGGCAGGTCGCGGATCGACACCCGCTCGCGCAGCAGGGACTGAAGCACCCGCTGCAGGGTGGTGACGGTGACGACGGTCGGGATCAACTCCTCGATCAGCTTCTGCTCCTCGGCGCCCAGTTCCTTCAGCAGCTTCTGCACCTCGGCGTAGGAGAGCAGGTCGGCCATGTTCTCCTTCAGGATCTCGGTCAGGTGGGTGGTCAGGACCGTGGCCGGGTCGACGATGGTGTAGCCGCGGAAGGTCGCCTCCTCGCGCAGGGTCTCGGCGATCCAGGTCGCCGGCAGGCCGAAGGCGGGCTCCTTCATGTGATCGCCCGGCAGTTCGACCTGACGGCCCGACGGGTCCATGGCCATCAGCGAGCCCAGCCGCACCTCGCCGGCGCCGGCCTCCATCTCCTTGATGCGGATGGCGTAGCCCTGGGTCGGCAGGCGCATGTTGTCCAGGATGCGCACCTGCGGCATCACGAAGCCGTACTCCTGGGCCAACGAGCGGCGCAGCGCCTTGATCTGGTCCGTCAGGCGACGGCCTTCCAGGTCGTTGATCAGGCTGAGCAGGGAATAGCCCAGCTCGATCTTCACCTCGTCGATGGTCAGGACGCTGGCGATCGGCTCCTCGGCCGGTTCGGCGGGCTTGGCGTCGGCCGCCTCGGCCTCCGTCGCCTGGGGCTTCAGGCGCGCGCGGCCCAGCCGCCAGGCCATGAAGCCCGAACCCAGGGCCAGGGCCGCGAACGGGATCAGCGGCATGCCGGGGATCAGGCCGATCAGGCCCGCCGCGCCCGACACCACGCCCAGCGACACCGGATTGGTGGCCAGCTGGCTGACGAAGGCCTTGTCGGCCGTGCCCTCGACCCCCGCCTTGGACACCAGGAAGCCGGCGGCGATGGAGATGATGATGGCCGGAATCTGCGTCACCAGGCCGTCGCCGACCGTCAGCTGAACGTAGGTGTTGGCCGCGTCCATGGCGGGCATGCCGTGCTGGGTCACGCCGATCAGCAGGCCGCCGATGGCGTTGATGAAGGTGATGATCAAGCCGGCGACCGCGTCGCCGCGCACGAACTTCGAGGCGCCGTCCATGGCTCCGAAGAAGGTCGATTCCTGCTCCAGCTCCTTGCGGCGGCGCTTGGCCTCGTCCTCGTTGATCAGCCCGCTGGACAGGTCGGCGTCGATGGCCATCTGCTTGCCCGGCATGGAGTCCAGGGTGAAGCGGGCCGAGACCTCGGCGATGCGGGTCGAGCCCTTGGTGATGACGACGAAGTTCACCACCAGGATGATCGCGAAGATGATGACCCCGATGACGAAGTTGCCGCCCATCATCAGCTGGCCGAAGGCGTTGATCACCTGGCCGGCGGCGTCGTGGCCTTCCTGGCCGTGGGTCAGGATCAGGCGCGTCGAGGCCAGGTTCAGCCCCAGCCGGTAAAGGGTCGAGACCAGCAGCACCGTCGGGAAGATGGCGAAGTCCAGCGGCCGCTTCATCATCACCGCGGTCATCAGGATCAGCACGCTGGAGACGATGGAGATCGCCAGCAGCAGGTCCAGCAGCATCTTGGGGACGGGCACGATCAGCAGCATGATCACGCCGATCACGCCGATCGCCATGCCGACCTCGCCGCGCGCCAGCCAGCCCCAGACCTCCTGGCGGGTCGGGCGGGCCATGCCGTCCTTCATCAGCGGCATGTCAACCACGACCCAGGACCTCCAGGGCGCGGCGGGCGGCTTGGGCGATCACGGCGTCGCGTTCGTCCTCGGTCGCCTGCGCGGCGCCGTTCAGATAGACGGCCATCAGCACCGGCGCGCCGGAGACGGGCGTCAGTACGCCGATGTCGTTGGCGGTCCCGTTCATGCCCGTGCCCGTCTTGTGCGCCACGGACCAGCCGGCCGGAACCGCTGCCTTCAGTCGGTTCGGCCCGGTGGGCGAGGCCAGCAGCCAACCCTCCAGCAGGGCCTGGTGCTCGGCCGTCAGGCGGTTACCGAACGCCATCAACTGCATGTTGGCCAGGGTCTGGTCCGGCAGGCAGGTGTCGCGCGGGTCGTCGGCCAGGGCCGTGTTCAGGTCCGGCTCGAGGCGCGAGATCAGGGTGGTGGTGTCGCCGAAGGTCGGCCACCACTGCTTCCAGACGGTCAGTCCGCCCATTTCGCGGATCAGGATGTTGGCGGCGGGATTGTCGCTGACCTCGACCATCGCCTGCATCAGCTGGCGGATCGTCAGTGTGCGGCCGACTGCGGGGCCGGTGACCGGCGCATGGGAAACCATGTCGGCCTGGGTGACGCGGACCGGGCGGTCCAGCCGCTCTTCCTCGCGCTCGATCCGCTGCAGGGTGGCGGCCGCCAGGAAGGGCTTGAAGGTCGAGCAGAAGGCGAAGCGCTCCTGCCCGCGCCACTGGACGCGCCGGCCGCCGTCTACGTCCAGCGCCGCCAGCCCGACGCGGCCTCCGCAGCGCGCCTCCAGGTCGGACAGGAAGAAGTCGCGCGGCCGCTCCTCCGCCTGCGGGCGATCGTCGCGGCGATAGCATGCGCCGAGGGCCAGCGCGCCGGCGCCGGCCAGGATCGTCCTGCGGGGAAGGGCGCGCCGCGTCATCAGGCGGCGTAGCCGGCGTGCGGCACGCCGCTCTGCGGGGCCGGGATGGCCGTGCCCTCGTCGGCGTATTCGTTCAGCTTGTTGCGCAGGGTGCGGATCGAGATGCCCAGGATGTTGGCCGCATGAGTGCGGTTGCCCAGGCAGTGGGTCAGGGTGTCCAGGATCAGGGTCTTTTCCATCGCCGCGACCGTCTGGCCGACGAAGGCGCGGGTGACGGCGTCGGCCGCCTGGGCCGCGCGCGCCGCCGGGCCGGCGTCCAGGGGCGAGGC
>JAEWDF010000037.1 GCA_023390245.1 Pseudomonadota bacterium
TCTGACATTGGAGGCGTTGCAAGAGCCCCTCCACCGCTGCGCGGTCCCCCTCCCCGCGAAGCGGGGAGGAGACACTGCGTCGGCTTCACTGTCTCCTCCCCACTTTGTGGGGAGGTGGCTCGGAGCGAAGCGGAGAGACGGAGGGGTTCTTCGGGCTCTCCGGAAATCCATAAGGCCTTCCTTATGGGATTTCGGGTGACGCGGCCGGATGGGTCGGCTAAGGCCGCGTCATGACCCAGTCTGCCTCCCGATACGATGTCTGCGCCGTCGGCAACGCCATCGTCGACGTGCTCAGCCCCTGCGACGCCGCCTTCCTGGAGGCCCAGGACCTCGCGCCCAATTCGATGCAGCTGGTGGACGCCGAACGCAGCGCCGCCCTGTACGACGCCATGGCGCCGGGGGTGGAGGCCTCGGGCGGCTCGGCGGGCAATACGGTCGCGGGCGTTGGTTCGTTCGGCGGCCGCGCGGCCTATATCGGCAAGGTGGCGGACGATACGCTTGGCCAGGTCTTCGTCCACGACATCCGCGCCGCCGGGGTCCATTTCGACACCCCCGTGCTGGCGGACGGCGCGAGCCAGGGCCTCGGCACCGGGCGCTGCCTGGTCAACGTCCTGGCGGACGGCCAGCGCACCATGGCCACCTTTCTGGGCGCGGCCAACCAGCTCCATGCCGATGACATCGACGCGGCGCTGATCGGCGACAGCGCCATCGTCTATCTGGAAGGCTATCTGTTCGACCCGGCCCCGGCGCGGGCCGCCTTCGAGCGGGCCGCCGCCGCCGCCCACGCGGCCGGGCGCAAGGTGGCCATCACCCTGTCGGACACCTTCGTCGTGGCCCGCTGGCGCGCCGAGCTCCTGGCCTTCATCGAACAGTCGGCAGACATCGTCCTGGCCAATGAGGCGGAGCTGGCCGCCCTGTTCGAGACCGAGGACTTCGACGCCGCCGCCGCCCGCCTGGCCGCCCTGGTCGAGGTCGCCGCCGTGACGCGCGGCGCCGGGGGCTCGGTGATCCTGAAGGGCGATCGTCGCGTCGTCGTCCCGGCCTTCCCGGTCGACAAGGTGGTCGACACCACCGGGGCCGGCGACCAGTACGCCGCCGGCTTCCTGCTGGGCCTGGCGCGGGGTCTGCCGCTGGAGGACGCCGGCCGGCTGGGGTCGCTGGCCGCCTCGGAGGTCATCGCCCACTGGGGGCCGCGCCCGATGGTCCGGCTGTCGGACCTGGCGGCGGAGCGCGGCCTGGGCCTCTGAGCCCGGCTCACCCCTTGCGGCGCAGCGTCACATAGAAGGCCCCGTTCCCGCCGTGGCGGGCGTGGGCGACGGTGAAGCCGGACACCACCGCGCGCAGAGCCGGCGCCTGCATCCATTCGGCGAAGGCGGCGCGGATCACGCCGCCGCCCAGCCGACCCTGGCCGGTGATGACCAGAACGGCGCGCAGGCCGCGCGCCTGGCAGGCGGTCAGGAAGGCGCGCAACTGATCCTCGGCCTCGAACCGGCCGAAGCCGTGCAGGTCGATGCGGGCCTCGATCGGATCGCGCTCGCGCGACAGGCGACGCTTGCGGTTGGGCTCCACGTCCTCGGGCGCCGAACGCACGCGCGGCGGGGCGGGTTTGACGGGCCTGCCGGGCGGGACCGAGAGCGTCGCGGGCGGCTTCGAGGGTCGGGCGGGAGTCGGGCGGGGCGTATCCGTCCCGCCCGTCATCAGGGCGGCCGGGGCCGCGTCCGGACCGATGCGCGGGGGCTTGCGCGGCGCGGCGGGGGTGACGCTGGAGGCGACACGGCGCCAGATGCGGCGATCCTCGCGCGTCAGCCCCCGATCGTCGCGAGGCGGATCGTTGCGCGGCTCATCCTTGTCGCCCCGGGGCCGTTTCATGCCTCGCCGTCGTCGTCGGGGACCTCGCCGGGGCCGGGCTCATAGGCCAGCAGGTCGCCCGGCTGGCAGTCCAGTTCGCGGCACAGGGCGTCCAGGGTGGTGAAGCGCACCGCCCGCGCCTTGCCCGTCTTCAGGATCGACAGGTTGGCCACGGTCACGCCGACGCGGTCCGCCAGCTCGGTGAGCGACATGCGGCGTTCGACAAGGATGCGGTCGAGCTGGACGCGGATGGCCATGGCGAAATCCTAACGCAGGCGGGTCAGATCGTCAGTTCGGATTCGCGGCGCAGGCGCGCGCCCTCGCGGAACACCTCCGCGAGCACGAAGACAATCAGGACGGAGAAGATCGGGGTCAGCAGCTCGCCGAGTCCCTGCGGCTCCATCACCCCCGGCGCCAGGCGCTGGGCGACGAAGCCCTGGGCCAGCCAGACGCCGCCGGTGACGATCGCCAGGATCAGGCCGATGTGGCGCAGGCGGCGGACGTTCTGCGGATGGAAGGGGTCGCCCAGGGTCAGGGTGCGGAAGATGCGGCGCAGGCTGCGCAGGATCAGCATGAAGCCGCCGAAATAGGCGGTGAAGGCGCCCAGGCCGAAAACCAGCAGCATGCGCGTCAACGGCAGCTGGCGGCCGCCGGCGTCGTCGGTCACGGTGATGTTGAGATTGTCGAGGGGAATGAAGACGGCCGTGATCAGCAACAGCAGCAGGACGCCGGTGATCAGGGCCAGGAGCACATAGGCGACGTCCAGGGCGATCTTCAGCACGCTGGAGACGGAGCCTGGGCCAAGCGCGCGAAGGCCGGCCAGGACGGGCGCGCGCGCCTCGCCGGGGTTCAGCGTCAATCGCGGCTTCGGCAGGCGCATGGTGGTCGGCCCTTCAGGCCGGACGGGATGGCGCGACGGCCGCGCGGGGTCCGGCGAACCCGCACGCGGCTTCATACATCGCGGTCTTCATCGAGATCGTCAAAGCTCTCTTGATCGATACTGAGGGTTGGCTCAGGGCGGCGATCAGAAGGCCTGGAGCAGGATGGCGACCAGGGCGGTCGGCAGGGCGGCAATCAGAACCGTGTTGACGAAGACGGCGCCGAGCTTGTCCAGCCAGACCGAGGCGTTCATCGTATGCATTGTGTTTCTCCGTTGCTCCTGGAGGGTGATTTGTCACCCCGTTGATATTGTTTTCCGCAAGATCGTTTCGGTGGGGTCCGAAATCAGGAACGCTGCGGCCTCGTTCCTGATGATGCATAGATAGACCGTGCGGACTGGGAAATCACGTTACATATCGTTTAACGATATTAAACTTTGGCAATAGACTGTTTCAGGGATGTGATCGAGGATGAATCTGAAGCTTATCAAGGGGATGCGGATCGTCGCGGCCACGCACAATCCCGGCAAGGCGCGCGAGATCGAAGCGCTGCTTGATGGAAATTACGAGATCGTCACCGCCGGGTCGCTGAACCTGCCCGAGCCCGACGAGACCGAGAGCACCTTCGCCGGCAACGCCATGCTGAAGGCGCGCCATGCGGCGGCCCTGTCGGACGAGGTCTGCCTGGCGGACGACTCGGGCCTGTCGGTCGCCGCGCTGGACGGCGCGCCGGGCATCTTCTCCGCCCGCTGGGCCGGGCCGACGAAGGATTTCGCCCTGGCCATGCGCAAGGTCGAGGAGCGGCTGGAGGAGGCCGGCGCCGCCGACCGGCGGGCCTGGTTCACCTCGGCCCTGGCCGTGGCCTGGCCGGACGGCCCCTGCGTGGTGGTCGAGGGCGTGGTCCACGGCGCGCTGACCTTCCCGCCGCGCGGCGAACGGGGCTTCGGCTACGACCCGATCTTCATCCCCGAGGGCGGGACCGAGACCTATGGCGAGATGGACCCGGCGGCCAAGGACGCCGACAGCCACCGAGCGCGCGCCTTCCGGCGGCTGAGGGCGGCGCTGATTGACTGACCCCCTTGATCCGGGGACGGACGTCGCCCTGTACGTCCACTGGCCGTACTGCGCGCGCATCTGTCCCTACTGCGACTTCAACGTGGTGCGGGACCGGGGGCGGGCGGCCGAACAGGCGGGACTGGTCGAGGCGATCCTGGCGGACATGGCGGCGCAGGCGGCCCTGGCCGGGCCGCGCCGGCTGGCCTCGATCTTCTTCGGCGGCGGCACGCCCTCGCTGATGGACCCGGCGGCCGTCGCGGCGGTGGTCGAGCAGGCGCGGGCGCTGTTCCCGCCGCGCGGCGACGTCGAGGTGACGCTGGAGGCCAATCCGACCGACGCCGAGGCCGGCCGCTTCGCCGCCCTGGCCGAGGCCGGGGTCAATCGGCTGTCGATGGGGGTGCAGGCGCTGGACGACGCGGCCCTGGCCTTCCTGGGCCGCAACCATTCGGCCGGGGAGGCCCTGCGCGCGGTCGAACTGGCGCGGCGGCTGTTCCCGCGCCTGTCGATCGACCTGATCTACGCCCGCCCGGGCCAGACGGTCCGGGCCTGGACGCAGGAGCTGACGACCGCCCTGGCGCTCGGCTTCGAGCATGTCTCGCCCTATCAGCTGACCATCGAGGCCGAGACGGCGTTCGGGCGCGCCCTGCGGCGCGGCGCCCTGATCCCGCCGGACGAGGACCGGGCGGCGGCGCTGTACGAGACCACCCAGGCGGTGCTGGGGAAGGCGGGGTTCGAGGCCTATGAGGTGTCCAACCATGCGCGCGGCCTGGCGGCGCGCTCGGCGCACAACCTGCACGTCTGGCGCGGCGGCGACTATCTGGGCCTGGGGCCGGGCGCGCACGGGCGGCTGACGCGGGACGGCGCGCGGATCGCCACGGTCGCCCACCGCCGGATCGGCGACTATGTCGCGGGCGTCGCGCGCGGCGAGCCCTGGGGCGAACGGGAGACGCTGACTCCCGCCGACGCGGCCGAGGAGCAATTGCTGCTGGGGCTGCGCACCGTCGAGGGCGCCCGCGCCGACCTGGCCTGGGCGCTGGGCCTGTCGGCCGCCGACGCGCCGCTGGCGGGCCTGGTCGCGGACGGCTTCGTCACGCTGGCGAACGGGCGGATCGTGGCCACGCCCAAGGGACGTCCGGTCCTGGACGGCGTGCTGAAGGCCCTGCTGACCTAGAGCCTGATCGGTTGAGGAGGAATCGCTTCGCGATTCCGCCGACGCCGTGAATCAGGCTCCAGATTTCGCTCTAGCGCCTGCGCAGGCCCAGCAGGCCGCGCCAGCCGCCGCTGGTCAGCAGGGCCACGTCCAGCAGCGCCAGGGCCAGGGGGGTGGAAGCGGGGGCGGCGATGAAGCGCGGTCGCCATTCGGGCGCGAACTTGGCCTTGTAGCCGCGCAGGCCCTGGAAGCCGTAGAGGGCGCCGCCTTCCTCAAACACCAGGGCCCCGACGCGGGCGAAGACCGGCGCCAGGCGGCGATCCTCCAGCCCGGACAGCGGCGCCATGCCCAGGTCGAGCGCGCCCAGGCCGCTCTCGCGCGCCCACTCGGCGCAGCGCACGAAGAGATAGTCCATGATCCCCGCCGGGGCGTCCGGTCGGTGCCGCATCAGGTCGATCGCCGCCGACTCCCCCGCGACCAGCAGATTGGCGAAGGCGACGATCCGGCCCTCGACGCGCGCCACCGCCAGCGGCGACAGGTCCAGATAGGCCGGATCGAACCGGCCCAGGGAGAAGGCCTTCTCCCCGCCCGGATGCTGGGCCAGCCAGGCGTCGGAGACGGCCTTAAGCTCGGCGATGACCGTCGAGGCGCCGCCCGGCGGCAGGACCACGAACGTCGCACCCTCGCGCTCGGCGCGGTTCACGGCCGTGCGCAGGTTCTGCTTCGACCGGCCTTCGAGGGAGAAGGCGTCCAGCGCGATCACGGCCGTCTCCCCGACCTTGCGGACCGCCAGCCCCAGGGTGGCCAGGTCGCCCAGCATGGCCTCGCCCACGGAATAGAAGACGGGCGCGCCGCCGTGGCTGTCAGCCATCTCCGCGAAGGCCCACAGCAGGTCCAGCCGCTCGGACGCCAGGCCCGCCGGCTCGCCCATGGCGATCCAGCGTCGTCCGCGCACCCGATAGGCCAGGAAGGACCGGCCGGACGGACTGAACAGCAGCGCCTTGTCCCCCAGAAGGGCCAGCCACGTCTCCGGATTGGCCGCCTCGGCCTGGTTCAGGGCCGCGCGGGCGCGGGCGAGAGCCTCCGGCCCGGCCGGGCCGTGATTGTGGGCGCCGGGAGAGCCGAGCAGGGATCGACCGGCCACCACCAGGGTCAGGATCGCCAGCACCAGTCCGGCGCGCAGGAAGCCCGACGCCTGACGGTCCACCAGGAAGCGCCACCACAACTCGTCGGTATAGGTCACATCGCGGTAGGCGAAGAAGCCGAGCCACAGCATGGCCGCCACCACCGCGACCAGCAGCAGAAGCCAACCCGGCCGCAGGGGCTCGCTGAGGCGGGATCGACGATTGAAGGCGGACCGGCACGGCGCCAGCAGCGCCGCGACGACGGCCAGGTCCGCCGCCTCCTCCCAGTCCAGGCCCTTCAGAATGGAGAAGACCGCGCCGACGCCCAGGGTCGCCAGCGCCGCCCAGTAGGCGCCCCGGCGTCGACGCCACAGGCCGGCGGACAAAAGCAGCAGCATGAAGCCGGCGATGCTGGCGACGAAGTGCGACAGGTCGATCAGGACCGGCGAGACGACGCCCGTGAGCTGGCGCAGACGGACGTCGATCTCCGGCGTGACGGCCGAGGTCAGCATCAGCGCGCCGGCCGCGAAACCCAGGACGGCGAACAGCTGGGGCGTCAGTTCGTAGCCCAGGCCGACCAGTCGGAGGAACAGGCGCGAGGCGGGGTATGGACGACGCGGCAAGCGGCTCTCCGATTCAGGCCGTCCCACCATAGACCAGGAATCGTCCAACTGCGGCGCCCGCAAGGTCATTTCGGGGCGGGCGCAACAATCCGAAACATTGCGGATTACCCCTTGGCGGGCGTCGGGCCCGCGTAACCGGGGAAGATATCCCATGACGATCAAGAACGCTCTTCTGGCCGGCGCCGCCGCCGCCTTCCTGACCGCCGCGCCGGCCCTGGCGCAAGACGCGACCCCGCCGGCCCAGGATCCGGCGGCGACCGCCGCCCCCGCCCAGCCGTCCAGCCTGACGCTGACGCCGGGCGCCAACGTCCGTGGTCCCGATGGCGCTCTCGGCCAGCTCGAAGGCGTTCAGAGCAACGCCCAGGGCCAGCAGGAGCTGACCGTGCGCGGCGCCGACGGCCAGGTCCGGGGTGTGCCGCTGGCGGGCATCCGTCAAGAGGGCCAGGACGTGGTGGTGGACTACACCAAGGCCGAATTCGACGCCGCCGCCCCGGTTGCGGGCGAAGGCGCGGCCCCGGCTCCGGCTCCGGCCCCTGCGCCGTCGACCGATCCGGCGATGACCGAACCGGCCGATCCTTCGATGACCCAGGATCCCATGACGCCGCCCACCGGCGAGACGCCGGTCGAACCGCAGTAAGCATTAACCGTTATGGCCGGGCCGGAAGGTCCGGCCATGACTTCAATTGAGGGAGGTTCCCATGCTTCGAGTCAGTCTCTCTGCGGTCGGCCTCGCCGCCGCGGTTCTCGCCGGCCCCGCGGCCGCCCAGGTCCTGGGCGGCAATGTCGCCGGCGGCGTCACCGGAAACGTCGGCGTGCAGACGCCGCCGCTCGGCCAGGCGACGACCCCGGCCCAGGACGCCATCCGCGGCGCCGGGCAGGCGACGCGTGACACGCTTCGGGACGCCGGCGAACTGGCGCGGGACGCGGCGCCCTCGGCCCAGGTCGAAACCGGCGCCCAGGTTGACGCCCAGATGCACGGGAATCAGACTCGCGGGAATGCTCAGGCCGGAGCCGAGGTCTCGGCCGGCGCCATGGTGCACGGACCGGACGGCCGGATGCTTGGCCAGGTGACGGACGTGGCGCGGGACGCGGCCGGTCGCGTCGAGGGCTATGTCGTGCGCACCGCCGACGGGGCGCAGCGCACCCTGCCGGCCGCCAGCGCCTCGGTGCAGGGCGGCGCCGTGGTGGCGTCCGAAGGCGATCTGCGCTGAACCGGTTTTCCGGACATGACCGGACATGAAGAAGGGCGGCCCGGGAACGGGCCGCCCTTCGACGTTCTGGACGGGGCGATCAGGCGCGTCGCTTGATCAGGCCCAGCAGGAACAGCAGGATCACCGCGCCGATGGTGGCGATGATGGTCGATCCGATCCAGCCGCCCCAGGCGATGCCCAGCGCATTGGCGATGAAGCCGCCGATCAGGGCGCCGACGACGCCGACGATCAGATTGGTCAGCAGGCCGTGATTGCGGCCCATGATCTGTTCCGCGAGCCAGCCCGCGATGATGCCGATGATGATCCAGGCGATGATGCCCATAGCTCGAAACCCTCCTCTGAAAAGCCAAGCTGTCCACCTTAATGCATCCGGCCGTCACCGGTTGCGTGGGATAACGCCGTCATTCCCCTGTCACGCGACGACGGCACGAGGTTTGCGCCATTCCGGGCGAGCCGTCCCGCTTCGGGACAGGCCGACAGAGAGGGAATGAGGGGCGACATGGCCACCGACATCGATCTCCACCTGGGCCGCCGCCTGCGTCGCCGCCGGCGGCTGCTGGGCCTGACCCAGCAGCAGCTGGCCATGCAGGTCGGCATCCGTTTCCAGCAGATCCAGAAGTACGAATGCGGCGCCAACCGCATCTCGGCCGCGCGCCTGTGGCAGCTGGCCGAGGCGCTGGAGACGCCGGTCAGCTATTTCTACGACGGCCTGGCCGAGGCCATGGAGCGCCGGGAGACCGCCGCCGGCGGCGAGATGTTTTCGCGCAAGGAGACGCTGGACCTGATCCAGGCCTACTACCAGTTGGGCGAGCGCCCGCGCCGCCGGCTGCTGGACCTGGCCAAGTCGCTGCACACCGAGACCGACGCGGTTTCCTGATCGGCCGGGGTGGGCTAAGCCCCGCCCCATGACCCCGCAGGACGCCGCCGAATTCGAAGCCTTCGCCGTCGAGCTGGCCCGGGAGGCCGCGCGCGTCACCCTGCCCTTCTTCCGCTCGGACATCGGGCACGAGGACAAGGGCGGCGACCGGGGCTTCGATCCGGTCACCGAGGCGGACCGGCAGGCCGAGGCCGCGATCCGGCGGATGATCGCTGGCCGCTATCCGGACCACGGCGTGATCGGCGAGGAGTACGGCGAGGACCGGCCCGAGGCGGAGCAGGTCTGGGTGCTGGACCCCATCGACGGGACGCGGGCCTTCATCTCGGGCCTGCCGCTGTGGACCACCCTGATCGCCCTGCGGCGCGAGGGCTGGCCGGCCGTAGGCGTGATCGCCCAGCCCTATCTGGACGAGATCTTCCTGGGCGGCCCGTCCGGCGCGCGCCTGCTGCGGGGCGGCGCCGAGACGCCGCTGGCGGTGCGGTCCTGCGACCGGCTGGCCGAGGCCGTCATCTCCACCACCGATCCGGCCCTCTTCACGCCGCCAGAAGGAGAAGCCTGGGCCCAGGTGCGGGCCGCCGCCCGCCTGGCCCGGCTGGGATGCGACGCCTACGCCTACGCCATGGTGGCGGCGGGACGGATGGACCTGGTCGCCGAGGCGGGCCTGAAGCCGTGGGACTGGTCCGCCCTGGTTCCGGTGATCGAGGCGGCGGGCGGCACGGTCGTCAACTGGCGCGGCCAGGCGCCCGACGACGCCGGCCAGATCCTGGCCGTCGGCGACGCCCGCCTGATCGACCAGGCCCTGACGACCCTGAAACGCGCGGCGGCGTAGGGCGCGCCCGCAATCGGGGCGGAACGCGGTCCTAGGCGGCGGGGATTTCCGCGGACTCCGGCTGGGCGGCGGGGGCGACCGGCGACAGGTCCTGCACCGGCGAGACGTAGTCGGCCATGGCGTCGAACTCCTTGAGGAACAGGGCGCGCATGTCGTCCGCCTCCATCATCACCTCGTGCCGGGCGCCGGGAACCTCGACATAGCGGCCCCGGCCCAGGCGCTTGGCGGCCCAGCGGTTGGTCTGTTTCCACACCACCTCGTCGGCGTCGGCCTGGACGATGCAGACCGGAATCCGCACGCTCTTCAGCGCCTTGGGCTTCAGAGCCCGTTCGCCGGCGTCGAGGGCGAAGGCCAGCCAGCCGTAGGTGGGGCCGCCGATCGCCAGGTGCGGGCAGGCGTAGAGCTGTTGGCGCCACAGTTCGTAGCGCGTCTCGTCCGAGGTCAGGGCGTCCTCCTCGAAGGTGTGGTCGAACGGATCGTCGGGGTCGCCCAGCACATAGTCGCCCGCGTGGCCGTGGCGGATGTTCCAGCGCACCGCCAGCCTGACCGACCACATCGAGCGCTTGCCGGTCCTGATCCGCAGCATGGGGCTGGACAGGACCGCGCCGGAGAAACGGCTCTCGCCGCTTTCCAGGGTCAGCAGGTTCAGGCAGGCGCCCATGGAATGGCCGACCATGACCCACGGCTTGGGGCAGCGCGCCTCGAAGGCGTCCAGCAGGCGATTGTAGTCGTCCAGGAATTCCTCGACCGCGCGGGCGTGCCCCTTGAGCCGGTCGGGCAGCAGGCGGGCCGACAGGCCCTGGCCGCGCCAGTCATGGGCCAGCACGCACCAGCCGCGCGCCAGGAAGTTGCCGATGATCTCGAAATACTTCTCGATCGGCTCGGTGCGGCCGGGACTCAGCACCACGGTGCCGCGCGGCTTCTCGGCGACGAGGGCCGAGGGCGTCCACACCGCCGCGCGCAGGCGCAGGCCGCCGGCGCCGCGGAACCAGTCGCCCTCGCCGCCCGGCGGGGAAGACGCGCCTGGGACCCCCATCAGCGGGGCGTTGGCGGCGAAGGCTTGGGCGCGGTTCACTCGGGCTTCCTGAATTTCAGCGTCATGCGGTCGCTCTCGCCGATTTCCTCGTACTTCGACCGGTCGAACGTCGGGTCGGCGGACTGCCCCCGCGGAGCCGTCAGCCGGATCGGCGGCAGGGTCTCGACGCCGAAGGGGTGGTCCTTGGTGTCGTTCGCGTTCGCATTGACCTCGGAGGCGGCGACGAAGATGAAGCCGGCCTCGGCCGCGAGCTGGCGCACGAAGGCTTCCTGGACATAGCCGTTGGCGGCGGCGGGGTCCTGGTCTTCTTCCGGCCCCAGCCGGTGCTGTTCGACGCCCAGGATGCCGCCTGGACGCAGGGCGGCGTAGGCGTCGGCGAAGGCCTTTTCGGCGATACCCGCCGCCATCCAGCTGTGGATGGCGCGCAGGAACAGCGCCAGGTCGACCGTGCCGGCGGGCGCGACCGGCCCGGTGGTCGCGCCGAAATGGGTGAATTGCGGCTCGCCGTAAAGCCGGCGGTCGTTGGAGAAGCGGGCCTGGAAGGCCGCGTTCAGGGCCGCCTGGGCGGGATCGGCGCCTGGGCCTTCGGCGAACAGGGCGGCGATGTAGCCGCCCTTGCCCCGCGCCAGATAGGGGGCGAGAATCTCGGCGTACCAGCCGCTGCCCGGCCAGAACTCCAGCACCGTCATGCTGGGCTGCAGGCCGAAGAAGCGCAGCGTCTCCATCGGGTGGCGGAAGGCGTCGCGCGGCCGGTCGCGGGCGCGCCAGGGACCGGCGACCGCCCATTCCAGCGATCCTTCCGGCGGGCCCTGCGGCGCGGGCGCCGCCTCGGGCTTGTCCTGCTTGCGGCCGCAGCCGGCAAGGGCCGCCGTCAGGCCCGCGCCGCCCGCCAACACCGAACGGCGCGACATCTGCGCCGCCAAGGCCTCCCAATCCCGCGTCATGCCTGCCCTCAATAGACCGGCTCCGCGCACGGCGGCGCGGAGCCTCAGTCGATTGGATTAGAGGGGTTCGCGCGTCGGGTCAAAACGGGACTGGGCCAAGAGGCCGATCGAGCGCGCTGGCGGGATCAGCAGGTCTGGCCTTGGGCGCATTCCTCGACGGCCTGGCCGGCGGCCTGGGCGTCGCGGCCGGCGCCGGCGACGGTGTTGCAGGCGGCCACGGTCAGGGCGGCGGCGGCGGCGAACAGGACGAAAATCTTGCGCATGGAGCGTCTCCTGGTGAAGCCCGCGGGCTGTGCGACTTCAACGTGGCGGGGCGTCGGGAGTTCCGGCCAGGTCATGCGGATCGATCGGCGTGGCGGCCTCGGGGGTGGCGAACACCATGCGCGCCAGGGCGCCGCCGCCCGGCGCGGGGACCAGTTCGGCCTCGCCGCGCAATTGCTTGGCGAAGGCGCTCATCAGGGTGCGGCCGACCCCCGCCTTGGCGGCCGAGGCCGCGCCCGGCCCGTCGTCCTCGACCTCCAGCACGCTGGTGTCGCCCCGGACCTTGAAGCGGACCTTCAGCTCGCCGCCGCGCCCGGCGAAGGCGTGCTTCTGGGCGTTGCTGATCGCCTCGACCAGCCACAGGGCCAGGGGGGCCAGTTTGTCGGGATCGACATAGAGGGAATCGGCCTCG
This sequence comes from Pseudomonadota bacterium, assembly GCA_023390245.1. Lineage (GTDB taxonomy): Bacteria > Pseudomonadota > Alphaproteobacteria > Caulobacterales > Caulobacteraceae > Brevundimonas. The sequence goes on from JAEWDF010000037.1 coordinate 12,250, forward strand.
ACCGAACTGACCACGACGGGGCCGCGCCCCGCCTCGCTGGCGATCAGCTGGCCGACCAGTTCGGTCAGGAAGTCGCGGGCGTCGGCATGGCGGATGTCGTCGCTCTGGTAGAGGGTGCGATAGATCAGGGCCAGGGCCGAGATGCGCTGGCGCGTGTCGGCGAGCGCCGCCTTGGCCGCCGCGTCCGTCAGGCTGCGCTGCTGCATCGACAGCAGCGAGGAGATGATCTGGAGATTGTTCTTCACCCGGTGGTGGATCTCGCGCATCAGCGCGTCCTTCTCCGCCAGGGCGTCGGTCAGCGAGCGGTCGCGCAGGGTGATGGCCTCGGCCATCTCGTCCAGGGTCCGGGCCATGACGCGAATCTCGGAGGGCGCGTTCATCGCCTGGAGCGGGCGGACGGAGAATCGGCCCTTGGCGTAGATGGCCGCGACCCGCTCCAGATAGTCCAGCCAGCGGATGAAGATGCGCTCCGACAGCAGCATAACGGCGGCGAAGGCGGTCAGCCAGGCGCCGAGCGGCAGCAGCAGGGTGCCGATGGGGTTCAGCCGGGCCCAGGACAGCAGGCCCGGCGAAGGAGCGGACAGCAGGGCGTAGAGGTCGCCGCCCGCCAGGGCCGCGCCGGCGTAGTCCCGTCGGCGGCCGTCGGAATCGCGGGCCTCGAACACGGCCGAGCCCTTGGCCTGGGCGCGCGCCACCCAGCCGCGCAGGTCGGCGGGGGCCCGCAGATCGAAGACGGCGGGGGCGCTGGCGACCAGCACCACTCCGTCGACATCGGTCAGCGCCGCCGCCGAGCCGCGAGGCAGGGCGCGGTCGGCCGTGTCCGGCTGCAGCGAGGCCAGGGGGATGACCGCGGCCATGGCGCCGTCGAAGGTTCCTCGCGGGCGCTCGGAGCGGATGGCCACCACCAGGGCCGGCGGCGCCCCGGCGGTCCGAGGCGCGCGCGTGACCACCAGGCGGTCGCCCCGGCGCAGGCGCTGGAACCAGCGCTGGTCCGAGACCTCGGTCAGGGTCGGGGTCCGTCCTGGCAGGTCGCTGGACGCGCAGACGGCGTGGCCGGTGGGGCTCAGCCGATACAGGCCTTCATAGCCCTCCAGCTGGTCGACCAGCGCCGCCAGGCGCGGCGCGCAATAGGGGCCCAGGGAATCCGGGCTGAGGGCGCGCAACAGCACCTGGGCGCCGTCCAGCCGGGCCTTTGCGCTGGCCGCGCTGCGCTCGGCCGCCAGCAGCAGGCCCGCGCGCCGGTCTTCCGCCTGCCGGCGGAAATCCGCCTGGGTCTGGATCAGACTCAGGATGAAGATCGGCAGCAGGGCCAGGGCCATGGCCGCGCCCAGGCGGAAGCGCACGCCCTCGAAGCGGCCGGCGCGCCAGCCCCGGCCGCTTCGGCGTCCCGACGCCGGCGCGGGCGTTGTGGTCGCCCTGGCCAACCGTTCAGTTCCGGGCGCCGCTCAGTCGGTCGGCCTCGCCAAGAATGGCGCTCATGGCCTCGCCAGCGGCCTGGCCGTCGCGGGCGTAGCCGCCCTTCTCCAGCGTGGCCAGCAGGGCGCGGCGGGCGCGGCTGACGCGGCTCTTCACCGTGCCGACGGCGCAGCCGCAGATTTCGGCCGCCTCCTCATAGGCGAAGCCGCCGGCGCCGACCAGGATCAGCGCCTCGCGCTGCTCTTCCGGCAGGGTCTTCAACGCCTGGCGCAGTTCGTCCAGGGCGACCGGCGCCTCCGGATCGTCGACCGCCACCAGGGTCCGCTCGGCGGCTTCCTGGTCCAGCTGCGACTGGCGCCAGGACCGGCGCTTCTCCGAATAGAACTGGTTGCGCAGGATCATGAAGGTCCAGGCCTTCATGTTGGTGCCCATCTGATAGCTGGCGCGGGCGTCCCACGCCTTCATCATGGCGTCCTGCGCCAGGTCGTCGGCGGCGGTCGGATCGCCGGTCAGCGTCCGCGCGAAGGCGCGCAGATGCGGGATCAGCGCCACCAGTTCGCGCTTGAAGGCGGCGTCGTCGCTCGACGGCGGCTTCGGGGCCGCGCCCAGGCGGGACGCCGTCATGCGCCGCCCCCGCCCGCCGAGCGGTCGTCGGCGCGCTTCAGAATGTCGAGGAATTCGTCCGGAACCGGCTCGTTGACCACTTCGTCGAACATGTGGCGCAGCTTCACGCCGATGGCCTGTTGCCGGAGACGGGCTTCCTCGAGCCCGGCCTCCCCCTTCGGCGCGTTCGCCTTGCGCCGCGAGGAGTCAGTAGAATCAATCATGGAACGAACACCGCCCACCCAACTGCAGTGCAGGAATGCCGAGCGTTAACGTCGCCGCCGGTCGCGGGTTCCTGGATTACCGGCATTTAATGCTCAAGCTTGCATCGCCTCGCGGAACCGTGGCTCCGATGATACGTTGAATGCGGCTGTAACGCTTTCCAGATCCGGGAAGCCCATAGTCGGGGACTACCTAGAATGAGCCTCTTGGCCAGACTTGCGCCGCACCTGCCGTATGTCCGCCGTTATGCGCGCGCGCTGACGGGCGACCAGGCGACCGGCGACAACTATGTGCGTGTCGCGCTGGAGGCCCTCGCCGCCGGCGAGCAGCAGCTGTCGCCGGACATGACGCCGCGCGTGGCCCTGTACCACGTCTTCCACGCCATCTGGTCCTCGACCGGCGCCCGGCTGGAGGACGAAAGCGGCGTCGAGGCCCGCGACGACGCCTCGCGGCGCCTGCTCCGCATCGCCCCGCGCTCGCGCCAGGCCTTCCTGCTGACCGCGCTGGAGGGATTCACGCCGTCCGAGGCGGCCCAGATCCTGTCGGCGGACCCGCGCGACGTCGAGCGGCTGATCGCCGAGGCCCAGGCCGACATCGACGCCGAACTGGCGACCGACGTGCTGATCATCGAGGACGAGGCCATCATCTCGGCGGACATCGAAAGCCTGGTGAAGGAACTGGGCCACCGCGTCACCGGGACCGCCACCACCCATGACGAGGCGATCGACGCCGTGGCGCGCCACCGGCCGGGTCTGGTGCTGGCCGACATCCAGCTGGCCGACGGCTCGTCGGGGATCGACGCGGTCAAGGACATCCTTAAGGACATCGACGTGCCGGTGATCTTCATCACCGCCTTCCCGGAGCGGCTGCTGACCGGCGAGCGGCCGGAGCCGACCTTCCTGATCACCAAGCCCTTCCAGCCGGAAACGGTGAAGGCGGCGATCAGCCAGGCGCTGTTCTTCCATCCCTCGCGGCGGAAGGAAGCGGCCTGAGGTTCAGGCACGACGACATGAAAAGAAGGCCCCGGCGCGCAGCCGGGGCCTTTTCGTATGGATCGCATTCGTCCCTGGTCGTCTGAGGGGCGAATCCGGAACCCAAGAGGGCGATTCCGGCTCTCGATGCGGTTTGATCCGCGCTCGTGGCCCCTGGGTTCCGGGTTCTTCGCTCCGCGAAGCCCCGGAAGGACGATGCTGGAAGCACGGAAACCTGAAATCGACCGGCCCTAGTTGGAGGGCTGCGTCGGCGCATTGACGTTGGGCGTTTCGCCGGTCGGCGCCGGCTGGGCCCGGCCGCTCGCATCCGTGGGAGCATCGGCGGCGGGCGGCGTGGCGGCGTCGCCCTGGAAGGCCTGGGCGTCGACGATCTGGGCGCCGTCGTTGGCGTTGGTGCGGGCGAAGCCGCCCTGGCTGACGAACCACAGGCCGAGCAGCAGGATCGCCGCCGCCCCGGCCGAGACGATCAGCAGCCAGAGGATGCGCACGCCCGAGCGCCCTTGGCGTGCGTACTGGGCCTCCACCGGGCGGCCCTGATGGATGGCGTCGACAGAGCGCGAATGCGGATCTTGATGAGTCATTATGAGAGCCTCCGCTGGGTTTTCCGGACAGGTCGGGAGAACGCCGGCCCGCCTTGGCCGTTCCGATTCGCCCCCGGCGAGAAAAATTCTTCACCGTCCGGGAACCGGCGTTCGAAGGCGCCGTTATCGGTCTGCGGAGGCGGCGACGCCCCCCCGACTTGAGGTTGGCCTTCAGCCAATCTGTCGCCTCCGCGCCTCATTCTCGATGATGCCACTCAAAGGCGGTCCGCAAGGGCCGCCTTTTCTTTCCGGAAGGGCTCGACCCGGCGCGCGGGCTTGGCCAGTATCGGTTCTCAAAGAAAACCCAGGGAGCGGCGCATGGCGCGGATCAATCGTCAGTGGGTGTTGCGGCAGCGGCCGCAGGGGGCCGTGGCCGACGGCGACCTGGAGCTGGTCGAGACGCCGGTTCCGGAGCCGAAGGCCGGCGAGGTGCTGGTGCGCACCCTCTATCTGTCGCTGGATCCGACCAACCGCACCTGGATGAACGACGTGGAAGGCTATCTGCCGCCGGTCGGGCTGGGCGAGGTCATGCGCGGCCTGACCCTGGGCGTGGTGGAGGAAAGCCGGGGCGAGCGGTTCAAGCCGGGCGATGTGGTCATGCCGCTGTCGGGCGTCTGGTCCGACTATGCGGCCGTCCCGGAGGCGGCGCTGCGCATCGTCCATCGCGCGCCGGGACTGCCGCTGACCGCGAACATGTCGGTGCTGGGGATGACCGGGATGACCGCCTATTTCGGCGTCACCGACGTCCTGAAGGCGAAGGCCGGGGAGACGATGGTGATCTCCGCCGCCGCCGGCGCGGTCGGCTCCATCGCCGGCCAGGTGGCCCGGCAGCGCGGATGCCGGGTGATCGGCATCGCCGGCGGGCCGAGGAAATGCGCCTGGCTGACCGACGAACTCGGCTTCGACGCGGCCATCGACTACAAGGGCGAGGATGTCGGGGAGGCGCTGGACCGCCTGGCGCCGGACGGGATCGACCTGAATTTCGAGAATGTCGGCGGCGACATCATGATCGCCGTCTTCAACCGCCTGAAGGTCCACGCCCGCATGGCCGTGTGCGGCCTGGTCTCGTCCTACAACGCCACGCGCATGCCGCCGTCGCCGAATTTCGGGCGGATCATCACCCACCGCCTGAACGTGCAGGGCTTCCTGGTGCTGGACTACGCCCCCCGCGCCAGGGAGATGGTCGCGGAGATGGGCCCCTGGCTGGCGGACGGGAAGATCAAATGGAAGGTCCACGTCGACGACGGGCTGGAGAACGCGGTCGCCTCGCTGAATCGCTTGTTCACCGGCGACCATGACGGCAAGCTGCTGGTCCGCGTCTCCGAAGAACCCGCTTGAGGACAGCCGCATGAGCGACCCGCTTCTGGTCCATTTCGAGGATCTCGAGGTCGGCCAGGTGGTGCCGCTTGGGGCCTGCGCCGTCGACGACGGATCGCTGGGCCTGTTCGCCGAACGATTCCAGCCGGGCTGGGACGTCGCCTACGGCGCGCCGGACGCCCTGGTCTACGTGCTGTGGAGCCGGCTGGCCGCCGACAAGGCCGCCGGCTGGGCCCAGACCAAGGTCCTGGCCGTGGACGGCCTGCGCTACATGCGCAACCCCCCGGCGGGCGAACTGCTGCGCGGGCGCATGACGGTGATGGGCAAGGACCCGGTGGGCGACGGCAAGGGCATCGTCATCGCCCAGCACGACCTGCTCGACGAGGCCGGGCGGCTGGTCTTCTCCTGCCTGACGCGGGCGGTCTTCTCCCGTCGCTGAAACGAAGAACGCCCCGCCGTCGCCGGCGGGGCGCTGTTCGGATCGGTTCGCCGCGTCCTAGAGCCTGATCCGCTTGAGTTGAAGCGCTTCGCGCTTCGACGATGCGGTGAATCAGGCTCCAGGTCCAAGCTGGACCTTGATTCACGGCTTCAGCGGAATCGCGAAGCGATTCCTCCTCAGCCG
>JAEWDF010000063.1 GCA_023390245.1 Pseudomonadota bacterium
TCGTAATGGAGATGGACGCCGGTCGACCGGCCGGTCGTGCCCATGGCGGCGACGCGCTGGCCGAGCGCGACAGGCTGGCCGGTGGTGACCGCCAGGGCGTTGAGATGGGCGTAGCGCGTCTTGAAACCGCGGCCATGGTCTATCTCAACAGTGTTGCCATAGCCTGAACGGACCCCGGCGTAGGAGACCACGCCCGGCGCCGTCGCATAGACGGGGGTGTTCAGAGGGGCGGCGAAGTCCTGGCCCTGGTGCACGGCGGGGCGGCCGTTGAACGGATCGAAGCGGACGCCGAAGCCGGAAGTGGTGCGCGCCTGGGTCGGGCGGCGGAACGGCAGGCCCTCGGCCGCGTCGGCCAGGGTGCGCATCTCGTTCAGATTGTCGGCGGCGTGGCGGATGCGCGCGGCGAACGGCTCGTCCACGTCCAGGATGGTGGCCAGGGCCCGGGGATCGCGCGCCTCGATCAGCGGCCCGCCCAGCCCCTGGCCGGCGCGGGGCGTATAGGCGGCGGGGTTCAGCCCGGCCAGGCGGAAGGCGACCCGCAGGCGCTCGGCCCGGGTCTGGGCGAAGGTCTCGGCCCGGTCCAGCAGCCGCTCCTGGTCCAGTCGCACGGCCATGATGCGGCGGATCGGATTGTCGCTGGCCGACGGCGGCGCGGGCGCCAGGGCCCGTTCCGCGCCTTCGACGCCGTGGAACTGGCCCATGACCTGAGTCAGGGCGGCGTGGCGGCGCTCGACCATGGCGGCGGTCTGCTCCAGCGAGCCGCTGGTCGCCGACATGCGCGAGACGGCGCTCTCCAGCCGCGCCTGGAGGTCGGCGTTCAGCCGTTCGGAGGCGGCGCGGGTCTTGACGACCTCTGCGTCGGCGCGGCTGCGGGTGATCAGGTCGAACAGGAAGCCGCCGGAAGCGACCAGGGTCCAGGCGACGACGGCGAAGCCGACGAGGCCGAACAGGATCTGGCGGCGGCCGGTCAGGGCGTAGGCGCGGATATCGTCATTACTGCGCAGGTACAGGTATCGAACCGGCAACCAGCGTTCGATAAATCGCGACGTCTTCGGCTGATCTGCGGCACTCATACGCAACGCCCCCACGTTGAGGCTGAGCGTTATCCGGCGCATTGATAGCGTCCGCAAGACGATTCACGATTTGTTAACCATCATTCCGCCCAAACCCGCCGTGGTTCGGGAGAATCGGCGTCTCAATTCGCCTGGGCGGCGAGCGGCGAATCTGGCGCAGGTCTTGGCGGACTCCGTTTTTCGCAAACGCACATCACGGCAAAGGCTTCACGCCAGGCCCCGAACGGCCTCCAGCACCTGGAGGGCGTGGCCGGGGACGCGGACGTTTCGCCAGGCGCGGGCGACCACGCCGTCCGGGCCGATCAGGAAGGTGGCGCGCTCGATCCCCATGTATTCGCGACCGTAGAGTTTCTTCTGGACCCAGACGCCCCAGGCCTCGCAGGCGGCGCCGTCCTCGTCGGAGGCCAGGATCACCTTGAGGTCGTGCTTGGCCTTGAAGCGGTCGAGTTTCCTCACCGGGTCCTTCGACACGGCCACGATCGTCGCGCCCATGGCGGCGAAGTCGTCGACCAGGGCCGAAAAGTCCTTGCCCTCGTTGGTGCAGCCGGGCGTGTCGGCCTTGGGGTAGAAATAGACGACCACCGGCCTGCCTTCGAGCGCGGCCAGCGAGACGCGGCCGTCGCTGTCGGTCGGCAGGTCCAGGACGGGGGCGGGTTGGCCTTCGAGCACGGTCATCAAACGGGCTTCACCAGGACGATCTTCTTCTTGCCCGCGGCCAGTTTGACGACGCCGTCGCTGAGATCGCCTTCGGTCAGCAACTGGGCGCCGTCGGACACGGCGACGTCGTTCAGGCGCAGGCCGCCGCCCTGGGCCAGGCGGCGCGCCTCGCCGTTGGAGGCGGTCAGGCCGGCCTTGGTCGTGACGGCGGCGATCATGGCGCCGAACACCTCGGCGGCCGGAAGTTCGACGGTCGGCAGATCGGCGGACAGGCGGCCCTGCTCGAAGGCGGCCTCGGCGGCGGCGCGGGCGTGGGCGGCGGCGTCGGCCCCGTGCAGCAGGGTGGTCGCCGCATCGGCCAGGGCCTTCTTGGCCTCGTTGATCTCGGCGCCGGGCAGGGCTTCCAGGCGGGCGATGTCGTCCAGCGACAGGTCGGTGAACAGGCGCATGAAGCGGCCGACGTCGGCGTCCTCGGCGTTGCGCCAGAACTGCCAGTAGTCATAGGGCGAAAGCTGTTCGGCGTTCAGCCAGACCGCCCCTTGCGCCGTCTTGCCCATCTTGCCGCCCGAGGCCGTGGTCAAGAGCGGCGTGGTCAGGCCGAAGGCGGCCTTCTGGTCCACGCGGCGGACCAGGTCGACGCCCGAGGTGATGTTGCCCCACTGGTCCGAACCGCCCATCTGAAGCGTCACGCCCAGGGCGCGGTTCAGCTCCAGGAAGTCCACCGACTGCATCAGCATGTAGTTGAACTCGAGGAAGGTCATCGGCTGCTCGCGTTCCAGCCTCAGCTTGACCGAGTCGAAGCTCAGCATCCGGTTGACGGTGAAGTGGGTGCCGAAGTCGCGCAGGAACTGGATGTAGCCGAACGTCGACAGCCATTCGTCGTTGTTGACCATCACCGCGTCGGTCGGGCCGTCTCCGAAGGTCAGGAAGCGGGCGAAGACGGTCTGAATGCCGTCGATATTGGCCTGGATGGTCTCGTCGGTCAGCTGCGGGCGCGAGGCGTCCTTGCCGGTCGGATCGCCGACCTTGGTGGTGCCCCCGCCCATCAGGACGATGGGCTTGTGGCCGGCCTGCTGGAGGCGGCGCAGCATCATGATCTGGATCAGGCTGCCGACATGCAGGCTGGGCGCCGTGGCGTCGAAGCCGATGTAGGCCGAGACCACGCCCGAGGCGGCGGCCTCGTCCAGTTCGACCGGATGGGTGATCTGGTGGATGTAGCCCCGCGCCTGCAGGGTTTTGAGGAAGTCGGACTTGAAGGCTTGGTCTGTCATGGCGAGGGGTCCGTTAGCAGGGATGCAGGCGGTCGTCTTCCCCGAAGAGCCCCTCCGTCTCTCCGCTGCGCTCCGAGCCACCTCCCCATTGCATGGGGAGGAGACAGAAGCGGTGGCGGGGCTCTCGACGTCGGCGTTGACCCGCGCGGCGCGTCCGATACGAAGGGGGAATGCGTCTGCCCCTGATCCCGCATCCAACCTCCGCCGGCCTCGACGGCCTGACGCTGGAGGTCGAGGCGCGGCGGGACGGGCGGAGGCTGAGCCTGGAATACAGCCTCGGCGGGCCGGTCGAGACGGTGCTGTGGCCGCAGGGCGCGCCGCGCGTGCCTACGGACGAACTGTGGCGCACCACCTGTTTCGAGGCGTTCGCGCGGACGGCGGGCGGCTATGTCGAATACAATCTGTCGCCGTCGGGCGCCTGGGCCGCCTATGGCTTCGACGGCTATCGCGAGGGGATGCGGAACCTGGCGGTTCCGGCGCCTTTCATCGTGACGCGGCTGGCGCCGGGGCGGTTCGTGCTGACGGTCGATGTGGAGCTGCCGGAGGATGCGACGGGGGCGGTGGGCCTGACGGCGGTGGTCGAGCGGCTGGACGGGGCGATCAGCTATTGGGCGCTGACGCATCCGTCGGATATGCCGGATTTTCATCACTCCGATTCCCTCGCGCTGGACCTGTCATGAACTTCGGCCTCGATCGCCTGCTGTCCGACGACGCCCTACGCGCGGCGCTGAAGGGGCGGCGTGTGGCGCTGCTGGCGCATCCGGCGTCGGTGACGGAGGATTTGACCCACGCGGTGGACGCCCTGGCCGCCTGTCCGGAGATCCGGCTGACCGCCGCCTTCGGCCCCCAGCACGGGATGAAGGGGGACCTGCAGGACAATATGATGGAGAGCCCGGACTATCGCGATCCGGTCCACGGCTTTCCGGTCTTCAGCCTGTATGGCGAGGTGCGGCGGCCGCGGGACGAATGGATGGAGACGTTCGACGTCATCCTGATCGACCTGCAGGACCTGGGGTGCCGCATCTACACCTATGTCACGACGCTGCTCTATGTGCTGGAGGCGGCGGCCAAGCACGGCAAGGCGGTGTGGGTGCTGGACCGGCCCAATCCGGCGGGACGGCCGGTCGAGGGGATGACGCTGAAGGCCGGGTTCGAGAGCTTCGTCGGCGCCGGGCCGATGCCGATGCGGCACGGCCTGACCCTGGGCGAGATGGGGCTGTGGTTCATCGACCACTTCAAGCTGGACGTCGAATACCGCGTCTTGGAGATGCAGGGTTGGGCGCCCGAGCAAGGGCCTGGGTTCGGCTGGCCGCTGCTGGAGCGGGCCTGGGTCAACCCCAGCCCGAACGCGCCGAACCTGTCGATGGCGCGGGCCTACGCCGGCACGGTGATGCTGGAGGGGGCGACCCTGTCGGAGGGGCGGGGGACGACCCGGCCGCTGGAGTTGTTCGGCGCACCCGACATCGACGCCCGGGCGGTGATCGCCGAGATGCAGGGCATGATGCGGGACGGGACGCCCGACTGGCTGGCGGGCTGCGTGCTGCGCGACTGCTGGTTCCAGCCGACCTTTCACAAGCATGTTGGGGAACTGTGCAGCGGGGTGCAGATCCACGTCGAGGGGCCGCGCTACGACCACGGCGCCTTCCAGCCGTGGCGGGTGCAGGCGCTGGGGTTCAAGGCGATCCGGCGGCTGTATCCCGACTACGACCTGTGGCGCGACTTCCCCTATGAATACGCCTTCGGGCGGTTGCCGATCGACACGATCAACGGCGGGCCGGGCCTGCGGGAATGGGTGGACGACGCGGCGGCGACGCCGGGCGACCTGGACGCCGCGACACGGCCGGACGAACGGGCGTGGATCGAGACCCGCCAACCCTTCCTTCTTTACTGATCCCGCCGCTCAGGTTGGCGTAACGATGTATGTGTCGCCGCGCACACAGTCGTTGTCATGTATTCGGGGCCGGGTGGAACGGTTCCTGGCGCGACCTATTTAAGCACTCGCTGGATGGGGCCGGTAGTTCCTGTAACTGCCGCATCTAGGAGTTAAATAGAAACAATGCGTAACATTCTTCTCGCCGCCGCCGCAATCGCCGCCATTTCTGGCCCGGCTTTCGCCCAAACTGTGACCGGGCCGCAGTACTACGGCACGCTGGGCTATTCTCAACTTGACCACTCGGACGGTGATCTTGGCGCCGTGACGGGTCGACTGGGCGCCAAGTTCAACCCGTACATCGGTGTCGAAGGCGAAGTCTCGGTCGGCGTCAAGGACGACGACTTCAACGTCAACGGCGTGGACGGCAAGCTGGACCACCAGTACGACGCCGCCGCCTATGTGGTCGGCACCCTGCCGGTGACGCCGAACTTCGAACTGTTCGCGCGCGGCGGTTACGGCACGTCGAAGATCAAGGCCGAGGTGGCCGGCGTCGACGTGGACGCCGACGGCGAAAGCTGGAACTACGGCGCCGGCGCCAACTACTACTTCGACGGCCAGAACGGCGTGCGCGCCGACTGGACCCGCCGCGACTTCCGCGACGACGCGGGCGAGGCGGACGTCTATTCGGTGAACTACGTCCGTCGCTTCTGATCCCGACCGGAAGCTGAACGGAAGGGCGCGCTCCGAAAGGGGCGCGCCCTTTTTCGCATCCTACACCTCGCACCCTCGGGCTTGTCCGAGGGCCCACTGTTCCACGCCTTCGACGCCGATCGAAGGACGCCACCATCTGGAAAAAGCGGCTGCACTCCGCAATGAGGAGCCATGGGCCCTCGGGACAAGCCCGAGGGTGACGGAGAGAAGGGACGATCAGGCCCGCTGACGGACCTTGGCGCGCGGCGCGCGAGCCGGGGCGGGGGAGGCCGACAGGTCCGCCACCCGCGCCTTGCGTCGTTCCTCGTGCCGGTCCAGCACCTCCTTGAGGTATTTGCCGGTCCAGCTTGCGGGATTGGCCGCGACCTGTTCCGGCGTGCCGACGGCGACGATCTCGCCCCCGCCGTCGCCGCCTTCGGGGCCGAAGTCCAGCAGATGGTCGGCGACCTTGATGACATCGAGATTGTGCTCGATCACCACGATGGTGTTGCCGCTCTCGACCAGTTCCTGCAGCACCTCCAGCAGCTTCCTCGTGTCTTCGAAGTGCAGGCCGGTGGTCGGTTCGTCGAGGATGTAGAGGGTGCGGCCGGTGGCGCGTTTTGACAGCTCCTTGGACAGCTTGACCCGTTGGGCTTCGCCGCCCGACAGGGTGGTCGCCGGCTGGCCGACCTTGACGTAGCCCAGGCCCACCCGCTCCAGCGTCAGCATCTTGTCGCGGATCGGCGGCACGGCCTTGAAGAACTGGGCGGCCTCTTCGACCGTCATGTCCAGCACGTCCGAAATGGACTTGCCCTTGAACACGATCTCCAGCGTCTCGCGGTTGTAGCGTTTGCCCTTGCAGACGTCGCAGGTGACATAGACGTCGGGCAGGAAGTGCATCTCGATCTTGATGACGCCGTCGCCCTGGCAGGCCTCGCAGCGGCCGCCCTTGACGTTGAAGCTGAACCGGCCGGGGCCATAGCCGCGCGCCTTGGATTCCGGTAGGCCCGCGTACCAGTCGCGGATCGGGCCGAAGGCGCCGGTGTAGGTGGCGGGGTTCGAGCGGGGGGTGCGGCCGATCGGCGACTGGTCGATGTCGATGACCTTGTCGAAATGCTCCAGCCCCTCGATTCGGTCGAACGGGGCGGGGGCGTCGGACGCATTGTTCAGGCGGCGGGCGGCGGCCTTGTACAGGGTCTCGATGGTGAAGGTCGACTTGCCGCCGCCCGAGACGCCGGTGATGCAGGTGAAGACGCCGACGGGGATTTCGCCGGTGACGCTCTTGAGGTTGTTGCCGCTGGCGCCGGAGACCTTGAGCATCCGCTTGCGATCCACCGGTCGGCGGCCCTCGGGCGGGATCTCGATCTCGCGCGCGCCGGTCAGGTACTGGCCGGTCAGGGAGTTCGGATTGGCCATGACCTCGGCGGGCGTGCCCTGGGCGCAGACTTCGCCGCCGTGGACGCCGGCGGCCGGGCCCATGTCGATGACGTAGTCGGCGGTGAGGATCGCCTCTTCGTCGTGTTCGACCACGAGCACGGAGTTGCCGAGGTCGCGCAGGCCCTTAAGGCTTTCCAAGAGGCGGGTGTTGTCGCGCTGGTGCAGGCCGATGGACGGTTCGTCCAGGACATAGAGGACACCGGTCAGGCCCGAGCCGATCTGCGAGGCCAGGCGGATGCGCTGGCTCTCGCCGCCCGACAGGGTGCCCGAGCTGCGTGACAGGTTCAGATAGTCCAGGCCGACGTTGTTCAGGAACCGCAGGCGGTCGGTGATCTCCTTCAGGATGCGCCGGGCGATCTCCATCTGCTTGTCGGTCAGGCTCTGCTCCAGTGTCGAGAACCAGAGGTAGGCCTTGGAGATCGACAGCATGGAGATGTCGGCGATGTCCTCGCCGCCGACCTTGACGGCCAGGGCCTCGGGCTTCAGCCGCTTGCCGCCGCAGGCCTCGCACGGGGTTTCGGACTGGTAGCGGGCCAACTCCTCGCGCACCCAGGCGCTGTCGGTCTCGCGCCAGCGGCGCTCCAGGTTCGGCAGGACGCCCTCGAACGGCTTGGAGACCTCGTATTTGCGGGCGTTGTCGTCATAGACGAATTTGATCTTCTCGGAGCCGGTTCCGTACAGGATCGCCTTGTGCGCCTGGGCCGGAAGGTCGCGCCAGGCCTTGTCCATCGAGAAGCCGTAGTGGCGGCTGAGCGACTGGAGCGTCTGGGTGTAGAGGGGCGAGGGACCGCGCGCCCAGGGGGCGACCGCGCCCTTGTGCAGGCTCTTGTCGCGGTCGGGGATGACCAGGTCGGCGTCGAAGGCCAGCTTGACCCCCAGGCCGTCGCAGACCGGGCAGGCGCCGAACGGATTGTTGAAGGAGAACAGGCGCGGCTCGATCTCGGCGATGGTGAAGCCGGAGACCGGACAGGCGAAGCGTTCGGAGAAGACCAGGGTGCGCGGCGCGGTCTCGCCCTCGGCCAAGCTGGCCCATTCGGCGGTGGCCACGCCGTCGGCCAGGCCGAGCGCGGTCTGGAGACTGTCGGCGTAGCGGCCTTCCAGCCCTTCCTTGGTGACGATCCGGTCCACGACGATGTCGATGTCGTGCTTGAACTTCTTGTCCAGGGTCGGGGCTTCGTCGATCGGGTAGAACTGGCCGTCGATCTTCAGCCGCTGGTAGCCCTGGCGCTGCCACTCGGCGATCTCCTTGCGGTACTCGCCCTTGCGGCCTCGGACGACCGGGGCCAGCAGCAGAATGCGCTCGCCGTCGGGCAGGGCGGTCAGCTTGTCGACCATCTGGCTGATGGTCTGACTCTCGATCGGCAGGCCGGTCGCGGGCGAATAGGGGATGCCGACGCGCGCCCAGAGCAGGCGCATGTAGTCGTGGATTTCCGTGACGGTGCCGACGGTCGAGCGCGGGTTCTTGGACGTCGTCTTCTGCTCGATGGAGATGGCCGGGGACAGGCCCTCGATCAGGTCCACGTCCGGCTTGCCCATCAGCTCCAGGAACTGACGCGCATAGGCCGACAGGCTCTCGACATAGCGGCGCTGGCCTTCGGCATAGATGGTGTCGAACGCCAGCGACGACTTGCCCGAGCCCGACAGGCCCGTCATCACCACCAACTGTTCGCGCGGAATATCGAGGTCGACGCCCTTGAGATTGTGCTCGCGGGCGCCGCGGACGCGGATGAAATTGTGCTTTTCGGTCATGCCTGATCGGGGAACGCGAGGAGGCCCGGACGGCTCCGGGGCGACGACGGTATATGGGGATGAATTGCGCGATTTAAGCAAGAACAATGTGTGAACATTGCGGCCGGGGCCGGTTCACTCCAGGCAGGCCGCTAGAACCGCCCAGGCTTGGGCCTTGTGCGCCAGCGGGCGGGCGTGGGCCGGGCTGGAGGAGGGCAGGTCGATCAGGCGGACGCCGGGCAGGCCGGACAGGATGCGCCGTCCCATCCGCGCGGACAGGCCGCCGTTGAAGGCGACGGCGCGCAGGGCGGGCAGGCCGGCGACCAGGCCGCGCAGGTCGGCCGCCTCCGCGCTGCGGATGGCGGCGTCCAGGCTGCCGGACCGCGCGGCCGAGGCGATGACGTCCCACAGGCCGACGCGGCGCGCCAGCAGGCGGTCGAGGCGTCGGTCATAGGGCAGCGCGGCTAGATCTTCGCCCAGCACGCCGCCGATCAGGGGCCAGAAGGCGTTGCGGGGATGGGCGTAGTATTGCGCCGCCTTCAGCGAGGCGTCGCCCGGCAGGCTGCCCAGGATCAGCAGGCGGGTGTCGGCGTCGACGACGGGGGCGAAGGCGGTCTTGGTCGTCATCGCCGGGCGGCGTCGCGATAGACTCGGCCGCGCTCGCGCTTGCCGACGGCGACCACGGTGACCGTCACCGTCTGGTCCTCGACGCGATAGACCAGGCGATAACCGGCGTCACGCAGCTTGATCTTGTAGTGGTCGCGCAGCCCGTGAAGGGCGTCCTTGGGCACGCGCGGATGCTCCAGCCGTTCGGCCAGCTTCTTCTTGAACTGCGCCCGGACCGGCGCGCCCAGCTTCTCCCACTCCTTCAGCGCGGAGGGCAGAAACCGGAGGTCAAAGCTCATCGAGCGAGACGGACACGGGCGCTTCGTCGGCCCGCGACCGGACGACATCGACCAGGGCCAGGTCGTCCAGCCGCTCCATCATCGCCTCATAGGCGGCGGCCGGGACCATATAGGCCATGACGCGGTTGTGGTTCAGCACGGCGACGGTTTCGCCGGCCGCGCCCTCCATGACGGCGCTGGGGCTCTTCTTCAGGTCGGAGACGCTGACGGCCACGGAGGCTTCGAGACGCTGCATGACGATAGAGTATGAAAATCGGTGCGATTTTCAATACCGATTATCAGCCCGCCCCGAACACCCGGTCGAACACCACGTCGACGTTCTTGGTGTGGTAGCCGAGGTCGAACAGGGCCTCCAGGTCGGCGTCGGGCAGGGTGACGCGGGCGTCGGCCTTGAGGAAGTCGATGAAACGGCCCTCGCCGCGCCAGACCTTCATGGCGTTCTCCTGGACCGCCGCATAGGCGTCCTCGCGGCTGATCCCGGCCTGGGTCAGGGCCAGCATGACGCGCTGGGAGAAGACCAGGCCGCCCAGGCGGTCCAGGTTCTTCTGCATGTTCTCCGGGTAGATGTTCAGCCGCTCGATCACGCCCGCCAGACGGTGCAGGGCGAAGTCCAGGTGGATGGTGGCGTCCGGGCCGATGCCGCGCTCGACCGAGGAGTGGCTGATGTCCCGCTCGTGCCACAGGGCGACGTTCTCCATCGCGGGCGTGACGGCCGAGCGGACCAGGCGGGCCAGCCCGGTCAGGTTCTCGGTCAGGATCGGGTTGCGCTTGTGCGGCATGGCCGACGAGCCCTTCTGGCCCTTGTCGAAGAATTCCTCGGCTTCGAGGACCTCGGTGCGCTGCAGGTGACGGATTTCCGTGGCCAGACGCTCGATCGAGGAGGCGACGACGCCCAGGGCGGCGAAATAGGCGGCGTGGCGGTCGCGCGGGATGACCTGGGTCGAGACCGGCTCGACCTGGAGGCCCATCTGGTCGGCGACGTATTGCTCGACCGCCGGGTCGACGTTGGCGAAGGTGCCGACGGCGCCGGAGATGGCGCAGGTGGCGATCTCTTCCCTCGCCGTGACCAGGCGGCGGCGGGCGCGCTGGAACTCGGCGTGATAGCCGGCCAGCTTGAGGCCGAAGGTGACCGGCTCGGCGTGGATGCCATGGCTGCGGCCGACGGTGACGGTGTATTTATGCTCCTTGGCGCGGGTCTCCAGCGCCGCAAGCACCCGGTCGACGCCGCCCAGCAGCAGGTCGGTGGAGCGCGCCAGCTGCACCGCGAAACAGGTGTCCAGCACGTCCGAGGAGGTCATGCCCTGGTGCAGGAAGCGGGCTTCCTCGCCGACGATCTCCGACACGTGGGTCAGGAAGGCGATGACGTCGTGCTTGGTGGTGCGCTCGATCTCGTCGATGCGGTCGGCGTCGAAGGTCGCATCCTTGCCGTTCGCCCAGATGGCGTCGGCCGACTCCTTGGGGATGACGCCCAGTTCGGCCATCTTGGTCGCGGCGTGGGCCTCGATCTCGAACCAGATCTTGTACTTGGTTTCCTGGGACCAGATGGCGACGGCGTCGGGGCGGGAATAGCGCGTGATCATGGGGCGGTCGTGTCGGTCGGGCGTCGGCGCGAGTCAAGGTTTCAGGGCCGTTCGCATTGACTTTGCCCGCGCCTGTCCCAGATAGGGCGCGCATCCAAGGAGGACGACCTCCCCCGCATCGGGCTTTACGCCGGGACGACCCGGCCGCCGTGCAGGGAGCTTCGTCATGGCCTGGATTTTCCTCTTTTTCGCCGGCGTCCTGGAGGTCGTGTGGGCCTTCCTGATGAAGGCCTCGGACGGGTTCACGCGACCATGGGTCACGGCCGGGACCCTCGCCTTCATGATCGCCAGCTTCGGCCTGCTGTCGATGGCGATGCGGAGCCTGCCGCTGGGGACGGCCTACGCCGTCTGGACGGGCATCGGCGCGGTGGGCGCCTTCGTCGTGGGCGTCGCCGTGCTGGGCGAGGCGCTGACGCCGATGCGCGTCGCCGGGGTCCTGCTGGTGGCGGCGGGCCTGGTTGTGCTGAAACTGTCGAGCGGCCATTGAAGGGCCGGACACGGAGAGGCGCCATGGAACTGCTGATCGGACCCCGGGCCTATTCGACATGGTCGCTGCGCGGCTGGCTGGTGATGAAGGCGACCGGGGCGGCGTTCGAGACGCGCGACGCGCGGTACGACACCGAGGCGCAGAAGGCCGAGCTGCGGCGACTGTCCCCCTCGGGCTTCGTGCCGGCGCTGCGGGTCGACGGGGAGATCCTCTGGGACACGCTGGCGATCGCGGAATGGGCCGCCGAGCGCTATCCGGAGGCGCGGCTGTGGCCGGCCGATCCGACTGCGCGGGCGCTGGCCCGGTCCGCGACGGCGGAAATGCACGCCGGTTTCGCGGCGTTGCGGACCTTCTGCGGCACGGGGCCGGAGCATCCCATGGTCGGCGAGGCGCGGTCGGAGACGCCATCGGACCCGGCGCTGGACCGGGACCTGGCGCGGATCGTGACGCTGTTTCGCCAGATGCGCGACCGGTTCGGCGCGGGCGGCCCGTGGCTGTTCGGGGAGCGCTCGATCGCGGACATTTTTTACACGCCCGTGGCGGCGCGTGTGCGGCATTTCCAGATCGATCTGGCCTCGCACGGCGACGACGGGACGGCGGCGGCCTATGTCGGGGGGCTTCTGGCGCATCCGCATTTCCGGGAATGGGAGGCGGAGGCGTAAGGCGGCGGAAACCACGGTCGCTGACCGGCCGTTAAGCGACCGGCGCTATCCGTATCTCCCGGATTTTCCGTGAGATCGCGTCATGCCTCTTCCTATCCGGAGCGAGATCCAGGCCGCGCGCAGGCCGCGCCCCCTGAGCGTTCTGATCGGCCCGGCGTTGGCCGCCGGCGTGGCGGCGGCCGTGTGGGCGATGTTGCTGACGGCGATTCTCTGACGCCTATTGGCCGCCGGCGATGCTCGGCGTCTGGGCGACCAGAAGCGGGTCGGCGGGCGGCGCAGGCGGCACGTAGTCCAGGGCGATCGGCACGCGCGGGGCGCCCGAGGCGACGGCGTCCAGGGTGTTCAGCGGCCCGCCCATCATGCGCTGGTAGATCCAGTAGGCGGCGACGACCTTCTCGACGTAGTCGCGCGCCTGGGGCACGTCGATGGTCTCGATCAGCAGCAGGGGATCGGCGTCGGGGCCCAGCTTGCGAAGCGCCGCGAGCATCGGACCGGGGCCGGCGTTGTAGGAGGCGACCGCGCGCAGCAGATCGCCGTCGAAGGCTGGAAGCTGGAGCATGCGCTGGACGTAGGCCTGGCCCAGCCGCAGGTTCACCGCCGGCTGGAACAGCCGTTGCGGCTCGGTGACGAAGCCCCGGTCGCCGGTCATCTCGGCCGCCGTGGTCGGCATCACCTGCATCATGCCGTAGGCGCCGGCGCCGGAGCGGGCCTGGGCGTTGAAGTCCGTCTCCTTGCGGGCCAGGGCGTAGACCAAGGCCTTCTCGACGACGAAGCCGCCCTCGGGCTCCAGCACCGGCATCGGATAGCGGACGGCGTCGATCTCGGCGCCTTCGCTGCGCGCGGGGATCATGATGCGGGCCAAGGCGGTCCACATGCGGGCGGTGTCGCCGGCGGCGGTGCGCAGGCCCGATCGGATGGCGTTCTCGCCGTCCGAGCGTCGGCCGACCTCGTAATAGGCGACGGCGCGGCGGGCGGCGGGGTCCTGCTGCACGAAGGCGGCCAGGTCGGTCGACTCCACCGCCGCGGCGTCGGGCACATAGAGGGCGCGGCGCAAGGTCGGTTCGGCCGTATAGGGGCGCGGCCCCAGGTTGGCGATTTCCGGCTCCTGGCCCAGTTGGCGCAGGGCGACCTGGCCGTAGAAGGTCGCCGGCCAGGCGGCGGCGAGACGCAGATAGTCGGTGATGCGATCCTGGCGGCCGGACCGCGCCGCGGCGCGGGCGGTCCAGACGGCGGCGCCGGCGCGGACCCACGGGTCCTCGGTCGGATCGTTCGCCACCCGTTCGAAGGCCGCGTAGGACTCGTGGAATTCGCCCAGGCGCCATTCCGCCAGGCCCACGGTCCACCAGTCGCCAATCTCGCGCCCGATGACGGAGGCGCCGGTCAGATCGTCATTGTTGTAGGCGATGCGCGCGGCCTTGGCCGGATCGACGGCCGGTCCGCCGGAAACGGCGGAGACGACGCTGTTCCAGGTGCGGACCAGGAGGCCGCCGGGCTTGCGCGGCTCGGGCGCGCCGTCGGGCCGCCGGCGCAGCGCCAGGGTGTAGACGCGGTCCGCGCAGGGCAGATCGCCATAGGCGTCCAGCCAGGCCGTCAATTCGTCATAAGTGGCGACATAGTCGGGATGGAACAGCCGCTCGAACTCGACCTGGCCCAGCAGGACGCGGTCCTGGGCCTTGCGCGCCGACTCGCGCGCGATCTCCAGATCGCCGCGCCGCAGGGCGTCGAAGGCGGTCGTATAGCTCAGCCGGTCCTCGGCCGAAAGCACGACGGGCCTGGAACCGGCGGAAGCGAGCGGCGTTTCCTCGGACGTCGAAGCCGCCAGCGCCGAACCGGCGAAGGCGGACAGCACGACGGCGAGCGTCGGCGCGATAAGCGCGCGGCCAAGATACATACGCGGCGGCCCCCTCGTTGGCGTCGTCGCCGCCTGTCTCGATGTCAGGCGCGGCGCGTGTGGCGATCGGTCGTCAGCATCGAATATGCCAAAATCACCCCTGCGCCTCAACCGAGTCTGTTTCAAG
This sequence comes from Pseudomonadota bacterium, assembly GCA_023390245.1. Taxonomy (GTDB): domain Bacteria; phylum Pseudomonadota; class Alphaproteobacteria; order Caulobacterales; family Caulobacteraceae; genus Brevundimonas. The sequence continues at coordinate 14,382 of JAEWDF010000063.1, forward strand.
GCGGGACGCCAGGGCCAGCAGATCGGCCCAGACCTGGCGCTTGGCCTGGGGCTGGCGCAGCAGGAAGGCGGGGTGGAGGGTCGGCATCGCCGGCGCCGAAAGGCCGTCCTCGGCCAGCCGCCATTCCTTCCAATGGCCCCGCAGGCGCATGATGCCCTCTTCCGTCCGGAGCAACGACTTGGCCGCCGCCGCGCCGAGCAGCAGCACCGCCCTGGGCTTCAGGAGGGCGAAGGCGCGCTCGACGAAGGGGGCGCAGACGGCCTGTTCCTGCGGCGTGGGGGTGCGGTTTCCGGGCGGTCGCCAGAAGACGGTGTTGGTGATGAAGACCTTGTCCGTCAGGCCGGCGGCCTCCAGCATCCGGTCCAGCAACTGGCCGGCCTTGCCGACGAAGGGCTGGCCGCGCCGGTCCTCCTCCGCGCCGGGGCCTTCGCCGATCACCAGCACAGGGGCGTTCGGATTGCCCCGCGCGAAGACCGACTGGGTCGCCCCCATGCCGCGCAGGGTGCAGCCCTCGAAGGCGGCGATGGCGGCGGCCAGGTCCTGGAGCGTCGCCGCGCCCGAGGCCAGGCGGCGGGCCTCGGCCGGAGCCTCATCACTCTCCAGGCCGCCGGCTTGCGGCGCGACGGAGGCTATGGCCTTGGCGATGGCCTGGACCGGCGCGGGCGGGGCCAGATGGGTGTGGTCGACCGGCGCCTCCAGGTAGCAGGCGTCCACGCCGGCGTCGCGCCAGAAGGCGAACAGGCTCTCGGTCGCAGCGATGTCGTGGGGTTGCGCGTTCATGTCCGGCGACAGGGATAAGCCTTGACCGCCGCCGCGTCACCTTCCGATAAGCGGCATAACCACACGCATAACCGGGATTTCAGGGGACACATGGCCGAGGAAGCGATCGAGGGCGGGGCGGAAACCGCCCGTCAGGAAGCGATCATCGACAATCTGCCGCCGCTGGAGGCCCTGCAGGGCGTCGAGCGCGAGGTCATGGACTATGACGTCGTCATCGTCGGCGGCGGCCCGGCGGGGCTGTCGGCGGCCATCCGCCTGAAGCAGCGGGCGGAGAAGGACGGCAAGGACGTCTCCGTCGCCGTGCTGGAGAAGTCGGCCGAGATCGGCGGCCACATCCTGTCGGGCGCGGTGATCGACCCCCGGGCGCTGAACGAACTGTTCCCCGACTGGAAGGAACGCGGCGCGCCGCTGGAGACGCCGGTGACCAGGGACCGGTTCCTGCTGCTGGGGCCGCAGGGCTCGGCGCCGCTGCCGATGCCGCTGATGCCGCCGTTCATGCACAATCACGGCTGCTACATCGCCTCGCTGGGCAACGTCTGCCGCTGGCTGGCCGAGCAGGCCGAGGCGCTGGGCGTGGAAGTCTATCCCGGCATGGCCGCCAGCCATGTCGTCTGGGAAGAGGAGACGGGGCGGGTGAAGGGCGTCGTCGCCGGCGTGTTCGGCATCGACCGCGAAGGCAAGCCGACCGGCGACTTCCAGCCCGGCATCGAACTGCACGGCAAATACGTCTTCATCGCCGAGGGCGTGCGCGGGTCGCTGGCCAAGACCATCATCGCCCGCCACAGTCTGCAGGACGGCAAGTCGCCGCAGAAATACGGCATCGGCCTGAAGGAGCTGTGGCAGGTGCCGGCCGAAAAGCACCAGCCCGGCCTGGCCCAACACACCACCGGCTGGCCGCTGGACGAGAACACCGGCGGCGGCAGCTTCATGTACCACTTCGGCGACCGCTATGTGGCCATCGGCTATGTGGTGCACCTGAATTACCGCAACCCCTTCCTGTCGCCCTTCGACGAATTCCAGCGCTTCAAACACCATCCGGCCATCGCCGAGCATCTGGAGGGCGGGACCCGCGTCTCCTACGGCGCGCGGGCGATCACCGAGGGCGGACTGCAATCGGTGCCGAAACTGAGCTTCCCCGGCGGGGCGCTGATCGGCTGTTCGGCCGGCTTCGTGAACGTGCCGCGCATCAAGGGCAGCCACAACGCGATGAAGACCGGCATGCTGGCCGCCGACGCCGCCTATGAGGCGCTCCAGGCCGGGCGCGGGGGCGACGAACTGGTCGAATACCAGGCCGCCTATGAAAAGAGCTGGGTGCACAAGGAACTGGGCCTGGTGCGCAACGCCAAGCCGTTGCTGTCGAAGTTCGGCACGACGCTGGGCGGCTTCCTGGGCATGGTCGACATGTGGTGCCGCACCCTGCTGGGCGGCTGGTCGCCGATCCCGACCCTGGCGCACGAGAAGACGGACGCCGCCTCGACCGAGCTGGCGGCCAGGCACAAGCCGATCGCCTATCCGAAGCCGGACGGGAAGCTGTCGTTCGACAAGCTGAGTTCGGTGTTCATCTCCAACACCAACCACGCTGAGGACCAGCCGGCGCACCTGAAGCTGCTGGACCCCAGGACGCCGATCCAGGTGAACCTGCCCAAATACGGGGAGCCGGCGCGGCTTTACTGCCCGGCGGGCGTATACGAGGTGGTGTATGGCGACGAGACGGCCAAGGCCGATCCGCGCTTCGTCATCAACGCCCAGAACTGCGTCCACTGCAAGACCTGCGACATCAAGGACCCGTCGCAGAACATCGTCTGGACGACGCCGGAGGGCGGCGGCGGGCCGAACTATCCGAACATGTGATCCGCGACGGGCGGGGCGGTCATCCGGCCCTTGCCCGCGACGGGAAAACCGTGAAGGGTCCGGCGCATGACCGCTTCCCGCTCGCGCCTGCTGGCCGCCTCCCTGACCGTGATCGCCCTGGCCCTGACCTCGTCCCTGGCCGGTCGCGCCCTGGCGCAGGATCCGCCGCCGGGTCAGACCCCGGCGGACGGTCCGGAAGGGCGGCCCTTGTCGCCGCCCGCCGTCATTCTTGAGCCGGGCCAGTCGCCGGAAGAGGCCGTGCCCGGCGACACGGATGCGCCGGCGCAGACGCCGCCGCACATCATCATCGCCGACACGCCGGCGACGCCGCCGATTCCGGAGGTCTGGGCGCCCGTGCCGACGGAACGGGACGGGCGCAGCGCCTATGGCCTGTACCTGGCCGGCAAGCTGGCCCTGATGAGGGGCGAGGGCGCGGTCGGCGCGGACTATCTGGCGCGGACCAACCGCCTGACGCCGGAACAGCCGCGCGTGCGCGAGCAGGCCTTCACCTCGGCCCTGCTGAGCGGCGACATGGATGTCGCCGCCGAGGTGGCGCCGACCGGCGGCGATGTCTCGCCCACCCTGGTGGAGGC